>NZ_CP151657.1:647160-970740 GCF_038405225.1 Arthrobacter citreus
AGTACACCACCATTGTTGCTTCGCCGGCGTCGGACCCCGCAGGCTTCAAGTACTTGGCTCCCTACGCCGGTTCGGCCATTGGCCAGCACTGGATGTACGGCGGCAAGCACGTCCTGATCATCTTTGATGACCTGTCGAAGCAGGCTGAAGCCTACCGCGCCGTATCCCTGCTGCTCCGGCGCCCGCCGGGCCGCGAAGCATACCCGGGCGACGTGTTCTACTTGCACTCCCGCCTGCTGGAACGCTGCGCGAAGCTGTCCGATGACCTCGGCGCCGGTTCGATGACGGGCCTGCCCATCATCGAGACCAAGGCCAACGACGTCTCGGCCTACATCCCGACCAACGTCATCTCCATCACCGACGGTCAGATCTTCCTGCAGTCGGACCTCTTCAACGCCAACCAGCGCCCCGCCGTCGACGTCGGTATTTCCGTGTCGCGCGTCGGTGGTGCCGCTCAGCAGAAGGCCATGAAGAAGGTCTCCGGTACGTTGAAGCTGGAACTGGCCCAGTACCGCGACATGCAGGCATTCTCCATGTTCGCTTCGGACCTGGACGCAGCCACCCGTCAGCAGCTCACCCGCGGTGCGCGCCTGATGGAACTCCTCAAGCAGGGTCAGTACGCTCCGTACCCCGTTGAAGAGCAGGTTGTTTCCATCTGGGCCGGCACCAACGGCTACTTGGACGATGTTCCCGTGGAAGATGTGCTCCGCTTTGAAGGCGAGTTCATCGACCACCTGAAGCACAGCACTTCGGTGCTGACCACCCTGGCGCAGACGGGCAAGCTTGAGGATTCCACTGTGGATGAACTCAAGAAGCGCGTAGTCGCGTTCAAGGAAGGGTTCTTCGGCGAAGGCGACAACCACATGGTTGCTGCCGGCCACGAAGAGCACTCCGCCCTGGGCGAAGACGCTGTTGACCAGGAAAAGATCGTCAAGCAGAAGCGCTAACGCCTTTGTAGTTCCGCGTCCGGGCCCCTCAGGGATCCGGACGCGGAACCCTAGGCCTTTGCCTTAGCCCCTAGTAGAACGCTAGGAACTGAAAGGAAAAGTATGGGAGCCCAAATTCGGGTCTACCGTCAGAAGATCGCTTCGACGACGTCGATGCAGAAGATCTTCAAGGCGATGGAGCTGATTGCTGCCTCTCGCATTGGAAAGGCACGCACCCGTGTGGCTGCGTCATTGCCGTACTCCAATGCGATCACCCGTGCCGTTTCTGCTGTGGCGTCCCAGTCGGAAATCGACCACCCGCTGACTACCGAGCCGGAGAACATCCGCCGGGCAGCCATGGTGATCCTGACCTCCGACCGTGGTCTTGCTGGTTCGTATTCCGCCAGTGTGCTTAAGCAAAGCGAATCCTTGGCCGAACTGCTCCGTGAAGAGGGCAAAGAGGTCAAGACCTACCTGGTGGGACGTAAGGCGCAGGCGTACTACGACTTCCGTGACCGCGAATCTGCGCGTGTCTGGACCGGAAATACCGATGCACCGGACTTTGAAACCGCCCGCGAAATCGGCCGGGCCCTTCTTGATGACTTCAACACCGACTACGAAGACGGCGGCGTGGACGAGATCCACATTGTCTACACGCGCTTCAAGTCAATGGTTGTCCAGGAACCCACGGTGATCCGCCTGCTTCCGCTGGAGGTGGTGGAGGAAGAAGCGAAGTCCGAGACTGAGCTGCTGCCTCTCTACGAATACGAGCCCGAGCCCGAAAAGGTTCTTGACGCACTGCTGCCGCGCTACATCGAGTCGCGCATTTTCGCAGCCATGCTTCAGGCAGCCGCTTCCGAGCTTGCCGCCCGCCAGCGCGCAATGAAGTCCGCCGGGGACAACGCCAGCGACCTTATTAAGAAGTACACGCGACTTCGCAATAACGCCCGCCAGGCCGAGATCACCCAGGAACTGTCCGAGATTGTGGCCGGTGCCGACGCGCTCAGCGCGTCCTAGCTCCAGCACGATTCCAGGCGTAGTTCCACCAGAAGCAAACTTAGTCCACACGCCATCTAACTGAGTGAAGTGAGAGAGATGACTGCCCAAACTGTCGAGCACGGATCTGATTCCGTAGCCTCGGGTGCCACCGGCCGTATCGCCCGTGTCATCGGCCCGGTTGTCGACGTCGAATTCCCGGCTGACGCAATCCCCACCATCTACAACGCGCTGACCACCGAGCTGACGCTCAACGGTGAGACCCGCACCATTACGTTCGAAACGTCCCAGCACCTCGGCGACAACCTCGTGCGCGCCATCTCCATGCAGGCCACCGACGGCCTGGTCCGCGGCGCAGCCGTCAAGGACACCGGCGCACCGATCTCCGTCCCCGTTGGCGACGGCGTCAAGGGCCACATCTTCAACGTCCTGGGCAAGCCCCTGGATGTTACCGAGGATGAGCTCGAAATCACCGAGCGCTGGCCCATCCACCGCAAGGCTCCGAACTTTGCGGACCTCGAAGGTTCCACCGAGATGCTGGAAACCGGCATCAAGGTCATCGACCTTCTCACCCCGTACATCAAGGGTGGAAAGATTGGCCTGTTCGGCGGCGCCGGTGTCGGCAAGACCGTCCTGATCCAGGAAATGATCACCCGTGTTGCCCGCAACTTCGGTGGTACCTCGGTCTTCGCCGGTGTTGGCGAGCGTACCCGTGAGGGCAACGACCTCTGGGTAGAAATGGAAGAGGCAGGCGTCCTGAAGGACACCGCCCTAGTGTTCGGCCAGATGGATGAGCCGCCGGGAACGCGTCTTCGCGTGGCCCTGTCCGGCCTGACCATGGCGGAGTACTTCCGCGATGTGCAGAACCAGGACGTGCTGCTCTTCATCGACAACATCTTCCGCTTCACGCAGGCAGGTTCCGAAGTTTCAACGCTTCTGGGCCGCATGCCGTCCGCCGTGGGTTACCAGCCGAACCTGGCTGACGAGATGGGTCTCCTGCAGGAGCGCATCACGTCCACCAAGGGTCACTCGATCACGTCCATGCAGGCCATTTACGTGCCTGCTGATGACTACACCGACCCGGCCCCGGCCACCACGTTCGCGCACTTGGACGCCACCACGGAACTTTCCCGTGAAATCGCATCCCGCGGCCTGTACCCGGCCGTTGACCCGCTGACCTCCACGTCGCGCATCCTTGACCCGCAGTACGTGGGCCAGGAGCACTACGACACGGCTGTCCGCGTCAAGCAGATCCTCCAGAAGAACAAGGAACTGCAGGACATCATCGCCATCCTCGGCATTGACGAGCTCGGCGAAGAGGACAAGATCGTCGTGGCACGTGCGCGCCGCATCCAGCAGTTCCTGTCCCAGAACACCTACACCGCCAAGCAGTTCACCGGCGTCGAGGGCTCCACGGTTACCATCAAGGAAACCATTGAGGGCTTCAAGGCCATCTGCGACGGCGACGTGGACCACATTGCCGAGCAGGCCTTCTTCAACGTCGGCAGCATGGACGATGTCATGGCCAACTGGGCGAAGATCCAAGAGCAGACCGGGAAGTAAGCCCCATGGCGAACACTGCTGAACTCGAAGTTGAGATTGTCGCAGCGGACCACTTCGTGTGGTCCGGCGCGGCAAAGATGGTCAAGGCGCGCACGTCCGAGGGTGACGTCGGGATTCTTCCCGGCCACACCCCGCTGCTGGCCATCCTGGCTGAAGGCGAAATGGCCATCGAGCCGGTCTCCGGCGCCCGCTTCACGGTGAACGTTGACGGCGGATTCTTCTCCGTTGACAGCAACCGCGTGGTGATTGTCGCTGACAATGCTCAGATGAACGACGCAGCCAACGCTGGGACTCGCTGACCCTTCCCAATGAGCAGCTCCTATGTGTTCATTGCGCTGGCAGGGCTGCTGTGCCTGCTGCTGCTGGCAGTAGTCCTGTTCGGGGTGCGCCGCAGCCAGCTGCGGCGCACCCTCGGTACTTTCGACGCCTCCATTTGCCTCCCGCCCGGCGGGTGGCAGATGGGGGTTTGTCGTTATACGGATACCCATTTGGAGTGGCTGCGCCTCATATCGCTCAGCCCCCGCCCGCCCCACCGGTTCCTGCGCAGCTCCCTGGAAATTGGCAGCTGGCGCCAGCCCACCGAAGCTGAGCGCGCCCGCGTCCAGCCCGGCGCCATTATTGTGACGCTCAAGTATGAAAACCGCGATGTCCTGATGGCCATGAACTACGACGTCTACACCGGTCTCTCGTCCTGGCTCGAAGCCGGCCCCGTTATCGGCATCGGCACCTGGCGCTGACGCCGCCCCGGCCGCCCGTCCGCCGGCCATCCGTCATCCACCCTCGTGTCATCCAACCTAGTATTGAGGGATGGAAGACGTCATAGTTGTTACCGGCCCGTCCACGCTCAACGGAGCGGTCAGCGTACCCGGAGCTAAAAACAGTGTCCTCAAACTGATGGCCGCCACGCTGCTGGCCCGGGGACGCTCCACCATCACCAACGTTCCCAACATCCAGGATGTCTGGATCATGGCCGAGCTGCTGCGCCGGCTTGGCTGCGACGTGGATTACGACGTCGAGGCGGCCTCCGTCTCCGTTGACGTTCCGGATTTGCCGGGGCACCAGGCTGACTATGACCTTGTGCGCGCCATGCGCGCCTCCATCTCCGTCCTCGGCCCGCTGGTGGCCCGCTGCCGCCAGGCGGAAGTGGCGCTGCCCGGCGGCGACGCCATCGGTTCCCGCGGCCTGGACATGCACCGTGCAGGCCTGGAACTGATGGGAACCACCATCACCATCGATCACGGTTATCTTGTTGCCTCAGTGCCGGACGGCCTGGTCGGAGCACGCCACCTGCTGGACTTTCCCTCCGTCGGCGCCACCGAGAACCTGATGATGGCGGCCACGCTGGCGGCCGGAACCACCGTTATCGATAACGCCGCGCGCGAACCGGAAATCACCGACATAGCCGAGATGCTCAACGAAATGGGTGCCAGGATCTCCGGGATCGGCACCAACACCCTCGTCATCGAGGGCGTGGAGGCGCTGCAGCCCGTGGTCCACCGGGTGGTCCCGGACCGCATTGTTGCCGGCACCTGGGCATTTGCCGCAGCGATCACCGGCGGCTGCATCGAGGTGCGCGACGCCGACGCCTCGGCTCTGGCCGTGGTGCTGGACAAACTCACCCAGGCAGGCTGCACGGTGACCGTGGGGGAGAACAGCTTCACCGTCAAGGGCCCCGAGCGGCCCGAGCCGATCAACGTCTCCACCCTTCCCTATCCCGGGTTCCCCACCGATCTGCAGCCCTTCGTGGTTGCCCTGAACGCGGTATCCACCGGATCGGGCATGGTGACCGAGAACGTCTTCGAAGCCCGGTGGGGGTTCACGTCCGAACTGGCGCGGTTGGGCGCGGGGATCCGGCTGGACGGGCATCACGCCCTGATCCAGGGAGTGCCCCGGCTGTCCGGTGCCCCGGTGGAGGCCAACGACATCCGCGCCGGAGCAGCCCTCGTTATTGCCGGGCTTGCCGCCGACGGCACCACCGAGGTGCGCGGCGTGGACCATATTGACCGCGGCTATGAGCGCTTTATGGAAAATCTTCGCGGGCTGGGTGCGCGGGTGATCCGCCGGCGGAGCTGATGCGCGCCGGGGTCCCGCGGGATGCCGGCAGGCCCGTTAAAAGAGGAAGTCCCCGGCGATACTGCCGGGGACTTCCTCATTGTCCGGGAAATTCCGGACCAAGAGTGGGTGCGGTGAAGCTTAGAGCGCGGTGACGCCGGTTGCCTGGGGGCCCTTGGCGCCCTGGCCGATTTCGAACTCAACACGCTGGTTCTCGTCGAGGGTCTTGAATCCACCGGTCTGAATTTCAGAGTAGTGAACAAAGACGTCGCCGTCGGAATCGTCGGGAGTGATGAAGCCGAAGCCCTTTTCAGCGTTAAACCATTTGACGGTACCCTGTGCCATTTTGTTTCTCCTCATAAGTGGAACTTCCGGCCGCCACACCCCGCGGCGGCCTATTGTTACTGAAACGGGAAGGCTCAAGTTCCTTGCCATTCAGCAGTTCCTTGAGGAGCTTCACGCTCGCAACGGTCTTGCGAGCATGAATAACACCTACACAAAGACTGGTTATAGGATTACACACGCCCAATGGCTGGTCAACGAATTTGATGAAAAACTTTCCAAGTATTTGCGGTGCCGCTGAACCGCCTCTCGGTGCGGTCCGGGAAGTCCCATAACGGAAACGAAACCAATAACCGTCCGGGACTTCCGGCGGCACTTAGCCCGGCTAAATCCCCGGGGTCGGAACAGGACCTAGAACAGCCGGGATGCTGAATCGTCAACGCCGCGCATGGCGTCGTAATCAAGGGTGAGGCAATCAATGCCGCGGTCATTGGCGAGCACGCGGGCCTGCGGCTTGATCTGCTGCGCCGCGAAAACGCCCCGGACCGGAGCCAGCAGCGGATCGCGGTTGAGCAGCTCGAGGTACCGGGTCAGCTGTTCCACGCCGTCGATGTCCCCGCGGCGCTTGAGTTCAACGGCAACGGTGGCGCCGGACGCATCCCTGGCCAGGATGTCCACCGGACCAATGGCTGTCATGTACTCACGGCGGATCAGCGTGAAGCCGTCGCCGAGCTTGGTGATCTGTTCGGCCAGGAGGCGCTGCAAATCAGCCTCGACCCCGTCCTTGATCAGCCCCGGGTCCACGCCCAGGTCATGGGACGTTTCCGAGAACCGCTCGTAGATGCTGATCACGAGCTTGTCATCGGTCTTGGCGCTTTGGACGTTCCAGGTTTCGATGACGCCGGTTTCGGCGTCGTCGTCCTCCGGTTCGGTGATGCGCAGGGTGGCCGGAGGGCTCATCCAGTTCAGGGGTTTGTAGGAGCCGCCGTCGGAATGGATCAGGACGGAGCCGTCGGCTTTGACCATCAGCAGACGGACGGCTAGCGGAAGATGGGCACGGAGGCGGCCGATGTAGTCAACAGAGCAGCGGGCAATTACTAAACGCACAGTTGCACTTTACCGGCTCCGCTGCGGCAAAATGACTTATATGCCCCGTTCCAACCGTCCCCGCCGCCCGCCCGGCGCAGCCAACGCCAACCTGGGCCGCAGTGCCCGCAGCAAGTGGGCAACCCCCGCGGCCGAGCTGGATCTGGAGCGGACCCGGGCCGGTATTCCGCAGCGGGAAAGCGCGTCCGACGGCGAATGGTCGGTGCGGCAGATCACTGCCCGCAACGCGGCCAAAGACTATAAATGCCCGGGGTGCGGAATGGTGATCCCTCCGGGCGTGCCGCACCTGGTGGTGTGGCAGGAGGATTCCCTGCTGGGACGGGACACCGCCGTTGCGGACCGCCGGCACTGGCACGAACGGTGCTGGCGCACCCGCAGGACCGGCGGCGGCCGCCTGGGGCGCCGCTAACGCTGGTCCTGGCGGGAAATAAACACTTCCTTGAGCAGCAGCAGCACTGCGGCGGCGGTCGGAATCGCTATCAGCGCACCAAGCACGCCCAGGAGGCTGCCGCCGGCGATAACGGCGATGACGGCCACGGCTCCCGGCACGGCAACGGCCCGCTGCATGATGCGCGGGGACACGAAGTACGCCTCGAACTGCAGGTAGGCAACGTAGAACAGGGCAAAGACCACAGCCGTCTGCCAGCTGACGGTCAGCGCCACCAGTGATACGAGGATGAGGGCAATCGGCGGGCCCACCAGCGGAATGAAGGCCAGCAGCGCCACCACGAAGGCCAGCAGCACGGAGAACGGCACGCCCGTGATGGTCATGACCACAAAGGCGTAGGTGGCGTCCAGCAGGGCCACCAGCCCCTGCCCGATGACGTAGTTGCCGACGCTGCTGGTGATTTCCTCGGACAGGGCCTCTACCCGCCGGCGCCGGCTCCGCGGAGCCAACCGGTAGGCCCACATCTTCATGGAGGGCAGGGAAGCAAGGAAGTACAGCGTCAGGACCAGGATGATCAGCGCGCCGAAGAGGCCGTTGGCAATCACCGTGCCCACGGACAGCACACCGCCGAAGACGCCGCCCAGGGCGTCGGCGTTGGTGAAGAATTTGTTGACTTCCTCTTCGATCCGCTCCCGCACGTGGAACTGTTCCTCGATGCTGACGAAGAAATCGGATTCCAGGAACGTGTTGACGTAGCCGGGCGCCTTGGTGATGATCTCCGACGTCTGGCGGACGATCGTGGGAATCAGGGTGGCAAAAAACCCGATCACGACGCCTGCCAGCCCGAGCACGGTGATGGCTATCCCCGCCGGCCGCGGAATGCGCCTGGCACCGAGCCAGCGCACCACGGGGTCCAGGCCCAGGGCAATGAACAGCGCAGCGCCGATCCACACCAGGAGTTCGCCGACGTTGGTCAGGATGAAGAACCCCAGCAGCGCAAAGCCCACGCCCACGGCAAACATGAAACCGAAATGGATGGGGGCGCCCGTGCCGCGGGTGGAGCTGTCCGGGGTGTTGTCGGGCTGTTCTCCGGCGGGAGGGATGTCGACGGCGGACGCGCCGGCGGTGCTGACCTCCGGAGGGAACTCGAACCGGCGCCGCGGCCGGGCCCCGGGTACGCCGTGCGGAACTGCCTGCCGGAGCAGCCCGGACGCGGCCGCAAGGAATCCCTGTCGCGGCGTGCCCTGAGTCGGCGTGCCCTGGGGCGGCGACGGTTCCTTCGCCGGCTGAGGAGCCTCACGTGGCTCGTCGGCCGGCTGGTCCTGGTTCTCGCCCATTTTTTGCATGTCTCCTGTATGTAGCGAACGCCCGGGATAGGAAGCGCCAGATTATCAGCCGCGGTGTGCCGGGAGGCTTGTCCTGCTCCCGCAGGGGTGCCGGAATGTGCCGGTTCGGGGGATTTCGTTACCATTGGGTTATAAACCCATTGACCGGCCCTTAGCTAAGAGGCTCCACGTCCCGTTTTTGCCTGCCTACAGGTGAGCGATGTACCGAGACTGAAGATAGGTAGCTTGTGCGAAACAAAATTGCAGTTCCGCTGATCGTGATCGGAGTGCTCCTGATGCTCGTCGGCATCGGGCAGCGCACCTTCTGGGCTCCGCCCGGGACCGTCACCGCCGAAGCGCCGGCCGCCGATCAGCAGGCACCGCTGACGGTCATCGGTACGGATGTCCTGACCGCTCACCCCGACGGCGTGGAACTCACGGTTTCCGGGGACGGGCCGTTCCTGATGGCCGTGGGCCGCGCTGACGACGTGGACGCCTGGGTGGGGGACGCCACCGTGCTGCGGGTCGCCGCGGACGGCGATAACGTGGCCACCGAGGTCACCGAGGGCACACCCACCGTCCCGAATCCCGCCGGATCCGACCTGTGGGTCTCCGAGCAGGAAGTCGACGGCGAAACAACCTCCACCTGGGAAGCCCCCGGCGCGGGGGAGTGGGAGATCCTGCTGGCCACTGACGGAACTGCTCCCGCCCCGGCCGATGTTTCGGTCACCTACGCCAATGACGAGTCCACGCCGTTTGCCGTGCCGCTGATCGTCGGAGGCGCGCTGGTTGCCGTTCTCGGCCTCGCGCTGGCCTTCGTGGCCGGGCGCGGCAACACCGGACGGCGCTCCGGAGGCGGGGGAACGTCCACCGGGGGTCCCGCCCGCGGCACCGCCGAGGCTGCGCCTGCCGCCGCCGGCACCACCACGCTGCCCGCGGCTGACACCGCACCGGCCGCCGGTCAAAAGCCCGGCAGTTCCGGAACATCCACTCCGGGAACTTCAGCTTTCGGCATCATTCCGGCCCTGCGCCGCCGGGGACCCGCCGCCGCCTTCGGCACGGCGCTCGTCACCGCCCTGGCACTGGGCACGGGACCGGCCCTGGCCGCACTGCCGATGACCGCCGCTCCCACGGCCGGCGCGAATGAAGCCACGCCGCCCGTCGTGCTGGACTCGCAGCTGGAACGGATTCTTGCCGACGTGGCCGCCACGGTCCAGACGGCGGATGCCGCCAAGGACGCGGCGCTGCTGACTGAACGCGCAGGCGGTGCCGCGGCAACACTGCGCAAGGCCTCCTACGCCACCGCTGCCAAGGTGCCCACGTATGCCGCACCGGAGCCGGTGTCCGCGGAGCCGCTCAAGACGGACCTGATCATGGGTGGAACTGAATTCCCGCGCAGCGTGGTTGCGGTAACCCAGGGCCCGGAGAACGAGGTTCCCCAGGCCCTGCTGCTGGTGCAGAAGACAGCACGCGAGAACTACAAGCTGATGTCCTCCATCCGGATGCTGCCCGGCACCACCTTCCCGGCCCGTCCGGCCGCCGGAGACGGCGTGAATCCCGCCCCCGCGGATTCCGCGGACGGCCTGACGACTTCCCCGCAGGCCGCGGTGGAAGCGCTGGCTGATGCGCTGACCAACCCGGACGGCGAGAACAAGGACACCTTCTCGGCGAACACCTTTGCCGAAGCGGTGACGAAGTTCCAGTCGGACGTGACGTCGAGCCCGGACAACGAGTTCGCCAACATCACCTTTAACCACGCCCCGGTCCCCGCCGACACGAACGCCCTGCGCACTGCCGACGGCGGCGCCATTGTGTTCGGCTACATGGACAGCAGCTACACCAGTGTTCCCAAGGAAGCCGGCGATTCCATCAACCTGGAGGGCACCGTCTACCAGACGCTGACCGGCGAGGTGAGCACCGAAGCCGGTATTGAGGTCAAGTACGGCGAAGGCGTCATGCTGTACGTTCCGCCGGCCGGCAGCGCCGACCAGATCCAGGTCATCGGCGCCGTCCAGGAACTGCTGTCAGCCACCCTGAAATAGCCCTGCCCTCCATCAGGGGAAACCGGGTTGCCGGTGACCCGAGACTGCGTAATAAGGTGAAGCCATGAGCACTCCGAACCACCGTCCCGCACCGGCCCCCTCCGCAATGAACCTGCGCGGCGCCGTCGACCTCTCCGGCCTGAAGGCCAGGGCCACGGCGCCTCCCGCCGCGGCAGCCCAGGCGCCGGGGCAGGCCGGCCAGCCCGCAGCCAGCCCCTACATCGTTGAGGTGACGGAGCAGACCTTCCCCCAGCTGGTTCAGCTGTCCGAGCAGGTCCCGGTCATCATCGACATGTACTCGGCGCGCAGCCCGGAGTCCGTCCAGGTGAGCTCAGTGCTGAAGAGCATTGTCACCGAGCATGACGGCAAGCTGCTGCTGGGGCGGGTGGATGCCGAGGCGTTTCCGCAGATCGCCCAGGCATTCCAGGCCGTGGCGGTCCCCACGGTGGCCGCGGTCCTGAAGGGCCAGCCGGTGCCGCTCTTTGACCGGGCGGTTCCGGAGGAGCAGATCCGTGCCCTGGTGGCAGAACTGCTGCAGGTGGCCGCTGCCAACGGCGTTTCCGGAACCTTGAATGAAGGCGGCGCAGGGGAGTCCGCGGAGGAGGCGCCGCTTCCGCCGCTGCACCAGGAAGCCTATGACGCCATTGTGGCCGGGGACTACGACGGCGCTGCCGCCGCCTACCGCAAGGCGCTGGCCGAGCAGCCCGCGGACGCGGAAGCCAAAGCCGGGCTCGCCCAGGTGGAGCTGATGGCCCGGCTGAAGGACGCCGATGCGGAGAAGCTGCGCACGGAAGCGGCGCAGAACCCCGACGACGTCGACGCCCAGCTGGCCGTCGCTGACCTGGACATTTCCGGCGGGCACGTCGAGGACGCGTTCACCCGTGTGGTTCGGCTGATAGCCCGTGTCTTTGGTGATGACCGGGAGAAGGCACGGCTGCGCCTGCTTGACCTGTTCGAGGTGGTGGGCACCACCGATCCGCGGGTCACCAAGGCACGCTCGGCCCTCGCCCGGGCACTTTTCTAGGCGGCCCGGCATGAGTCCGACTCCGTCTTTTCCCGGCCTCTTTGATCCCCTGTCGCTGCGGGGCCTGGAGCTTTCCCACCGCGGCTGGGTTGCGGCCATGTGCCAGTACTCCGCCGACGCCGACGCCGCGCCGGGTGTTCCCCATGACTGGCACCTGATGCACCTGGGATCCTTCGCCGCCGGGGGAGCGGCACTGATCATCACCGAAGCAACGGCCGTCAGCCCCGAGGGACGGATCAGTCCGCAGGACACCGGGATCTATACGCCGGAGCACACCGAAGCCTGGCGCCGCATCACTGACTTCGTCCACCGTTACGGGACCGCCGGGGCCAAGATTGGCGTGCAGCTGGCCCATGCCGGCCGCAAGGCGTCCACCTATGCTCCTTTTGCGGAGGGCCGCGGCAGCGTTGCGCCGTCCGACGGCGGATGGCCCACTGTCGGCCCCACGAACGATGCCTTCGGCCGCTACGCCGCACCCCGGGCGCTGGACGAAGCAGGCATCCGCCAGGTCATTTCCGATTTTGCGCAGGCTGCCCAGCGGTCCGTCGACGCCGGTTTTGACACGATCGAAATCCACGCGGCGCACGGTTACCTCCTGCACCAGTTCCTGACCCCGCTGGTGAACACCCGCACCGACGGATGGGGCGGCTCCGAGGAGGCCCGCAACCGTCTGACGCTCGAAGTTGTCGACGCCGTGCGGGCGGTCATTCCGGACTCCATGCCCCTGCTCCTGCGCATCTCCGCCACTGACTGGATGGATGGCGGCCTCGATGAGCACACCTCTGCGCGGCTTGCCGCAGCGGCGTACGCCCGCGGCGTGGACCTGGTGGACGTATCCACCGGCGGAGCCGTGCCCGATGCGCGCATCCCCGTGGCCCCGGGATACCAAACGGGGTTCGCCGAACACATCCGGACGCAAACCGGTGTTCCCACTGCCGCCGTCGGCCTGATCAGCACGGCCGCCGAGGCGGAGGAGGTCCTCCGCACCGGGCGCGCCGATGCCGTTCTGATTGCCCGGGCCGCGCTGCGGGATCCGCACTGGTGGATGCATGCGGCCGAAGAGCTTGACGCCAAACTCCCGTGGGCACCGCAGTATGAACGGGCGCGGCCGGCCTAGTTCCCGAGGCGGGTTTTCCGCGCCCAGCCGCGGTGTGGCGGCAGGGGATTCTGGTCCTTGCGGCTGATCACGCCCCGGGGCGCTGAAGGGTACTTTTGGAGCATGACGAAAGTGGTGCTGACATGACCGACTCCGCGTTTCCTGAAACTCCGGCCGTTCCGGCTGCTCCCGCGCTGGCCGTCCGCGGCCTCGGCAAGCGCTTCGGCGAGAAGATTGCCGTCAACGGGATCAGCCTGGACGTCCCCGCCGGTTCCTTCTACGGGCTGGTCGGGCCCAACGGAGCGGGTAAGACCACCCTGCTGTCCATGGCCACCGGCCTGCTGCGCCCCGAGCACGGACAGGTGTGGGTGCACGGGACCGATGTTTGGGCCGAACCGCTCAAGGCCAAGCGGCTCATGGGCGTGCTGCCGGACGGGGTCCGGCTCTTCGACCGGCTCACCGGCGAGCAGCTGGTCACCTATTCCGGCCTGCTGCGCGGCATGGACCGCGAGACAGTCACCGGGCGCGTGAAGGATCTTCTCGAGGCCATGGACCTGACCAATGATGCCGGCACCCTTGTGGTGGACTACTCCGCCGGCATGACCAAAAAAATCGCCCTCGCCTCGGCCCTGATCCACGCGCCCCGGCTGCTGGTGCTGGACGAGCCCTTTGAGGCCGTGGACCCCGTTTCCGCCGCAAACATCCGCGACATCCTCTCGGGCTACGTGGCATCCGGCGGCACGGTGATCGTTTCAAGCCACGTCATGGACCTGGTCCAGCGCATGTGTGACCACGTTGCCGTGGTCTCCGGCGGCAACCTCCTCGCCGCCGGCACCGTGGACGAGGTCCGCGGCGGAGAAACCCTGGAAGAGCGTTTTGTCCAGCTGGTGGGCGGACGCACCCACTCGGAGGGCCTGCCATGGTTGCGGACCTCCTAAGGCTCAAGCTTCTCCTGCTGCGCAACTCCCTGCGCCGCAGCCCCTGGCAGATTGTGGGGCTTGCCTTTGGTGCGCTCTACGGCCTGGGCATGCTCGGCCTGCTGTTTGTGGGACTGTTCTTCCTGAGCATCGATGACCCGGAGCTGGCCCGGACCGTCACCGTCCTCGCCGGCGCTGCGGCCGTGCTGGGATGGGCGCTGATACCCATTCTGGCCACAGGCGTGGACCTGACCCTGGACCCGGCGCGCTTCGTCACCTTCGCCGTCCCCCTGCCCAAGCTCCTGGCCGGCCTGGCACTGGGCGGACTCATTGGCATCCCCGGTCTGATGACGCTGCTGGCGGCACTGGGTTCGGCCGCTGTCTGGTGGCGGAACCCGGCGGCGCTGGCCGCCGGCGTGGTGTCCGCGCTCATCGCGGTGTTCACCTGCTTCATCGCAGCCCGGGTCATGGTCGCCGCAAGCACCTCGCTGTCCTCTTCGCGCCGGTTCAAGGACATCTCCGGCCTGGTGGCGATCATCCCCCTGATGCTGCTGGGTCCGATTATCGCCGGCATCAGTTCGGGCATCAGCAGTGCGCAGGACTACCTTCCCTCACTGGCCCGCACACTGTCCTGGACTCCGCTGGGCGCGGCGTGGGCGGTGCCCGGCGACGTGGCCCTGGACCAGCCGGGAGCGGCCGCCGCCAAACTGGCCATCGCCGTCGTCTTCCTGGCCGTGCTGGTCTGGGCGTGGAAAGTGCTGCTGGTGCGGGCGCTGGTCACTCCGCCGCACAACGCCGGCCCGCGGCGCAAGGGCGGGAAGCTGGGGTTCTTTGCCCTCTTCCCCGCAACGCCCACCGGTGCAGTGGCTGCCCGGTCGCTGACTTACTGGATCCGGGACCCGCGCTATGGCGCGTCCCTGCTGATCATCCCGCTGCTGCTGGTCCTCATGGTGTTCCTCGGGACCCAGGACGGCAGCGGCCCAACGGTGCTGCTGTTCGCGGGACCGCTGCTGGGCTTCCTGCTCGCCTTTGGCATCTCCGCTGATGTCTCGTATGACAACACGGCCTTTGCCCTGCACATCAGCACCGGTGTTTCCGGTGCTGCCGACCGGGCCGGACGCGTGATCGCCTGCGGCGTTTTTGCGCTCCCGGTGACGGTCCTGGCCGCGGTGGTGCCATGCCTGGTGCTGGGGGAGGAGGACCTGATCCCGGTCATTCTCGGGGTGTCCCTGGCCATCCTGCTGGGTGGGTTCGGTCTCTCCGCCGTCGTATCGGCACGGTACACCTACAACGTTCCGCTGCCGGGGGAGAACGCGTTCAAGACTCCGCCCGGTTCCGGCGGACGGACCATGCTGGTGCAGGGGCTGGGCATGCTGGCGCAGATAGTGATTGTGCTTCCCGTGCTGGCCCTGGCGCTTGTGGCGCTGCTGAATGACAACCCGCTCTGGGACTGGCTGACCCTGATTGTCGGCGTGGTGCTGGGAGCCGGGCTGCTGGCGGCCGGGATCCGGATCGGCGGACGGTGGCTGGACCGCCGGGCTCCGGAATTGCTGGCTGCCGTGTCGGTGCACAAATGACGTGCGGGCCGGTCAGTCGACCGGTCCCGGGAACCCCCGGGTACTAAGATGGAAACCATGAGTCTGCCTCCCGATCCTTTCGAAAATGACCCTGCCCGCCGTTTGGACGACGGCGGCGGTTCCACCGCCGTCATCGAGCGCGAAGAGCAGCGCGAGTACACAGAACCCGGCGACAGCGAGCGGTTTGCCCATTACGTCCGCAAGGAAAAGATCATGGAGTCGGCGCTGTCCGGCGAGCCGGTCATCGCCCTGTGCGGCAAGGTGTGGACCCCGGGACGGGACCCGAAGAAGTTCCCTGTCTGCCCCACCTGCAAGGAGATTTACGACGGCTTAAGCGCACCGAAGGACGGCGGGAAGTAATTTCCGCGCGTCCATGAGCGGTTCATCCGCAAAGCCGCGTTCCGCCGGCCCGCTGTCCCCGGAGTACCGTGCCCTTACGCTGGGCATCCTGGCGATCATTACCTGCTCGGCCTTTGAAGCCATGGCAGTAACGACGGCGATGCCGGTGGTGGCGGAGGAGCTGTCCGCGGGTGCCGGTTACGGACTGGCGTTCTCGATGTTCCTCACCGCCTCGCTGCTGGGCACCGTCGTGGCCGGCAGCCGGTGTGACGTCCAGGGGCCGCTGCCGTCGCTTGCCGCCGGCATGGCCCTGATGACCGCGGGCCTGGTGCTTTCCGCCCTGGCCGGCGAGTTTTGGATTGTCACGGCGGGCCGGGCGGTGTCCGGGCTTGGCGGCGGGGCCATGATCGTGGCGGTGTACGTGATTATCGGTGAGATCTACCCCTCTGCGCTCCAGCCCGTGCTTTTTGGCTGGCTCGCCGCCGCCTGGATCCTGCCGTCCATGGTGGGACCCCTCGCTGCCGGGCTGCTGGCTCAATACGTGAGCTGGCGGTGGGTCTTCGCCGCTGTGATTCCCATCGTGCTGGTTGCCGGGCTTACGGTGTGGCCGCGGGTTAGTTCCCTTGGTCCGCCGGACAACCCCGCCCTCGACAAAGCCCTGGGTCGGCGGCGGGCGGTATGGGGCAGCGTGCTGGCCGCCGCCGTCTTCGTCGCCCAGTGGGCGGGGAATGAAGCCGCCGATGCGCCGTCGGCGCCGGTGCCGCTCTGGACCGCTGCCGCCGTGGCTGCCCTGACGGCCGGAGTTGCGCTGGGACGGCTGCTGCCTCCGGGGACGCTCCGTTTGGCCCGCGGACTGCCAAGCGTCATCGCCACGCGGGGACTGCTCAGCGCCGGATTTGTGGCCGCTGAAGCTTTCCTGCCGCTCATGGTCCTTGCCACGCACGGTGTGGACCCGGCCACTGCCGGACTGGCACTGACCGCAGGAGCGGTAGGCTGGGCTGTGGGTTCCTTCCTGCAGGCACGTGCCGGCGGGCGCCGCCACCGTCTCCTGGTGATTGGCGCGTCCATGCTGGCCGCGGCAGTGGGAGGAATTGGGCTGCTAGCCTCGCCGTCGGTCCCCTTTTGGGTCATCGTGGCGGTGTGGACCTTCGCGGGAGCAGCCATGGGCCTGGCCCTCTCCAGCACCTCAGTGATGGTGCTGGCACTGTCCACTTCCGCGGACCGGGGACGCAATTCCGCGTCCCTCCAAATTTCCGACCAGGTCGGAGCCGTTGCGGGAACCACCGTGGCAGGGATTCTCTTCGCCCTGCTGCAGAACCCCGCCGCTTCCGGACAGACCGGCGTCTTCAGCGTCATGTGGCTTGTCCTGGCCGTCTTTGCGTGCCTGGGGATCGTCTCCGGTGCCCGCAGTGCAATAGTTACCCCGAACACAGGAAAGGTGCCGTTCACAGCGTGAGCCCCGACACCCTCTTCGGCGGACCGGCCCTGCCGCCCGCCTATCCGGAACGAGCCGCATGGGGCACCGCCCCCAAGCTGCGCCAGTGGCAGGCTGAAGCCCTCGAAAAGTTCTTCGCCAATGACGCGGATGACTTCCTTGCCGTCGCCACCCCCGGCGCCGGCAAAACCACCTTCGCCCTGCGGGTGGCCACCGAACTGGTGGACCGCGGGATCGTCAAGCGGATTACCGTCGTGGCCCCCACAGACCACCTCAAGCGCCAGTGGGCCGACGCCGCCGCCAAGGTTGGCCTGGCCCTGGACCCCAATTTCAAGAACGCCGACGGCCGGCACGGCGACGGCTTCATTGGCGTGGCCGTCACCTACGCGCAGGTGGCCTCCAAGCCCATGCTGCACCGGGCCAAGACGGAAGCGGCCCGCACCCTGGTTATCCTCGATGAGATCCACCACGGCGGCGACGCCCTGTCCTGGGGTGACGGCATCCGGGAAGCCTTCGAACCGGCGGTCAAGCGGCTGTCGCTGACCGGTACGCCGTTCCGCTCGGACACCGCAGCCATTCCGTTCGTGGAGTACGAGGCGGACAGGGACGGTATCCGCCGCTCCAAGGCCGACTACACCTACGGCTACGGCGAGGCGCTGCGGGACCACGTGGTCCGCCCGGTCATGTTCATGGCCTACTCCGGGCAGATGCGCTGGCGCACCAGCGCCGGAGACGAAATGGCGGCGTCCCTCGGCGAGGCCGCGGTCACCAAGGACATCACGGCCCAGGCATGGCGGACGGCGCTGAATCCCACCGGCGAATGGATTCCGGCCGTGCTGGCCGCCGCCGACCGCCGGCTGTCCGAGGTCCGGCGCGCCGTGCCCGACGCCGGCGGGCTGGTTATTGCCACGGACCACGACGACGCCCGCGCCTACGCCGGCACGCTGAAAAAGATCACCGGGCAGTCCCCAACGGTGATTCTCTCCGATGACGCGAAGGCCTCGGACAAGATTGACGAGTTCTCCGCGGGGGACCAGCGGTGGATGGTTGCCGTGCGCATGGTGTCCGAAGGCGTGGACGTACCGCGCCTGGCGGTGGGGGTCTATGCCACGTCCACCGCAACCCCGCTGTTTTTTGCCCAGGCAGTGGGCCGGTTCGTGCGTGCCCGCAAGCGCGGGGAGACGGCGTCGGTCTTCCTGCCCTCGGTGCCGAACCTGATGGCCCTGGCCAACCAGTTGGAAATGGAACGCGACCACGCCCTGGACCGGCCGGACAACCACCTCGAAGAGGAGGGTTTCGGTCTGGAGGACAGCCTCATGGAGGCTGCCAACCGGGAGGAAAAAGCCTCCGATTCGCTGACCAAGCAGAAGTTCGAGGCCCTGGAGTCCCAGGCGTCCTTTGACCGGGTGCTGTTTGACGGCGGCGAGTTTGGCACCGGCGGCGCGCTGGGCAGCGAGGAGGAACAGGATTTCCTGGGTATTCCCGGGCTGCTGGACGCTGACCAGATGGGTGTGCTGCTGCGCCAGCGCCAGCATGACCAGCTGTCCCGCCGCGGCCGGAAGGCACCGGCGGCCGCCCCGGAGCCGGAGCCGTCCGTCATGGACCACCGCAGGCTGACCGAGCTGCGCGGCGAGCTGGCGAAGAACGTCTCAGCCTGGTCGGCGCGCTCCGGCATGCCGCACGGCGTGGTGCACAGCGAGCTGCGCCGGATCTGCGGGGGACCGCCGGTGGCGCAGGCCAATGAGGAACAGTTGAACAAGCGGCTGAAGAAGCTGCAGGACTGGTTTATCGGCCGCAAATAGCAGGTCTCTCCCGGCTTCGGCCCTTCACCGCCCACCCTTCACGCGAAATGGCGGAAACTGCACTTCCCAGCGCTGGGAACTGCAGTTTCCGCCATTTCGATGTGGGCCAGGGGGGGCGGGCAGGAGGGAAAAGGTGCCCTACAGGTCCAGCAGCTCCACGCCGGCGTCTTCCAGCTCGGCCAGCGCGGCCCTGGTTCCGGCGCGGTCGATGCCGCGGCACAGGTCCGGGATGACAAACGTGTCATAGCCGGCGGCAATGGCGTCCAGGGCTGTGGCACGGACACAGTAGTCGGCGGCCAGGCCCACGATCACCACTTCCTCGACGTCGTTCTCGCGCAGCCAGTCGTCCAGACTGACGGTCTCGGCCGGGTCCGGCGGCACAGCCGCGGCGTCCAGGTCACCGGTGGGAACCTCGTCTTCCGGGGCGAGCACGCCTTCGAAGCCGGAGTACGCCGCTTCATACTGTCCCTTGCGGAAGAAGGCATCGATGTGTTCGGTGTCCAGGTCCGGGTGCAGGCTGGCGCCGGTGCTTCCGGCCACGCAGTGCACCGGCCAGGAGTCCTTGTAGTCCGGGGTTTCGGAGAAGTGGGACCCGGGCTCAATGTGCCAGTCCTGCGTAGCGGCCACGACGTCGTAACGTCCCAGGGTCGATTCGATGTAGTCGGTGATTTCCGACGCTGTGTCGGTGCCGCCGGGAACAGCGAGGGATCCTCCTTCGCAGAAGTCGTTCTGGACATCGACAACAATAAGGGCGCGCGTCATTCTCACTCCTCGTATTCGGTGGGTATGGCCGGTTCTCCGCGCTGCAGGCGGTTAACCGAAGTCGGCAGTTCCGCCAGGGAATCGGTGTGCCTCTTGGCGGCCCGGTCCACGGCAGCGGCTCCGGTCCAGCCGGGAAGGATTTCGCCGTCGGCCACAAACTGCTCCAGCAGCGGGCGGTCGTTGCCGTCGTCGAGCGGGCGGTGGCCGATGCCGATAACTTCGGCGGTGGCCGTGCCGCGCTCATCCAGCCGGCGCAGCGCGTACTTGCGCCCGCCGCGGGAAGCCTTGTTCTTGGCGGCCTTGGCCACCGAAACAAACTCGTGGTTGTCGTCTTCGCGGCTGACCAGTTTGTACACCAGGCCGGCCGTCGGTGCGCCGGATCCGGTCACCAGGGATGTCCCCACACCGTACGCGTCCACCGGGGCGGAGGCCAGAGCCGCAATGGCGTATTCGTCCAGATCCGAGGTCACCATGATCCGGGTGTCCGTGTTGCCCAGCTCGTCCAGCAGTCCGCGCACCCACTTGGCCTGGGCCACGAGGTCCCCGGAATCCAGCCGGACCCCGCCCAGCTCCCGGCCCGCGGCGGCGACGGCGTTGCGGACGCCCTGCTCGACGTCGTACGTGTCCACCAGCAGGGAAGTGCCGGCTCCGAGGGAACCGATCTGCGCTTCGAAGGCGTCAGTCTCGCTGTCATGCAGGAGGGTGAAGGAATGGGCGGCGGTGCCCACGGTCTTCAGGCCGTAGCGGCGCCCGGCCTCCAGGTTCGAGGTCGAGTCGAAGCCGGCGATCATCGCCGCGCGGGCCGCTGCCACCGCCGATTCCTCGTGCGTGCGGCGCGAACCCATTTCCACGCAGGGCCGCCCGCCGGCGGCGGTGACCATCCGGGACGCCGCGGAGGCGATGGCGCTGTCATGGTTCAGGACCGACAGCAGGAGCGTCTCCAGGATGCAGGCCTCGGCGAAGCTGGATTCCACGGTCAGGATCGGCGAATGGGGGAAATAGGCCTCGCCTTCCGCGTAACCGAAGATGTTTCCGGAGAACCGGAAGTCAGCGAGCCACTTCAGCGTGGGCGCGTCCACCACCGAGGTGTTCTCGAGGAACGCAAGCTGGTCGTCGTCGAACCGGAAAGCGGCCAGGGCTTCGAGGATCCGGCCGGTGCCGGCCACCACCCCGTACCGGCGTCCGTCCGGCAGCCGGCGGCCGAAAACCTCAAAGACGGAGCGGCGGGAAGCGGTGCCCGAGTGCAGGGCAGCCTGCAGCATGGTCAGCTCATAATGGTCTGTATACAGGGCGGCATTGGGCTGGCGCCAAGCGTTGGTGCTGTTCACAGTCAAAACTCTATCCCCCGTTCGCTTATTGAGTAGAAGGCTGACTCCGGCGGTTCGGCTACCGGGCCCACCCTACAATTGGAGTCATGACTTTGAGCACTGCGCCCGGAACCGACACCCTCGAGCGCGCTGACACGGAGTCGCTGGTCAGCAGTGACGTGCCCTGGGTGGTGATTGTCTGGAATGACCCGGTCAATCTCATGAGCTACGTCAGCTATGTGTTCCGCAGCTACTTCGGTTACTCCGAGGCCAAAGCGAACCGGCTGATGATGGAAGTCCATGAACAGGGGAAATCCGTGGTGGCAACCGGATCCCGTGAATCCGCCGAGCGGGACACCGTGGCCATGCACTCCTTTGGACTGTGGGCCACGTTCCAAAAAACCGACGAGCCCTGACCCGTACCGCGGGCAGCCTCTCGCCAGCGGCACCCCCCCCTGCACCAGGGGCACCCCGCACCAGCGGCAACAGCAGCAGGACAGCCCGGCATCTGCCGGCGGATAGGACAACACGTGGCAAGCGGATTCAAAACCACCCGCAAGGGAATCACTGCATCATTGGACGCGGGGGAGCGGGAGCTGCTGCGCAGCCTCTTTAATGACGTGCTGGGCATGCTGGAACCGGATACCCCGGCGGACGCCGATCCGCTCGCTGCCATGGTGGGTTTGGACACCACCGCCAGTGTCCCGTCCGACTCCGCGCTGCACCGCCTGCTGCCCAACGGAGTGCAGGGGGACGACGCCGAAGCCCTGGAATTCCGCCGCCTCACCGAGCGCTCGCTGCGGGAAAGCAAGACCGGCGCACTGCGTGCCGCGGCCCTGTTGCTGGAGTCCAAACCGCTGCTGCTCAATGCCGAGCAGGCCCAGTATTTTGCCCGCGCCCTCAACGATGTCCGGCTTGTCCTTGCCGACCGGGTGGGGCTGGAAACCGACGAGGACGCCGAGCGGCTGCACGGCATCACTGACCCTTCCCAGGCGCAGGACGTGGACGGCTACCTGGCCCTGGTGTACAACTTTGTCACCTGGCTGCAGGAGACCCTGATGCAGGCCATGAACCGCTCCCTGCTGTGACCAAGCGCACGCCCCGATGAGTTCGCAGCGGGGAACCGGGGGACTATTCTCGATACATTATGAGCTCTGACCCGGAAAGTTCCTCGCTGATGACGGAGCCGCTGCAGGACGCACCGCGCAAGCAGGCGCCTGAACGCACCATCGCGCCGCAGCACAGCGGACTGCCGCACGGAAACAACGCGGACGCGCCCATCGGCATCTTCGACTCCGGGGTTGGCGGCCTGACGGTTGCGCGGGCAGTGATTGACCAGCTGCCCAATGAGTCCATTCTTTACGTGGGCGACACCGCCCGGGGACCCTACGGTCCGCTCCCCATCGCCGAAGTGCGGGCCAACGCCCTGGGCGTCATGGATGAACTGGTGGATTCCGGCGTCAAGCTCTTGGTCATCGCCTGCAACACGGCGTCGGCCGCCGTGCTCCGCGACGCCCGGGAACGCTACACCCGCCGCTACGGCATCCCGGTCATCGAGGTCATCCAGCCGGCTGTCCGCCGCGCCGTTGCGGCCACCCGGTCCGGGCGGGTCGGCGTGATCGGCACGGAGGCCACCGTGGGCTCGCGTGCCTACAATGACACCTTCGCCGCGGCGCCGCACCTGCAGATCGCATCCGTGGCCTGCCCCGCCTTTGTGGATTACGTCGAAGCCGGGGTCACCGCCGGGCCGGATCTGCTGGCCACTGCCGAGGAATACCTGGCACCGCTGAAAGCCCAGGACGTGGACACCGTGGTGCTCGGATGCACCCACTATCCACTGCTGACCGGCGTGATCTCCTATGTGATGGGCGACGGCGTAACGCTGGTGTCCAGCGCCGAGGAAACAGCCAAGGACGTGTACCGTGCGCTGATCTCCCATGATCTGCAGCGCACCGCGGCCACCGCACCGGACTACCGGTTCCTGGCCACGGGGGACTCCGCGTCCTTTGAACTGCTGGCCCGGCGTTTCCTCGGACCCGAGGTCCTGAGCGTTGAGCACGTGGACAACGTGGCAGCCCACTATCCCACCGGAAGCCTGGCCCGGATCACCCCGGCCATGGCTGCGGCGGACCGCTTCACCCGCACCGGACCCAGCCCCATCCATGACGAGAACGGAAGGCCGCCCGGCGCCCTTCGGAACGGCACCGAATGAAACTGACCATCGTGGGCTGCAGCGGATCCTTCCCCGGCCCGGCGTCGCCCGCCTCCTGTTACCTCGTCACCGCCAACGACGGCGTCCGTGACTGGCGCATCCTGCTGGACCTGGGCAACGGCTCACTGGGCGCGCTGCAGCGCTACATGGACCTGCGCGACATCGACGCCGTCCTCCTGACGCACCTTCATCCGGACCACTGCATGGATCTGTGCGGGCTGCACGTGGCGGTGCACTGGGACCCGGCCGGATGGAACCGTGACCGGATCAAGGTCTGGGGACCGAAGGACACCGCGGACCGGATGGCCACCGCGTACGGTCTGCCCACGGATCCGGGGATGCACGAGGACTTTGAGTTCATGAGCTGGAACAGCCGCCAGCCGGTCAGCATCGGACCGTTCACCGTCACGCCCTACCCGGTGCGGCATCCAGCGGACGAGGCCTACGCGCTGCGGGTCGAGGCGAAGTGCGCCGGCCCGGACGGCAGCACGGCGCTGCACACCCTGGCCTATTCCGGAGACACCGACTCCTGCAGCGGATTGGAGGAGGCCGCCCGCGACAGCGATGTCTTCCTTTGCGAAGCAGCCTTCCACGAGGGCCGCGACGACGCGATTGACGGTGTGCACCTGACCGGGAAGCGGGCCGGCGCCGCCGCCTCCGCCGTCAACGCCCGCCGGCTGCTCCTGACCCACCTGCCGGTGTGGAACGATGCCAACGCCTCAGTGGCGGAAGCCCGGGAAACGTATGCCGGTGACCTGGCGGTGGCCGTGGCCGGCGTTTCCTATGAGGTTGGCAGTCCGTTCACGGCTCCGCTGGCTGTGGACTCCCGGATCCAGCCCGCCGGCTAACGGGAGCCCGGCCGATAGACTGGGCGCATGACTACCGCTGCAAACAGCCCCTCTTCCTCAACGCCTGCCGCCGGTTCCGCCGTCGTGCGCTCCGACGGCCGCACGCCCGACCAGCTGCGCAGCATCACCATCACCCGCGGATGGTCCAAGCAGGCCGAAGGATCCGCGCTGATCGAGTTCGGCAATACGCGCGTGCTGTGCACCGCATCGCTCACCCCCGGCGTCCCGCGCTGGCTCAAGGGCGAAGGCAAGGGCTGGGTCACCGCCGAATACGCGATGCTGCCCCGCGCCACCAACACCCGCAACGACCGCGAATCGGTCAAGGGCAAGCTCGGTGGGCGCACGCACGAGATCTCCCGGCTGATCGGCCGCTCGCTGCGCTCCATCATCGACACCAAGGCCCTGGGCGAAAACACCATCGTCCTGGACTGCGACGTGCTGCAGGCGGACGGGGGCACCCGCACCGCCGCCATCACCGGCGCCTACGTGGCGCTGGCGGACGCCCTGGCCTGGGCCAAGGACAACAAGCTCATTGCCCGCAACGCCCAGCCCCTGCTGGACACGGTGGCTGCAATCAGCGTTGGCATTATTGACGGCGTTCCCATGCTGGACCTGCCGTATGTGGAGGACGTCCGCGCCGAAACCGACATGAACGTGGTGGTCACCGGCTCCGGGAAGTTCGTGGAGGTCCAGGGCACCGCCGAGGGCGCTCCCTTTGACCGGGACGAGCTCAACGCCCTGCTGGACCTGGCACTGCTCGGCACCTCCGAGCTGGCTGAAATCCAGCGCCGCACGCTGGGTGAAAGCGCGTGACCCAGATCCCCGCGGGAGCCCGGCTGGTCCTGGCCACCCGCAACCAGGGCAAGCTGCGGGAACTGCGCGAACTGCTGCGCGGACGCATCGAGGGGCTCGACGTCGATACCCAGGTGATCGACGCGGCGGCCGCCGGCGTGCCTGACGTGCCCGAAACCGGAGTGACGTTCGAAGAGAACTCCCTCCTCAAGGCCCGCGCCGTGGCCGACGCAACCGGCCTTGCCGCCATCGCAGACGACTCCGGCCTGGCCGTGGACGTCCTGGGCGGAGCCCCGGGCATCTTCTCCGCGCGCTGGGCCGGCCGGCACGGGGACGACGCCGCGAACCTTGACCTGCTGCTGGCCCAGCTCGCTGACATTCCGGCAGCGCACCGGGGCGCCGCCTTTGTGTGCGCTGCGACACTGGCGCTGCCCGGCGGCAAAGCAGTGGTGGAACGCGCCGAGCTGCGTGGGACGCTTCTCACAGAACGCCGCGGAGAGGGCGGCTTCGGTTATGACCCCGTGCTCCGGCCGGACGGTCTGGACCGCAGCACCGCTGAGCTGGCGCCGGAGGAGAAAAACGCCATCAGCCACCGCGGACAGGCGTTCCGCGCCCTGCTTCCGGCCATCGTGGACGCCCTGGCCTAACCGTTTCCTTCGGCCGCGAAAAAACCACTGGAGAAGCGGCGGGTGGCCGGCCGGAAAACGGCCGGCCACCCGCCGCTTTTGCCGCTGCCGGCAGTGTCGGGTTTCCGCCCGGGACCGTTCTTAGGGCAGAATTGGGGGCAATATGACTACACAGATTCTTGCCTCAGTTGCCACCGCCAGTACCGACGGATCGGCGCTGGGAGGGATCGCGGAGTGGGCCGTCAACATTATGGAGGCCATCGGAGCCCCCGGTGCAGGCCTGGCCATTGCCCTCGAAAACCTCTTTCCGCCGCTGCCCAGCGAGGTAATCCTGCCGCTGGCCGGGTTCGCCGCCAGCCAGGGAAACTTCTCTCTCCCCGCGGCGCTCATCTGGACCACCCTGGGCTCGGTGCTGGGTGCGTGGGTGCTCTACGGCATTGGCGCGTGGCTGGGGCGGGACCGGATGCGTGCCCTCGTGTCCCGGGTTCCCCTGGTCGACATCGAAGACGTGGACAAGGTGGAGGCCTGGTTTGACCGCCACGGCTACAAGGCAGTCTTTTTTGGCCGGATGATCCCCATTTTCCGCAGCCTCATTTCCATTCCCGCCGGCATCGAGCGGATGCCCATCTGGAAGTTCCTGGCACTGACGACGGCGGGAAGCCTGATCTGGAACTCCATTTTCGTTTTCGCGGGCTATTACCTCGGTGAGAGCTGGCACATCGTCGAGGAATACGCCGGGGTCTTCCAAAAGATCGTCATTGCCGCGGTGGTAGTTGCCGCCGTCTGGTACATCGTCAGCAAGGTCCGCTCGCACCGGCGGAAAAAGGCCGCGGGCCCGGTTGAGCCGGTGGAGCCGGCCGAGGGCGAGTAGCTCCCGCATCTCTGTTTGACCCGTCTGCAGCCTGCATCATCGTTTAAGGAACCGAACACCGCGTGGGAATTGAATTCACGGCCATCGACTTTGAAACGGCCAACGGATTCCGCGGTTCGCCCTGCTCGGTGGGACTGGTGAAGGTCCGGGACGGCGCCGTCGCCGAGGAAGCATCCTGGCTGATGCGCCCGCCGGAGGGACACGATTTCTTTGACCGGCGCAACATCCGCATCCACGGCATTGAAGCGGACATGGTTGCGGGAGCTCCCCGCTTTGGTGACCTGTTCCCCGAGATCGGCGCATTTATTGGCGCGGATCTGCTGGTGGCCCACAACGCCGCCTTTGACATGGGCGTGATCCGCTCGGCGCTGGAAGTGTCCGGTCTGCCCGGACCGGCCTATGACTACACCTGCTCCGTGGTGCACTCCCGCCGCACCTACAGCCTGCTCTCGCACTCCCTGCCCTTTGCCGCCGAGGCGGCAGGGGTACCGCTGCAGAACCACCACGACGCCGTCGAGGATGCCCGCGCCTGCGCCGGGATCATGCTCGACATTGTCCGGCGCAGCGGCGCCGCGGATATGGCCGGGTTTTTCGCCCTTCAGGGGATGGTGCCGTCCCGGCTCGAAGCGTACATTCCCGGCGTCGACCCCCTCTCCAAGGCGACCCGCGCAGCGCTGGAGCGGGGCACCGGATCGGAAGCCAAGGCAGCAGCAACCGGATGGACCGGCTGGCCCTCCGAGGGCGAAAACCCGCCGCCCAACCCGCTGGCCGATTCCAGCCATCCACTCTTCGGCCACACCGTGGTGTTCAGCGGAAACCTCGCAATGTCCCGGCAGCACGCCAAGAACTTTGCCGCTGACCTCGGGGCCCGCCCGGCCTCCAGCGTCACCCGCGCCACCACCATGCTTGTCATGGGCGACGGCTTCGAATCCGGAGACCTGCGCAACGGCGTCCTGACCGGCAAGGCCCGCCGGGTGCTGGACCTGCACGGCAGGGGCCAGCGCATCGAAGTTCTCTCGGAGGGGGAGTTCCTGCAGATGCTCGGCGGAACGTGGCAGGCCGGGGTGCAGTAACAGGCGAAGTAAGGTGCGGTGAGGGGACCGCAGGCGGAGCGCCGGTCAGGGCGGTTATGCGCCGGTCGCGGCTGCGAACTGCCGCGCCAGTTCCCCGATGACTTCCCGGCCTTCCAACGCGTCCAGCCAAGCGGCGGGCAATGCCGCGGCGCCGTGAAGGGTGCCCACGATATTGCCGGTGATGGAGCCGGTGGAGTCGCTGTCGCCGTCATGATTAACCGCCAACGCCACCGCGGCCCGGAAATGATCTTCCGGCGTCCCCTCGCCCGACGTCGCCAGGGCGGCGTAGACGCCGATGGCGAGGGCTTCTTCGGCCACCCAGCCTTCGCCCAGGGCCGCCGTGAGTTCCGCCGGCCGGACGGGACCTTTGGCGGCCAGCGCGACGGCGTCGGCCAGGCGTGCGGCAAGCTCGGCAACGCCGCTTTCACGGGCCCGGACCACAGCCGCTTCGGCGGCGTCCTGCAGCGAGGCTTCCGGGTCCAGCAGGTCATGGATCAGGACGCTGAACACTGCGGCGCTGTGCAGGGCTGAGGGGTGCCCGTGCGTCAGTGCGGCGGCGTCGCGGCTGAGGCCGTACACCATTTCCGGCTCGACATAGGGCAGCAGGCCGAAGGGGGCGGAGCGCATTACCGTTCCGCAGCCCTTCGAATCGGGGTTCACGGGGCGGAACGTGGTTCCCATGTCCGGCCCGGACAACCCGGACAGGCAGGCGTTGCCGGGAGCCCGGCGGTGATGCAGCACTTCCTGCGCGTCGATCCACCGCAGCGGCGGTGCCGGGGCGGCGGGGTCCAGCGCCACGCCCTGGGTCTTCAGCCAGCGCAGATACGCCAGCCAAATGCACGCCGTTTCATCGGCGCCCACGCCCTGGTTGGCCCACTCAAGGGCCTCGAGCAGCCCGTCGAGCGTGTAGAGGGTCATCTGCGTGTCATCGGAAAAGGGGACGGGCGCGGCGAGGGCCGCGAAGTCGCGCAGCCCGTCCGGGCCATAGGCGGCGCGGATCTCGGCCATCCCGGAAAACTCGACGGCGTACCCCAGTGCATCTCCCAGGGCACCGCCCAGCAGGGCGCCGAACACTTTTCCTGCTTGTCCCTGCAGGGGAAGATGAAAGGAGGACCCGCCGCCTGTCATGGCAGAAGAATCGGTCCGGGGCTGGTTTTCGGGGTTAGAGCTCACCGGTCCAGCATATCCAGCCTCGCACGCCGGGCGGGTCTTCAGTATCCTCCCAGCAGGAGATGGCAAGCTGGGTGAGTTTGCCCGGCGCGTGAGCAACTGCTTCGGGCCCGCGGAGGGCTTACCGCCATGGAAGCCCGATGTGCCACAACACCTAGGAAGAGGACACTTTTTGCCAATGAATGCCGAGCCCAACTCAACAGACGGCGCACGGGCAGTGCACCCTGCCGCCGGAACAGCGCCGCGGAAGCGTCTGCACAGCTACGGACTGCCGGCGCGCGCCGCCGCGGAGGCAGTGGGCGCGTTCCTCCTGGTCTTTGTTGGCGTCGGTCTTGCCTTCTTCAGTGCCACGGGCAGCGTCTCCTCTCCGCTGGGAGTGGGCCTGGGCGCTGCGGCAGCCATGGTGGCCTTTGGGTACGTCTCCGGCGGCCACTTCAACCCGGCCATCAGTGTTGCCAGCGCCGCAGCCGGACGCACCGAGTGGAAGGCCCTGCCGGTCTACATCGTGTCCCAGCTCATCGGCGCGGTCCTGGCCGTTGGAATCCTGTGGGTGGTCATCCAGGGCGTTCCCGAACTTGCTGAAACCCGCATGGTCTTCGCTGCCCTGGCCAACGGCTACGGCGAGCAGTCCGGCGCCGGCTTCCCGCTGGCCAGCGCGCTGCTGACGGAAGTTATCGGTGCCGTGCTGCTCACCGCCGTCTTCCTCGGTGCCACGTCCGGGCGCAGGCCGCTCGCTGGCGCCGCCTTTGCCGTGGGCGTGACCTACGCGGTCCTGCTGACGTTCCTGGCGCCGATTACCGGCGGCTCGCTCAACCCGGCCCGCTCCACTGCGGTTGCCCTCTTCGCCGAGGCTGCGGCGCTGGAACAGCTCTGGCTGTTCTGGGCGGCTCCCGTGCTGGGTGCGCTGATCACCGGACTGATTTACCGCAGCATCGATATGACCGCTGCCGACTCGGCTGAGCCGGATGCCGACGATGATGACGACTTTGATGTTGACGCCGAGGATTCCGCCGTCCACGCCGAAGCCGGAACGGCTTCTGACAGGGGAGCAACAGCCGCAGCGGCCCCAGCACCCACAACCGGAACCGGCACCGCGCATACCGGCGCGTCAGGCCGCGGCAGCGATGCCCGGAACGACGACGAAGCGCGCGGTTTCTTCGACGGGGACCAGGACACCGACGGCGGCAAGCCCGCCGGCAGGTCCTAACCGCCGCAAGGTCCTAACCGCCGCTCCGCGACACGCCCGCTTCCTGATGCAACCACCACCGCATCAGGGGGTGGGCGTTCTCATGCCCCTGGTGTCCGGGGAGTGTCGGTGCCGGGAGGTAGCTTTGGAGTATGCGAATACTGCACACCTCCGACTGGCATTTGGGACGCTCCTTCCACGGTGTGGGGATGCTGGGCGCCCAGCAGCAGTTCATTGACCGGCTGGTGGACACCGTCTGCGAAGAGCGGGTGGATGCCGTGCTCATCGCCGGAGATGTCTACGACCGCGCCCTGCCGGGCGTCGACGTCGTCCGCCTGCTGGATTCGGCGCTGGAGCGGATCACCGCAGCCGGGGCCAAGGTTATCCTGTCCAGCGGCAACCACGACTCCGCGGCCCGGCTGGGTTTCGGCAGCCGCATCTTTGAACGCGGCGGTGTGTACCTGAGGACCCGGATCAGCGAAATCGACGAGCCGGTCCTGCTCGAAACGGGCGGCAGCCCGGTGGCCGTGTACGGCATTCCCTATCTGGAGCCCCGGCTTGCCGCTCCCGAGCTTGGCGTCGAGACCCCGCAGCACGCCGCCGTCGTGGCTGAAGCCATCCGCCGGATCACCGCTGACGTGAAGCGCCGTGCTGACGCCGGCGAGCCCGTGCAGCCCGTGGCCATGGCCCACGTTTTTGCCAGCGGGGGCATCACCTCGGACAGCGAACGGGACCTCACCGTGGGGGGAGTGGGCGCTGTTCCACTGGACCTCTTCGACGGCTTCACCTACACCGCGCTGGGCCATCTGCACGGACGGCAGGAACTCAGTCCCTCCGTGCGGTACAGCGGATCCCCGCTGCCGTACTCCTTCTCCGAGGCGCGCCAGCAAAAAGGCGGGCTGCTGGTGGACTTCGACGGCGGCGGCCTGGTGTCGGTGGAACCCGTCGTCTGGCCGGCGCCCCGGCGCCTTGCCGTCCTCCGGGGCACCCTGGCCGAGCTGCTGGCGGACCCCGCGCTTGCCGACGCCGAAACCGCTTACTGCCAGGTGACGCTGACTGATGACGAGCGCCCCGCCAAAGCCATGGACAGCGTGCGCAGCCGTTTCCCCGACACCCTCGTCCTGACTTTCGAGCCGGCCTCCGGGCCGAGAGCCTCCGGCCAGACCTACAGTCAGCGGCTGGCCAAGGCCACTGATGACCTGGAGATCTGCTGCGGGTTCCTGGACCATGTGCGCTCCAGGCAGGCCGATGAGCAGGAGAAGCAGCTCTTCGCCGAAGTCCTGTCCAAGGTGCAGTCCACGGAGGCGGCACAGTGAGGATTCACCGCCTGGAAATCCAGGCCTTCGGACCCTTTGCCGGCCGCGAGGTCATCGACTTCGACGAGCTGGGTGCCCATGGTCTGTTCCTGCTGAACGGGCCGACGGGCGCCGGCAAGACCAGCATTCTTGATGCCATTTGTTATGCCCTGTACGGCGGAGTGCCCGGTGCCCGGCAAACGGCCAAGCGGCTGCGCAGCGACCACGCCGCACCGGATACGGCCCCCGAGGTGCTGCTGGAATTCAGTTCCGGTGACCGCCGCCTGGAGGTGGTGCGCAATCCGGCCTGGGACCGCCCGGCCAAACGCGGCACCGGAAAAACAGTGCTTGAGCAGGCACACACCACCCTGCGCGAATTCTCCCAGGGGGAATGGGTCACAAAATCGGCGCGCAACGATGAAGCCGGCGCCGAGATCCAAGCCCTCATGGGCATGGACAAGGAACAGTTCACCCGGGTGGTCATGCTGCCCCAGGGCGACTTTGCGGCGTTCCTGAGGGCCGATGCCAAAACCAGGGCGGACCTGCTGCAAAAACTCTTCGGCACCACCCGGTTCGAAGAGATCGAGGACCAGCTCAAGGAAGACCTCGCCGCTGCAACCCGGCAACTGCAGGATGCCCGCGCCGAAGCGGAGCATGTGCTGCGCCGGGCACGGGATGAGATGCAGCGCTGGCCGGCCGATGCCGAAGTGAACGGTGACAGGGCCACAGCGGGATCCGGTAACGACGCTTCGGTCGCCGGTGACGCCGACGCAGACGCCGGCGCGGCCGACGACGCCGGCAATGCCGGAGCCGCCGGAGCCGCCGGGACCGATATGGCCGCAGTGGAGGAGTTCCGCCGCATGCTGGCGGTACGGACCGCCGCTGCTCGGGAAGAACACGAGGTCCTTGCCGCTGCCCTGGTCGACGCGGAAGCTGCCCGGCAGGACCTCGAGCACCGCCGCGCCCGCGGGATCGCCCGGCAGCAGCTTGAGCGCGACGAGCAGGACCATGAGCGCCGGAACCCGGAGATCGCACCCCTGCGCGTTGCGCTGGCCCGCCACGAGCAGGCCGAGGCGCTGAGCGGTTACCTCCGGGCTGTTGACGCAGCCGCAGCCAAGCTCCGGCTCCGCGAAGAGGCGGCCCAACAGGCGCGGTCACATCTGGCGGCCCATTCCCGGGCCGCCGTGTACGGTTTGGCATCCGGCCCGGACGAGAAGACTGACGGAGGAACGGACGGCGACGCGGAGAACAGCGCTGACGACGCCGCGGCCGCCTCGGCCCTGGCTGCAGCGGACACCCGCCTCACCACTGAGCTCGGTGCCGCAGAAGCCGCCCTCGCGGAGGAAAAACGCATCAGCGACCTTGAGGAGGAGCTTTCCGGCGCTGCCGAACGGGCTGAAAGCCGGCGGGCAGCCGCTGCCGCAGCCCGTGCCGCCGCGGCTTCGCTCCGGTCCGAGGAAGCTGACCTGACCCGGGAACTGGAGTCCCTCAGGGAGCGGGCCTCACGGCGGGAATCAGCGGCGGATGACCTGGAGCGGGCCCGCGCCCTGACCCGGGCCATCTGTGAGCACACACGTGCCGCCCGGGAAGCGGAAACCGCGGCGGCCCTCGCGGTTGAGCTGCGCGGAAACTACCAGGACCGGCGCCAGGAGTGGCAGGACAAACTGCAGCGCCGGCTGGACCAGGCCGCCGCGGAACTGGCCGGACGGCTGGAAAGCGGACAATGCTGCCCCGTGTGCGGCAGCGTTGAACACCCCGCCCCGGCGGTCCTCCCCGACGGCGAGAGCGCCGTGACCCGGCAGGATGAGGAGCATGCCCGGCAGCTGACGGATGCGGCCGAGCAGGAGTTCGAAGCTGCCCGGACGCAGGCGGAAGCCGCCGGCCGCAAGGTGGCGGAACTGCGGATCCAGGGCGGGGACGGTGATCCGGCGGCGGCCCAGGCAGCGGAAGCAGCAGCTGCCGCGGCCCTGGACAAGGCAGCAGCCGCTTCCCTGGAACTGGAGGCAGCGCTGCAACGCTGCACCGAAGTGTCCGCCGAACTGGAGCAGCTGGCCGGGGAGGAATCCGCGGCGCTGGTCGCGGCCGCCCAGGCGGATGAACAGCACGTGGCGGCGCAGCGGCAGATAGCCGATCTCAGCGGGCGGGTTGAGGCCGCCCGGAACGGATTTGCGTCCCTTGCCGAGCGGGTTGAATGCATCACCGAACTGCGCGCATTGGTGGCTGCGGCGCGCCGCACCCTGGCGGACCGGAAGTCAGCGGAGGAAACCGCAGCGGAAGCCGGCCAGGACCTCGCCGCCAAGCTGGCGGACTCGGAATTCGAGACCGTGGAGGCGCTGCGGGATGCCCTGCTGGACCCTGAGACGGCCGCCGCCCACAAGCTGGCCGTGACCGCGTATGACCAGGAGGGACAGCGGCTGATGCTGCGCCGCGAAGGCGAGGACTCCGCGGCGGCCCTGGACGGACACGGTGAACCGCTTCCCGTCCCGGATGAGGAGGATCTGGTGATGGCGTCCGATGCAGCGTCCGAAGCCCGGAGACGGCTGACCAAGTGTTCGGTGGACCTGGGGCTGATGGAAGCCTCCGCTGAAGCGCTGCAGGCCTACGGCAGGGAGCTGGCTGAGGCGTCCGAGCGCATTCGTCCTTTGGAGGAGCGCTATGAACTGCTGCGCTCGGTCACTGACACGGCGCGGGGCCTCGGTGAGAACGGCTACAAAATGACGCTGAGCACCTATGTGCTCGCGGCGCGTTTGGAGCAGGTCGCAGCGGCGGCAACGGAACGGCTCTCGGCAATGACGGGCGGCCGGTATGCCCTGGTGCACAGTGATTCCACCTCCGGCAACAAGAAGGCCGGTCTGGGCCTGCATGTGACCGACGCGTGGACCGGCCAGCATCGTGACACCTCCACGCTCTCGGGCGGCGAAGGCTTCATGGCGTCGCTGGCCTTGGCACTGGGTCTGGCCGACGTCGTCCAGCAGGAGGCCGGCGGGGTCAGCATCGAGACACTCTTTGTTGACGAGGGATTCGGAAGCCTCGATGACACCTCGCTGGAGCAGGTGATGGACGCCCTGGAAGGCCTCCGCGACGGCGGCCGGGTGGTCGGACTCGTCAGCCATGTCGCAGAAATGAAGCAGCGCATCGGAGCGCAGCTGCAAATTACCAAGGGCCGCAACGGCTCCACGGTGCGCTTCTCCGCCGGCACCCCCGTGGGCGTGTAATCCACAGCCCGCGCCGGGGCAGCTGCTGACCCGGCGCAAGTTGTCCCGGAACGTCCCGCCGGCCCGCCCGCCGAGGGTAAAGTGGAAGGGTAGCCGGGTCGGGCGCATCGGGAGGGGGGACGATGCGCGCTGAAACATGTCTGGAACCGCATGAGCAATTTGCCCTCCGCCCCTTCATCTTCCCGGAGCCCGTCTCCGGACACCCCTGAGCCGCGTGAATCCAAGGCCCCTGTACCCGCGCCGGCTGAACCCGCGCCGGGTGAATCTGCGCCGGCTGAATCCGTGCCGGCGGATCCCGCCGGGAGCCCGGAAGCCACCACGGGCCGGTATGCGAGGATCTTCACGCTCGCCGGCCGCGGCTTTGTTCCCATCGCCTTCCTGGCCCGCCTGCCCCTGGCCATGCTGACCGTCGGAGCACTGACCCTGGTCACCAGCGTCACCGGATCCTATGCCACCGGCGGTTTGGCAGCCGGCGCCGTCGGAATCGGTTCGGCCCTGGGCGCGCCCGTCCTGGGATTCGTGGCGGACCGGATCGGCCAGCGCCCCGTGCTGCTGACCGCCGCCGTCGTGAACCCGCTGGCCATTGCGCTGACCCTGTACATGGCGTTCCTGCTGCCTGACGCGTCCAGTCCCGTCGCCGCCCTGGCCGCAGCCTTCCTGATGGGAGCCACCTGCCCCCAAGTGGGCCCGCTGGCCCGCGTGCGGTGGATGGCGATGACCGAACGGAAGCGCTCCGCGGACTCCGCCGGCAGCCGCGACCTCGATACCGCCATGTCCTACGAGGGTACGGCCGACGAGCTCAGCTTTGTGCTCGGCCCCGCCCTGGTCGGTCTGTTGGCTGCCGCCGTCGCACCGTGGCTACCGCTGGCCATTGCCGCGGTGCTGACGCTGAGCATGGTCAGCGCGTTCGCCGTGCATCCCACAGTCCGTTCGGTCGTCCCGGCGCGGGCGGCACGGGCAGCCAAAGCAGCCAGTGATTCCGCCGCCGAAAAATCGGGCACGCCGGCCGAACCGGTGGCCGCCCAGCCCCGCGCTGACTGGCTGCTGATCGCGCTTCCCGTCCTCGGCATGGTGGCCATGGGCACGTTCTTCGGCGGAACACAGACGAGCCTCACCGCTTTTGGCGGTCTCTTCAACGTTTCTTCCGCCGCCGGCCTGCTGTACGCGGTGATGGGCATCAGCTCGGCCGCAGCGGCTCTGTCCGTGGCTTTCTGGCCGGAGCGTTTCACCGCTTCCGCCCGTTGGATGGTGTCAGCAGCCGCGATGGCTGCCTTCTCGGTGCTTCTGCTCTTCCCGGCAGACATTCCCACCATGCTGGTGGCACTCTTCGTCCTCGGAATTCCCGTGGGCCCCACCATGGTTAGCATCTTCGGGATTGGCGCCGTGGTTGCTCCCCGGCACCTGATGGGCACGGTCATGACCATGCTCGCCAGCGGAGTGGTCACTGGAACCGCCATTGGTGCCGCGCTGGCCGGACGGCTGGGGGACAGTTCCGGGCATCAGGCTGCGTTCCTGGTGCCCGTGGGTGCCGCCGTCGTGCTGCTGATTCTCAGCCTGTGTGTCCGGTGGGCAGTAGCCTCCCGCCTGCGGCGAAAGTAGGAGACACCGGCCGGGGACCAGACTGGCCGGCTGTCGGGGCGGCCCTCAGTTGCCTTAGTATCGAATCAAGCGCCGGAGTTTTCGGCGGAGCCGCAGCGGATGAGGAGACCCACCATGGGCAGCGAACAGAACGCCAACAAGGACCACTCCAAGGACGGCGAAAACACAACGGGACCCGAGGGAACCATTCCTGACACCAAGGATGGCGTCGCCGCAGCGTCCACCGATGAAGCGTCGAACTTCGAGCCCGAAGAAGATCAGGAGTCCGCAGAGGGCGGATCCAAGTAGCAGGCTCAATCTGAAGCAGGACGCTTCGACACAAGCTGCAAGACAGAAACCCGGACCGGGGATTCCCGGTCCGGGCTTCTATGTTGTCCAGTGAACGTTGTTCAGTGAACGGTGCGCTGCGTGGTTGTCCGCGGCTGCCCGGCGGAGCTAGCCCAGGCTGGGGGCGTGGGTGGGCGGCAGCGGGATGTAGATGTTGCCCGTTGTGATCCCGCCGGTGACCATGTCATCCGCCGCCGAATCAGGACCGTCAGCCGTCAGCGCCGGAACCTCGGCCTCCATGCCCAGTGAACGCAGCGCCGCCGCGGCGTCGTGCGCATCGGGCCGGGCGTCGACGGTTCTGGCGGTCATTGAGCGCAGCAGTTCCACCCACTCGGAACCCAGGTCCCCCGGGATCTCGGGGTCACGGACCAGGCGGGCGACGGCGGACTCAACGATCGGACCCGGGAAGGCCTTCTCTCCGGTGAGGCACTCGAGGAGCACCAGCCCCAGGGAGTAGATGTCGGTCCGCGGATCGACGGCCCCGCCGAGCGCCTGTTCCGGACTGAGGTAGTTGGCGGTGCCTATGGTTGCGCCATGGGCGGTGGCGATGGTTGCCTCGGTCATCCGTGCGATGCCGAAGTCGGTGAGCTTGGGGTAGAGGCGGGTATCGTTCTCCGCCAGCGGATACAGGAGGATGTTGGCGGGCTTAACGTCCCGGTGGATGACGCCGTTGGAGTGCACGTAGTTCAGCGCGTCGGCGAGGTCCGCCCCCAGCGATGCTGTGGCGGCCGGACTCAGCGGCCCTGACTTCAGGGTCCGCCGCAGGTCCGGTCCGTCGACAAGCTCCATGACCAGGAAAGTGGAGGAGCGGCCGTCCTCATCCTGCATCATCCCGGCGTCCAGCAGGGTCACCAGTCCGGGATGGTTCAGCGTTGCGAGCAGAAGGGTTTCGGTCTGCTGGCGGCGGCTCTCATCGTCGTCGCTGACGTTGGGACGGAAGAGCTTGACCGCGACCTCGCGCCCAAGGTTCTGATCCACCGCACGGTAAACGGAGGCGGCGCCACCCGTGCCAATGAGCTCGGTGGTCCGGTATCGATTCCCCAGGAGTACATCCACGGGTGTCCTCCTAGAGGGTGTGTCGAGAAACTAAAAGCGGCAGGGCATCCGGGTCTGTTGCTTACCACCGGACGCGGGGTTCAGAACATTTCATCAGCAGCCTGATTAATTTGATCCTAGCCTGCCCACCGCTCCACCATATCCCGCCACACCGGTGGATCCGGGCAGGGGAAGTCGGCTTTATCAAGACGTAATATGTGCCTTCTCACCCGGATATGTGCCTTCTCACCCGGGAAGTGCCCCGGGCACTGCCGCCGAGGCGCTTTTCCTGACCGGGCCTACCCGAGGAAGCTGATGGCCGCCTGCTTGAAGGCCCGGGACGTGACCGCGTTCGCGTGGGTGCGTGCCGGGAGCGGAAGCAGTTCCGCCTGTCCCGACAACCCGGCCAGCTCCGCGTTGCCGGCCGCGAAGGTATCAAGGTCTCCGGCCACCAGCAGCAGCGGCATGGCCGGAACCGCCTCGGCGGGGACAAACAGCTCATCCTGGATGGCCTCCACCATGGACAGCAGCACGGGCAGGTCGTTGCCGGGCACCAGTGCAGCCATGCGCAGCAGTTCGGCAGTGGTTTCGTCGGCCACGTCCCCGGTTTCCCCGACGGCTGCGCGTGCCGCGGCCAGATCGAACGAGGCCAGGGGATCACCGGTGCCTGGTCCGCCGCCCAGGACCATGCGGTGGACCAGCTCGGGCTGGGTTGCGCCGAATTCCCAGGCCAGCCGGGCGCCCAGCGAATAGCCAATAACGTCCACTCCGGTTTCCGGACGATCAGCGGCCAGGGGCTGCACACCCGCGTCCATCAGCAGCTGCAGCAGGTCAGCGCGGAGCCGGCTGGGGCGGTATGCATCCAGCTCCACCGGCGCAGCGCTCCGTCCGTGGCCTGGCAGGTCCACGGTGATCACCCTTCTGCCGGCAGCGGTCAGGGCGCTGACCCAGCCGGTATCGTGCCAGTTCAGCTGCGACGAGGACGCGAACCCATGCAGCAGAAGCACGGGGCGCGGGACCCGGGCTCCGCCGTCGGGCTCGATAAGTTCGGCGAAAAGCTGCGGGTCGGTGCCCTCGACGGCGTGGGTCCTCAGTTCCATGGCCTAGTCCTCGTCCAGTGCGGCGGTCAGCCGGACGCGGCGGCGCGCCGGGGCCTCCTGCGGCACGGTTCCGACAATGCCGGCCGTGTTGTCCGGAACCTCAAAGATGATCAGCGGTTCGCCGACGTTGATTTTCTCGCCCGGCGAGCCGTAGATGCGCGCCACCCGGCCGGCCTGCGGTGACGGGAGCTCGAGAGCCGATTTGGACGTCTCCACCTCCACCAGCGGCTGGTTCCGCTCCACCTGGTCACCCTCGGCCACCAGCCACTCCAGGACGGTGGCTTCGATCAGCCCCTCGCCGAGGTCGGGCAGGGGAAAGGAAATTTCAGCCACGTCGATACTCCAATACTCGCTGGATCCCGAACAGGATGCGGTCGATGTTCGGGATGTACTCGTCCTCCAGGTCACCTGAGGGATACGGTACGTCGAATCCCGTGACCCGCTCAACCGGAGCCCTGAGGGTGTCAAAGCAGCGTTCGGTCACCAGGGCGGCCACCTCGGCCCCCAGCCCGGAGGTCAGCGGAGCTTCATGCACGACGACGGCGCGCCGGGTGCGCGACACCGATGCAGCAAGGCCGGCGGCGTCGATGGGCTTGAGCCAGCGCAGGTCCAGGACCTCCACCTCGATGCCGTCCTCGGCCGCGAGCTCGGCCACCTGCAGGCAGCGCGCGACCATGGCACCCCAGGCGATCAGCGTGACGTGCTTGCCGGGACGGACCACCTTCGACCCCAGGGGAGTGCCGCCGTCGGACGCGATGACTTCCCCCTTTTGCCAGTAGCGGGACTTCGGCTCCATGAAGATCACCGGGTCCGGACGGGCGGCGGCATGCTTGAGCAGGTGATAGGCCTCGTGCGGGCTCGACGGCGATACCACCAGCAAGCCGGGGACATGGGCAAAGAGCGCCTCAAGGGATTCACCGTGGTGCTCCGGGGCACGGATGCCGCCGAAGCTGGGCACCCGCAGCGTGACGGGCATGGGCAGCGTTCCCCGGCTGCGGTAGTTCATCCGTGCCAGCTGCGTGATGATCTGGTTCACCGCGGGGTAGGCGAAGCCGTCAAACTGCACTTCGGGAATGGGATGGAACCCGGCCATGGCCAGGCCCACGGACATGCCAAGAATGCCCGATTCGGCCAGCGGGGTATCCAGGACGCGGTCCGCGCCGAAGCGCCGCTGCAGCCCGTCGGTGATGCGGAAGACGCCGCCGAGCAGGCCCACGTCCTCGCCCAGGACCAATGCCTTCGGGTCCTGTTCCAGGATTTCCGCGAGCGCGCGGTTCAGCGCGGCCTGCATGGACAGGGTCTCGGCGGCCCCGGAACCGGCGGGGGCGGGAGCGGCGGCGGACTGCTGCTGGGCGGCCGTGTCCCCGGTGTTGTCCTGCGCGGCGGCCAGATCCGATCTGCCCGTCAACTGGTCAGTCATGTTCGGATTCCTTCCGCCAGGCGCTGGCCTGGTCCTTGAGCTGTTGCGTGGTTTCGGCGAACACAAACTCGAACATCTCCGCCCCGGGACGGGGCTTCAGTTCCTGCACCCCTTGGCGGATGGCCTCGGCGGCTGCCACGGCATCAGCGTGGGCGGTGTCCAGGAAGTCCTGGCCGGCGTGCCCGGCTGAAAGCAGCTGATCGGCCAGGAGCGCCACGGGGTCGGTCCCGGCGTCGCGCCGTTCGTCCTCGAGCATCCGGTAGCGGCCGGGGTCGTCACTGGTGGAATGGGGGCCGCGGCGGTATGTCATGGCTTCGATCAGCACCGGCCCGAGGCCGGCCCGGGCGTGGGCCAGCGCCTCGCGGGTCGCCTGGACTACGGCGGTGACGTCGTTGCCGTCAACGGTCAGGGCTTTCATGCCGTATCCGGCAGCCCGCGCCGCCACGGTCCCGCCGGCCACTTGGGCCTCGGTGGGCAGCGAGATCGCCCACCCGTTGTTCTGCACGAAGAAGACCACGGGAGCCTTGAGCACGGCGGCGAAGTTCATCGCTTCGTGGATGTCGCCCTGGGAACTGGCGCCGTCGCCGAAGTAAGTCAGGGCAGCGGCCAATCCTTCTGCCGGAGCGCCGCCGCCGGTTGCCCCGCTGCCGGCCGATGCCCCGCCGTCGGTTGCGCCGCCGTCGGCCTGCGCCGTGAGCCGCTGGCCGTGCGCCCAGCCCACCGCGTGCAGCACTGAACCGCCCACCACCGCCTGGATAGGCGCCAGCCGGGTGGTTACGGGGTTGTACAGGCCGCCGTGCCAGGACGCCTTGTGGGTGGCCATGTACTCAACCATGTCCACACCCAGGGTCAGCGCGGTGCCCATTTCCCGGTAGGTGGGGAAGATGAAGTCGCGGCCGGCGTCCATCGCGAAGGCGCTGCCCACCTGCGCGGCTTCCTGTCCGAGTTCCGGGGCGTAGCCGGGGATGATGCCCTGGCGCTGCCAGGCGACAGCGGCCAGGTCGAGCTGGCGCACAGAGGTAAGCAGCCGGTACAGCCGGCGCAGTTCGTCGCCGGAAAGATCCGGGATCGTGGATGTGACTAAGACCATAGGTCGAAACCTAGCTCCCGGGCTTCGGCGCTGCAATCAGCGCGCCGGAGAGTGCACAGGATGTCATTATTTGTTCCGGGTAAGCCGCGAAGGCTATACAAACTGTGCCCTCGGGTTCGGCGGCGCCCCGGCTGCAGGGCCGTCGGAGAAAAGTTCGCTGAGCGTCCGGGTGCCGCAATTCATGTCCCCAATCCACTGTTGAACGGGCGGTGTACCGGTATTATGCTTCACATGCCCGAAAACGGGTTGGATGTCAAGGGTGTTTGGCGCAAACGCGGGCATCGGGAACGCGAGGGGTTGTCATGTCTGGCCGGATTTTTCACTTGACCCGACGGGGTGGCGCCGTCATGGGACAAATCCTGGTCTATTTGCTGATCTGGGCCGGACTTGCGCTGCTGATCGCCGCCTTTGGCATCCGTTTCTTTTGGGGCGAAATTTCCGTCAACCAAATGCTCCTGAATCTTGTCTCCGTGGAAACCGACGGTGGGGGCGGGTCCATCGTGTGGCTCGGCATCCTGGGGATTGGCGTTGTGCCCCTGCTCATCACCGTTTCCATCGCGCTGCTGCACCGCCGCCGCAAGCGCCGCCTCCGCAGGGGTGCGCCCGCCCGCCCGCGCCATTACCGCTGGATCATGCGCAGCATCTCCACCGTTCTCGTGGGCGCCGTCGTTATCGGAGGCACCACGGCCTTCGCCAGGACAGTGGGAGTTGCCGACTACATCAAGGCCGCGAACTCTCCGTACAACATTGGCGACTATTTCGTGGAGCCAACCGTCACCGGTGATGAGCAGAAGCGCAACCTGGTCCTGATCTATCTCGAATCCGGCGAGCAGACCCTCGCGGATGACCAGCTCTTCGAAAAGGATGCCTTCGCGCCCCTCAAGGAAGTCACCAGCACCACGGATGGCTGGGCCAGCGTGGAGAATTTCAAGCAGTACCAGGGTGGGGGCTGGACCATGGCCGGTCTCGTCTCGACCCAGTGCGGCATCCCGTTGAAGGGTGTGGGTTCCGGGGGCAGCAGCGAGGCTGGGGAGCTCGAGGAGGACGGTGACACTTACCTGGGCGGGTCCACCTGCCTCGGCGACGTCCTGTCGCAGCACGGCTACACCAATGTGTTCCTGGGCGGTGCCAACTCATCTTTCGCCGCCAAGGACACGTTCCTGGGCAGCCACGGCTATTCGGAGCAGATGGGCCTCAACGACTGGCGGGCCGCCGGTGAGCTGGAGGAGGACTTCCGCAGCGACTGGGGCCTCAGCGACGAGCGGCTCATGGCCAACGCCGCGGAAAAGATCGATGAACTGCATGCGGAGTCGGAAAGAACCGGTCAGCCGTTCAACCTCTCTCTGCTGACCTTGGACACCCATGAGCCGGTGCACGTTTATGACTACTGCGATGTGGACACCCAGAACGAGGTCACCTCGGTGTTCTCCTGTTCCATGACCCAGGTGGCCGCATTCGTGGAGTACATGAAGGACAAGGGGTATCTCGAGGACACCGCCGTGGTGATCATGGGCGACCACCTCAAGCACATGAGTGCCGGTGATGCCTTCCACGAGCAGCTGGATTATCACGGCAACCGTACGGTGTTCAACCGGATCTGGATCCCGGGCGGTGCCGCGGACCGCACGCTGCGTCCCGGCATCGACCAGCTGAGCATGTTCCCCACCATCTTGGAGGCCGCAGGGCTGACCGTGAAGGACCATGAAGCCGGTCTGGGTGTCTCAGCCTTTACCTCGGATGTCCCTGCGGACTCGGCTCAGGCCATGGAGCCTGAGGCCTACGGCGAACTGCTGGACTCGCTTTCCCCGCGGTTCTACGCGGATGCCTGGTTCGCCAAGGAACTGATGCGCTAGCGCGGTGCGGCCTTCCGCCGCAACGCGGCTAGGCGTAGTTAGGCGTCTGAAACCGCGCTAAACCTCGTTAAACCCGGCTGAACCTCGCCAAATCTCGTTCAACCTCCTCAAACCCGGCTGAACACGGGTGACGGAAGGAACCTGCAGGGAGCGTGCGGGCGAAAAGGCCGCGATTCGACACCTCCCGCCGTGACCACTTTTGCGCCCGGACTGGCTTTTATTTTTTTACCGGGTATGGTCGTGAGGTGTCGATGCTGTTTCTTTCAGAGGAGCCTAAATTGTCAGGTAAATCCCCCCAGGGTTCAAACGAAAAGAAGCCGGGCAAGTCCATCAAGGACAAGCGGGCCGAAAAAAGAGCCAAGAATTCCAGTGAGAACGAACTGATTCCGAAGAAGCGCAAGGGTCAGTAACAGGCGCGCTGCTCCGCCGTCAGGTGGGCCCCCTGTGATCCACGAGCCGCCCTAAGCAGCGGCAGGAGGGTCCGGAACAGCTGTGCAGGCCGTACTCGGCCGCCGGTTGGTCCGGGCCCTTTAACATTCCCCGGGCAAACCGTTGCGCTCGGAAGAATCCAGGGGCGGAAATTCCCTCCCGATTCATGCGGTGGAATTTTGGAACGTTTATACCTTCGCTGGGGAATTTGCTGCGTGACTCCGCTGCGGCATTGTGTCGAAGTTTATTTTTTTTGGCGCTGAGGGTAAATAGCGAATTTCTTCATGCGGAAAAACCAGCGGATCTTTAGTGACGGTTTTTCCCAATAATCTGAAGCAAACCGCAAATATCAAAATGGCGGGCAGATCCGTCGTGCCCAGGAGCTCACCGGACCCCCACTGGACCTCAACACCCGGACCTCAACACCTACCCGCTGATGGTTCAGGGCGGGGTATCAGCGCCGCAAGGACGATCCTTTGTGCAGCTATCGGGGCATCAGAGGATCCTTCGTGCAGATAACGGGATCAAGAGCCCCGAAATCGGACTTTTGAGCCCCTGATGTGCACGAAGGATTCCGGGAAGGCCCCTGATGTGCACGATAGATCGCCGTCTCCCTTCTGGCCTCGGAAGTGCCATCTATCGTGCAGCTAGCGGGGCGCCGGCGCCGCTGGAACGGTCCATTGTGCAGGTACTGGGACATCGACGGCGTCAGGACGATCCTTTGTGCAGCTAGCGGGGCGTCAGAGGATCCTTCGTGCAGATAACGGGATCAAGAGCCCCAAAATCGGACTTTTGAGCCCCTGATGTGCACGAAGGATTCCGGGAAGGCCCTTGATCTGCACGATAGCTTGCCGTCTGCCACTTTCTGGCCTCGGAAGTGCCATCTATCGTGCAGCTAGCGGGGTGCCGGGGCCGCTGGAACGGTCCATTGTGCAGATAGCGGGACATCAGAGGATCCTTCGTGCAGATAGCGGGAACAAGAGCCCCGAAATCACACTCTTGAGCCCCTGATGTGCACGAAGGATTCCGGGAAGGCCCCTGATCTGCACAATGGATGCCGGGAAGGCCCCTGATCTGCACGATAGATTCCGGGAAGGCCTCTTCAAACCATCCTGGGGATGCCCCGCAGCTTCCCGACAGGAAAGGAAAAGCGGGGGCAGCCGCCGCAGACCGGCGGCCCGTCCTGTCAGTCCGTCAACTGGTGGGGTTGGCCCTGGCGCTGTGTCCGGCGGTCCAGCAGCCACGCGGCAGTGCCGAGCAGGCAGGTCAGCGCCATCGTGGCCACCAGCTGGATGCGTACGGCCGGATCCAGGAACCCGAGCACCACAATGCCCGCCAGCAGCGCCAGGGCAAAGTAGGAGAGCCAGGGGAAGGCCCACATCTTGAACGTGAGGACCGTTCCGGCGGCCTCGGCGCGGCGGCGCAGAATGATCTGCGAAACGATGGAGACACCCCAGACCACCAGGCAGGTGGACCCCACCAGGTTCAGCAGGATCATCAGGACCGTCTCCGGGTACAGGTAATTCAGCACCACCGCCAGGAATCCGAACGTGACCGAGGCGGCGACCGCAGCCCGGGGCACCCCGTTGGCGCTCCTGCGGGCCAGGGGCTTGGGCATCCGGCCCCGCTCGGCCAGGGAGAACACCATCCGGGAGGCCCCGTAGAGGTTGGCGTTCAGTGCTGACAGCAGTGCCACCACTATGACAACCGCCATCACGACGTCGGCGCCCGGCACCCTCGCCGCGGCCAGGGCTGCAACGAAGGGCCCGGTGCTGAGGGCTTCGCTGTCCCACGGCAGGATGGTGACGATGACCAGCACCGAGCCGATGAAGAACACCAGGATCCGCCACACGACGGAGCTGATGGCCTTGGCGATGCTCGTCTCCGGGTTCTCGGTGTCCGCGGCGGCGACGGCGACAATCTCGGTGCCGCCAAAAGCGAAGACCACCAGCAGCAGTCCGGCGCCCACTCCACTCCAGCCGTGGGGCATAAAGCCGCCGTTGCCGGTGAGGTTGCTCATGCCGGGAGCCGGAACGTTGGGGAGCCAACCGGCGATAAACGCCACCCCAATGGCCAGGAAGGCCACAATGGCGAGCACCTTCAGCAGGGCGAACCAGTACTCAAACTCGCCCAGGTTTGCGGCTCCGCCCAAGTTGATGGCGGTGAAGAGGCTGATGAAGACCAGGGCCAGCACCCACTGCTGGGAGCCCGGCCACATTGAGGCGACAATGGCGGCCGCAGCAGTGGCCTCGGCAGCGATGACGATGACCAGCTGCAGCCACCAGAGCCACCCGACGGTGGTGCCGGCCGGGCGGCCGAGCGCCTTTTCCGCATACACGGAGAAGGCACCACTGCTGGGATCGGCCGCGGCCATTTCCCCCATCATCCGCATGACGAGGACAACCATGGTGCCTGCGATCAGGAAGGACAGCAGCACCGCAGGTCCGGCGGCCTGGATGCCGGCTCCGGAACCTACAAAAAGTCCGGTGCCGATCGCGCTTCCCAAGCTCATAAACACCAGGTGGCGGGGGAGCATCTTCCGCACCTTGGCGGGCTGCGCCGGCGGCGGGGTAGCTGATCCGGAGGAACCGGCTGCGGACGTTCGGGGGGTCATGGAAGAAGCGCCTTTGGGAATGGGGATTGCCGTGAAGCGGCCTATCCATCTTATGCCGTGGTCCATGACTGGAAGGAATGTAAGGTTTTCGTGGCAGAATACTCACAGTTTGCACAGCTGTAAGCCGTGCCGGAGGAGGAAAAATGCCCACAGACGCCCTGGACGCCCGCATCATTACACTTTTCACCGATGAACCCCGGATGTCCGTGCTGGAGGCGTCGCGCACACTGCAGGTGGCACGCGCCACGGTCCAGGCGCGTTTGGACCGGATGCAGCGGCTCGGGGTCATTTCCGGCTGGGGGCCCCGGGTGGACCCGGCCGCCCTGGGCTACGGAGTGGTTGCCTACTGCTCACTGACGATCAGCCAGGACGCAGGCCACGCCGCGGTTGTCCAGGCTTTGGAGCAGATCCCCGAAATCCAGGAAGTCCATACAGTGTCCGGCGAAAGCGACCTGCTGGCGCGGGTGGCCGCCCGTTCCAACTCCGATCTGCAGCGCGTCATTGACTCGATGGTTGCCACCCGCACCATCGTGCGCTCTTCGTCGGTGATCGTGCTGAACACCCACTTCGAAGGCCGTACCCTTCCACTGCTGCGGGCCGCATCCGAATAGGGCTTCCGCCCCCTTTAATCGCCATCCCTTTCAAGGACTTCCGCCCATTTGCCGGGTAGTACCGGGGCAAAGCACCGGTCCCGGGCGGCGGGGCGGGGTCCCCGCTACACTCGGGGCATGAAACACACCAGGGGTGTTAAATCTGCGGCCGGTGTCCCGGAGACCAGAGACTCCGCCGCGCTGGAAGCCGGCCTGGCCGCCGCATCCAAGCTGTCCCGCCTGATCACCTGCCGGACCGTATCCTCCCGGGATCCGCAGGACTTGGACATCGGTGAGTTCGACGCCTTCATCCAGGCCCTTCCGGAGCTCTATCCCCTGGTGCACCGGCACCTGGCCCTGGAACGGGTAAACGGCTACGGGCTGCTCTATCACTGGCAGGGAAGTTCCCCGGCCGCCGGGACTCCAAAGCCGGAAGCGGAGGACGCCCCCGGTGCGCTGGTCCTGATGGCCCATTACGACGTCGTTCCCGCCTCCCATCCGGAGGCCTGGGAACACCCGCCCTTCTCCGGGAATATCGCCGGCGGCAAGATCTGGGGCCGCGGAACGCTGGATGACAAGGGCTCCCTGGCCGCAGTCCTGCAGGCCGTGGAACTCCTGCTGGTTGAAGGTTTTGTTCCGGCACGGGATGTCTACCTGTCCTTCGGAAACAATGAGGAGACGGCGGGGACCAGCGCCGGTGTGGCCGCAGCGTTGCTGGCCGGCCGGGGGATCAGGCCGTGGATGGTGCTGGATGAGGGCGGGGCTGTGGCCACCCAGGCCTTCCCGCTCGTGGACCGCCCGGTGGCCGTTGTGGGCGTCACGGAAAAGGGCATCCTGGACGTGGAGCTGTCCACCGGGGATGCCGGCGGGCACGCCTCCACCCCGCACCGCCGGGGTGCTACGGCCAGGTTGGCCCGGGCCGTCGTCCGGCTGGACGAGAACCCCCTGCCGGCGGTCCTGCCCGCGCCGACCATCGAAATGTTTGCCCGGCTTGCTCCAACCGCCCGGTTTCCGGCACGGCTGATCTTTAGGCACATGGGAGGTATCTTCCGGACACCGCTGACCCAAATCCTTGCCCGCATGGGCGGCGAGTCCGGAGCGCTGACCCGCACCACGGTGGCAGTGACTCAGCTGCACGGCAGCAGTGCCGCAAACGTGCTGGCGTCCAGGGCCACGGCCAACGCCAACATTCGCGTGACCCTGGGGGACACCGTGGACGGAACCTTGAAGCGGCTGCGGCGGATCATCCGGGATCCGTCGATATCGCTGCGCGTGGTGGAAGGCAATGAGCCATCACCGGTTTCAGCAACGGATAATGATCAGTTCGCGCTGCTGGCACGGACCATCACCGGGACCTTTCCGGACGCCGTCCCGGCTCCGTACGTCATGCTCGGCGGAACCGACTCGCGGCGTTTCACCGGAATCTGCGATGCCGTGTACCGGTTCGCCCCGTTCCGGATGGACCGGGAGGCCCGGGCCAGCATCCACGGGAACAACGAGTGCCTGAGCGTGCAGGCCTTTGGGGAAGGCATCCTGTTCTACTCCCGGCTGCTACGCAACCTGGAGCCGGGGCTGTGACTTCCGCCGCCGGCGTCGGGCACGGCAGCCTGCGCCCACTGGCTTCCCTGGTGTTTTTCCTGGCACTGGTGGAAGTCACCAGCGGCATCCTGCAGGGGTACTACACGCCCATCCTCACGGACATCGCCCGGAATTTGGACATCAGCGACGGCGACGTCAACTGGTTTGAAGCCGCCCAGCTGATGCTCAGCGCGCTCGCTGTTCCGGTTCTGGCAAAACTCGGCGACATTTACGGGCACAAGAGGATCCTGCTGGTCTCAACCGTGCTGACCGCTGCCGCTTCCTGGGGTGTGGCCTTCGCGCCGGACTTCTGGACGTTCCTGGCCGCCTGGTCGCTGCAGGGCTTTTACGTCGTCTGGCTGCCGCTGGAAATTGCGTTGATCTTCAGCCGTTCCGCCGTCCTCCCGGGTCGCGCGGCGCTGACCCGCAAAGCGGCGGGCCTGCTGGTGGGCGCCCTGCAGTTCGGGGTCATCGCGGGCGCCCTCGCCGCCGGCGGACTCGTGGAAGTTTTCGCCGGCCGGCTGGAGATCACCCTGATGATTCCCGCGGTGGCCGTAACGCTGTGCATCGCGGCGGTTCACTTCGGCGTGCCCGAAACACGGGCAGAGGACCGGGCCGGCGGCATCCTGGACACCCGCGGGTTCCTGCTGCTCGCCGTCGGACTGCTGCTGATCACTTCGGGGCTAAGCTTCCTCCGGATCAACGGTCCGGGCACCTGGTGGGTTTGGGCCGTCCTGCTCGCGGGGGCCGCGGCGTTTGTTCCGTTTGTCCGCTGGGAACTGGGCCGGACGGATCCGCTGGTGGACTTTCGGATGCTGCGGCAGAAGTCCATGTGGCCCGTCCAGCTCACCGCGGGCCTGTTTGGCATCTCCGTCCTGGGCGCGCAGGCCCCCATGTCCACCTTTGCCCGCACCGACCGCGGGCTGCACGGTTACGGGTTGGGGCTCGACGCGTCAAACGTGTCGGTGATCATCGGGTCCTATGTCCTGTCAGTGCTCATCGGGGCGCTGCTTTTCCCCGTGGTTTCGCGCTACACGACGCCGCGGCTCACCCTCAGCGGAGCGGCGGCGCTGGTGGGGACCGGGTACCTGCTGTTCCTGCCCTTCCACGACACGCTGGCGCAGACTCTCACCAACATGGTCATTGCCGGCCTGGGCTCGGGGGCCCTCGTCGCGGCGCTGCCGTCCGCGGCCGCCGCTGCGGCACCGCGCAACCGCACCGGCATGGCCACCGGGCTCACCAACACCACCAAAACCATTGGCGGGTCATTCGCCTCGGCAGTATTCGGGATAGCCCTGCTCAGTGCGGCAACCGATGCCCTGGCCGGCGGCGCCGGAGCGCCCACGGCGGCACCGCTCTCGGGTTACCTCACGGTGTGGACCGTGTGTTCGGCGACGGGGTTCCTGGCCGCTGGGCTGCTGCTGCTGGTGCCGCGGCTGGCCTTTGCGGATGTTCCCCTCGCGGCCGGTGACGCTCCGCCACCCGGAACCGGTTAGTCCAGCCCCTCGAAGGCAACACCGGTGAGCTTGGTGCTGACCTCCCACAGCCTGCCGGCCGCAACGGCGTCGCGGGCCTGGGGTGCGGGGGCCACCGGAGCGGGTTTGCCGCGCAGCTGCCCGGGACCGTCCGGGCCGTAGAAATCTCCGCCCCGCACGCCGGGGGCGGTTGCCGCGTACAGGGTGGGAAGTGCTCCGAGCGCCCCGCTTTGGCCCAGCAGGCGGAAGAAGGCGCCGAGGAGGTCCAGGGTGGCGGGGTGGTGCATGCCGGCGGTGAGATTGGTGCTGGCGAACCCCGGATGGGCTGCGGCGGCCACCAGCTTTTCGCCGCGCGCTTCGAGCCGCCGGTTCAACTCAAAGGTGAACAGCAGGTTGGCCAGCTTGCTCTGGTTGTACCGGGCCCACGGCCGGTAGCTCCGCTCGGCCGCCAGATCCTCGAAGTCGATGCGTCCGCCGCGGTGGGCGAGGCTGGAGACGGTGACGACGCGCGGAGCGGGGGCGGCGCGCAGCGGGGGCAGCAGCAGCCCGGTGAGGGCGAAATGCCCCAGATGGTTCACCCCGAACTGGAGCTCAAAGCCGTCAGCCGTGGTGCCGCGCGGGGTGGCCATGACCCCGGCGTTGTTGATCAGGAGGTCCACCGCGGTGTCCTGCTCTGCGGCGAAGGCACGGACGGATTCCAGCGAGCCAAGGTCCAGCTGCCGCACCCGCACGTCGTCGTTCCCGGTTTCGGAGCGGATCCGCCGCTGCGCCGCAGCCCCGCGCTGCGCGTCCCGGCAGGCCAGCTCCACGCTGGCCCCCTTCGCCGCGAGAGCCAGGGCGGTCTGCAGCCCCAGCCCGCTGTTGGCTCCGGTGACGACGGCGGTTTTGCCGCTTTGGTCGGGAATGTCGTCCGTGCCGTAGGCCTTCACCACTGCACTACTCCGCGCTGGCCGCCAAGCTCGCCAGCACCTTGTCCGTGAGGGACTTCAACTGGTCCAGTTCCTCGCTGCTGAGCGCCGGAGCGAGCAGCTCGTGGATGCCGTGGACATGTGCCCGGCCCAGCCGGCGCTGCACGTCCCGGCCGGCATCGGTCAGCGCCAGCTCAACACCCCGCTGGTCATTTTCCGCCGGCCGGCGCTGGAGGAGTCCCTTGGCTTCCATCCGCTCCACCATGCGGCTGAGGCTGGGCTGACTGATCAGCAGATGCTCATTCAGCTCATTCAGGCGGGTCCAGCCGGTGGGGCAGCGGGTGAGGTTAAAGAGCACGTCGTACTCGCGCATGGTCAGCTCTTTGAAGGCCGGGTCCTTCTGGAGGCGCCGCATCACGCCCACCTGGGTCCGGAAGAGGGACTCCCAGGCCTCGGCTGCCTGTCGAACGGGAACGCTGCTGGTATCCAGGGACATGTCTCTAGCCTACTGAAGAGAAGGGGCCGCTGATGCATGCGGTGCCGCATTACGGGCCGCTTCCACCCGTGCGGCGTGCGTCGGACCTTCTGGAACATCGGCCGGGCGGCGGGAATCGAGCTCGCGCCGCAGCTCAGGCAGCACGTATTCGCCGAAGAGATCCAGCTGCTCCAGGACGGTCTTCAGGGGCAGGCCGGCATGGTCGATCAGGAAGAGCTGGCGCTGGTAGTCGCCGAAGTACTCCTGGAAGGAGAGCGTTTTTTCCAGGACTTCCTGCGGGCTGCCGACGGTCAGCGGCGTCTGCGCGGTGAAGTCCTCCATGGTGGGGCCGTGGCCGTACACCGGGGCGTTGTCGAAGTACGGACGGAATTCATTCACCGCGTCCTGAGAGTTACGCCGCATGAAGAACTGACCGCCCAAGCCAACAATCGCCTGGTCCGCGCGGCCGTGGCCGTAGTGCTCGTAGCGTTCGCGGTAGAGGCTGATGAGCTGCATGTAGTGCTCCTTCGGCCAGAAGATGTTGTTGGCAAAAAAGCCGTCGCCGAAGTAAGCGGCAATCTCAGCGACCTGGGGCGTGCGGATGGATCCGTGCCACACAAAGGGGGCGACGCCGTCGAGCGGGCGCGGCGTGGACGTGAAGTTGTGCAGCGGGGTGCGGAACTTCCCCTCCCAGTTCACGGTGTCCTTGTCCCACAGCTGGCGGAGCAGGTTGTAGTTTTCCACGGTCAGCTCCACCGAGTCCTGCATGTTCTTCCCGAACCAGGGGTAAACGGGCGCAGTGTTTCCGCGGCCCAGGACCAGGTCAACGCGGCCGTCGGCGAGGTGCTGCAGCATGGCAAAGTCCTCGGCAATTTTCACCGGATCATTGGTGGTGATCAGCGTGGTGGCTGTGGAGAGGATAATCCGCTCGGTCTGCGCGGCAATGTAGCCCAGCAGGGTGGTGGGGGAGCTGGCATAGAACGGCGGATTGTGGTGCTCGCCGGTCGCGTAAACGTCCATGCCAATCTCTTCGACCTTCTTGGCAATGGCCACAGCCGACTTGATCCGCTCACCTTCAGTGGGGATCCGCCCGGTGACGGGATCGCGGGTGATGTCGCTGACGCTGAATACGCCGATCTGCATGGTGTCCTCCAATGATTTGCCGGCCGCGGCCGAACTGCCTGCACTAAGTATATGCATTTGCATGTACTACCGGTAACTCCGGTCCGCAGGTAATCATTCCCGGCACACATTCAGCGGCCGGTGCACAGGCCCGCGCCCGGACCCGTGCGCGGCACGCAGGCCCGCGCCCGGTCAGACTCGTGCCGGGCCAGCCTCCGCCCCGGCCTCCCCGGCCGGCGGCCGGTCCGCAGCGTGCCGGCGGCGGCCTGCCCGCTTTTCCCGCGAGCCCTCCACCAGCCGGTACAGCACCGGAACCAGGATCAGGGTCAGCACCGTGGAGGACACCAGCCCGCCGATCACCACAATGGCCAGCGGCCGGGAGATGAAGCCGCCTTCACCGGTGACACCGAGGGCCATCGGAGTGAGGGCAAACACTGTGGCGAGTGCGGTCATCAGGATGGGCCGCAGCCGCTGCCGGGCGCCGCGCATGATGGCGTCGGCCACGTTCATGGCGGGCCGGCCATCGTGCGGGCGCCGGTACTGGTTGATCAGGTCCACCAGCACAATGGCGTTGGTGACCACAATCCCGACCAGCATCAGCATCCCCACCAGGGACGGAAGGCCCAGCGGCACCCCGGTGACCAGCAGGAGCAGGATGGCCCCGGTGGCGGCAAAGGGAACGGATACGAGCAGGATCAGCGGCTGGATCAGCGACTTGAAGGTGGCCACCATGATCACGTACACAATGGCGATCGCCGCCAGCAGGGCCAGGCCCAGCTGGGTGAAGGACTCGTTCTGCTGGGTGGCGGCACCGGACAGGGTTGCGGTGACGCTGGCCGGCAGATCCAACTGATCGAGTTCCGCCTGCACCTCGGTGATGGCCGCCCCCAGGTTGTCGCCCGCGGGGGCCACGGAGACGACGGCGGTGCGCTCGCCGCCGGAGGATGAGATCGACGTCGGGACATCCACTTCCTGGACCGTGGCCAGGGAACTCAGCGGCACCGTGCCTGAACCGGCCGGCACCGGGACCGCGCTCAGCTGCTCGACGCTGGTGATCGGTGTTCCCTCGCCGATCAGCACCGGGAAGTCATCGGTGCCAATCCGGATGGTTCCGCCCGGCAGCGGGCTGAGGGTGGAGGCCACCAGTCCTGCGATCTGCTGCTCGTTCAAGCCGGCGGCCACGGCCTTGGCGCGGTCAATGGAAATCTGGACCACGGGGGAGGAGGAGGAAAGGTTGCTGGTGACCTCGCCGGCGGAAGGCAGCTCGGACATGGCCTCCACCAGCTGATCGGCGGCCGGCTGCAGGTCGTTCGGGTCCCCGGCGGAGAGGCTGATGTCCACGGTGTTGGAGGTGCCGAAGCCGCCGCCGGTGGTTCCCAGCGTGACGTTCCCGGCGTCGTCGTCCAGGTTGTCCAGTTCCCGGCTCACGGTTTCCCGCAGTGCCACCTGGTCCACGCCGGGTTCGGTGATCACGGTGAAGGAAGCCACCGCGGACCCGCCGGCGGTAAACGCGGCAAAGCCGGAGCTCGAGGTGCCCATGGTGACCTGAACGTCCTTCACGCCCTCGGTGCCGCCGAGCACCTCCTCCACTTGTTCGGCGGCGGCGGACGTGGTTTCCAGCGATGTGCCCGGCGGCATTTCCTGCCGCACGCTGAACGTGTTCTGCCCGGTGTCCCCGAGGAGATTGGTCTGCAGCAGCGGGGTCATGGCCGCGGTGCCGACCAGCACGATAAGTCCGGCGGCCAGGGTGTAGACGGGATGACGCTGGGTGCCGCGCAGGATCGGCAGGTACCCGCGCTGCAGCAGCGTCCGGGACTCTTTGGCTTCCACCTCGGCCCGGTATGCGGCGGGATCTGCCACCGGCTGGGAGGACTTCAGGAACCAGTACGCCAGCACCGGCACAATCGTCAGCGACACCAGCAGCGATGCGAGCAGGGCCAGCGACGTGGTGATCGCGAACGGCCGGAACAGCTCACCGGACAAACCGCCCACAAAGGCGATCGGCGCAAACACGGCAACGGTGGTGAGCGTGGAAGCGGTGATGGCGCCGGCCACTTCGCGGACGGCGGTCAGGATGGCGGTGCGCTTGTCCGTGCCGTAGCCCAGGTGCCGCTTGATGTTTTCGATAACCACGATCGAGTCGTCCACCACGCGGCCGATCGCGATGGTCAGGGCGCCCAGGGTCAGGATGTTCAAGGAGTATCCAAACGCCAGCAGCCCGATGAACGTCACCAGCAGGGACAGCGGGATGGACACGGCGGTGACCAGCGTGGACCGCACCGAGAGCAGGAACACCAGGATGACCAGGACGGCGAAGCCCAGGCCCAGGATGCCTTCGGTGGTGAGGTTGGAGATGGATTCCTCAATGAAGGGAGCCTGATCGAAGACCACGGTGAACATTGCCCCGTTGCCCAGCTCGTCCTGCAGCGACGGCAGCAGATCCAGGACCTCGTGCGAGATGCCCACGGTGTCACCGGCGGGTGTCTTGGTGATGGAGACAGCGAGCGTGGGCTCCCCGTTGGTGCGGGTGATCGACGTGTTTTCGTCCTCAGTGATGTCCACGGAGGCGACGTCGCCAATGGTCACGGGGGCGCCGTCGTTCCCGCGTCCGCCGGAATCCCGGGAGGACTCCACCGGCAGTGCCGAGATTTTGTCCAAGCTGTCCAGCGGGCTGCCGACCTGGATGGGCAGGGACCGGGTGTCTTCGGAAACGGTGCCGGCCGGCACAAGGGCGCCACTGTTTTCCAGGGCCTCGGAAATGGCCGACGGCGAGACGCCCAGCGAAGCCAGAGCGGCCTGATCGGGCAGAATCGTGATGCTGCGGGTGGAGCCGCCGGTGACTTCGGCGGTCCGGACCCCTTCGATCTTCTGCAGCCGCGGAACGGTGAGCCGCTGCAGGTCGGCGTTGAGCTCGGCCAGCGGCTGGTCCGAGGACACGGCCAGGTACACAATCGGGAAGTCGCTGATGCTGCCGGCCAGGGACTGCGGATTGGTGTCCTCGGGCAGTAGCTGCCGGGCATTGGAGATGGCCCGATCCACCTGCCCGCGGGCACGGTCCAAATCGGTGCCGTAGGCAAAGGTCAGGTTGATGGTGGAGATGGAGTTCCGGGACGTGGCAGAGGAGGACTCCAGGCCCTCGACGGCGGTCAGGGCACCTTCCAGCGGTTCGCTGACCTGCTTGTCCACCACCTCCGGCGACGCGCCGGGCAGCGCCGTGATCACGGTGATCTGCGGAAACTCCAGCGACGGAATGAGCTCCTGCTTCAGGGATCCCATGGAGATCACCCCGAAGACGGCAATGAACACAGTGATCAGGGCAATGAGCGCCCGGTTGGAGAGGGAAAACTTGGCCAAACGGTCCATGAGCCTGCCTTCGGAAGGGCTGAACTATCGCATTTCGGCAAAACATCCCGGAAAACCCGGTTCCGGTACTTAACGTTCGTTGGACCGGGCCGACCGGATGGGTCAGCCCGGTCCAACGGGTGAAACTTTTTTCGGAGTGTGCCTGCGGTCAGCTCAGGCCGAGGACACGGTCGGTGTCCTTGGTGATTTCTTCCAGCAGCGACTCATTCTCGTTGAGCTTGACGCCGTAGCCCGGGATCATGTCCTTGAGCTTGGGCTCCCAGCCGGCAAATTCGGCGGGGAAGCAGCGCTTGAGCAGGTTCACCATGATGGGCGGGGCGGTGGAGGCACCCGGGGATGCGCCCAGCAGGGCGCCGATGGAGCCGTCGGCTCCGGTGATGAGCTCGGTGCCGAACTGCAGCACGCCGCCCTTCTTCGGGTCCTTCTTGATGACCTGCACGCGCTGGCCTGCGGTGATCAGTTCCCAGCCGTCGGTCACAGCACCCGGCATGAATTCCCGCAGTGCCGCCGTCTTGCCCTCGCGGGTCTTCAGAACTTCGGTAACCAAATATTTCACCAGTGACATGTTGTCCTTGGCCACGGCCAGCATCGGCACCAGGTTGTCCGGGCGGACGGAGCCGGGCAGGTCCAGGAAGGAACCACCCTTGAGGAACTTCGGGGAGAAGCCGCCGTACGGGCCGAACAGCAGCGAACGCTTGCCGTTGACGAATCGGGTGTCCAGGTGCGGAACGGACATGGGCGGGGCACCCACCGAGGCCTGGCCGTACACCTTGGCGTTGTGGCGGGCGATGATCGACTCATCGGTGGAGCGCAGGAACTGGCCGGAGACGGGGAAGCCACCAAAACCCTTGCCTTCGGGGATGCCGGAAGCCTGGAGCAGGTGCAGGGCGCCGCCGCCGCCGCCAACGAAGACGAAGCGGGCGGAAACCGTCCGGGTCTGTCCGGTGGCGCGGTTCTTGACCTTGACGTCCCAGCCTCCGTTGGAGGAACGGGAAACGTTGTTGACCTCGTGGCCAAAGTTCATTTCCACGCCGTTGTTACCCAGGTACCCGGTGAGCTCACGGGTCAGGGCGCCGAAGTCGACGTCGGTGCCGCCGACCACGCGGGACGCGGCAACGCGCTGCGAGGGATCGCGGCCTTCCATGATCAGCGGAGCCCATTCGGCCAGCTGGGCGTGGTCCTCGGAGAACTCCATGGTCTTGAACAGCGGCTGCGCGCTCAGCGACTCGTACCGGCGGCGCAGGTACTCGGAGTGCGCGTCACCCCAAACGAAGCTCATGTGCGGCAGCGGGTTGACGAAGTTGTTCGAGATGTGCCCGGAGGAGATCATGTGGGCCCAGAACTGCCGGGTGACCTGGAACTGTTCGTTGATGCCCACGGCCTTGGCCGGGTCAACGGAGCCGTCGGGTCCGGCTGGGCTGTAGTTCAGCTCGCAGAGCGCGGCGTGGCCGGTCCCGGCATTGTTCCAGGGGTCCGAGCTTTCCAAGCCTGCGCGGTCGAGGCGCTCAAACAGGGAAATGTCCCAGTCCGGCGCGAGCTGCTTCAGGAACGCCCCGAGGGTCGCGCTCATGATGCCGCCGCCGATCAGCAGTACATCGGTCTTTGTTGCGGACGTGTCCGCGGGGCTATTAGCAGTCAACTTCATATCTCCAGTCGCGAGGGCGCTAGCTCTAGAAGCGTATCGCTCCGGGGGCCCTTACTAAAATCACCTCTTGCCCGCCGGAGCACCGGACTGCGGGTAGTTACTGTTCCCGGAGCTCGATCCGGTTGAAGACCTCGTTGAGCAGGGGGGAGGTGGGGTAGGCCGCAACCCGGGGGGACAGCGCCAGCGCCGAGATGGGGAACGCCAGCGGAACAGCCGGCACGCGGGTGGAGATGCGGTCGCTGATGGCTGTATATGCTTCAGTCTGCTCGGGTCCGGATTCCAGCGTGCGGGCACGGTCGATCTTGCTCAGCAGCTGGGCGTCGTCGTACGCGAATTCCTCGGTGTAGCTGCCAAAGAGGCTTCCCACGAAGTTGTCAGGGTCGTCGTAGGTGCCGCTGATACCGAACAGGTGCAGGGCGCGGTCGCCGCTGCGCTGCACGCTCTGCACGTAGTCGTCGGACCATTCCACCGGCACCGGCTTGATGTTCAGGCCCGCGGCCGTGAGCTGCCGGCTGAGCTCGGCGTAGACGCGCTCCGGCGTCGGCAGGTAGGCGCGGGTGACATGGCGGGGATAATGGAAGGGCAGCTCGGCGCCGTCGTAGCCGGCTTCCTTGAGCAGTTCCGCGGCCCGTTCCGGATCGTAGCCGTAGCTGGTCACGGAGCCTGAGCTGACGCCGAGTTTTTCGGGCACAAACTGGTTGGCCTGCTTGGTGCCGTTCAGGAACAGGCCGTCCAGCAGGGCATCCTTGTCAATGGCGTGCGCAATGGCCTGGCGCATTTTGATGTTGTCCAGGCCGGGGAAGGCCTGGTTGATGCCCAAGTACATGATCGAGTAGGGGTCGCGCTGCAGGATCTGCATGCCGTTGCGGGCCAGATCATCCACATCGGACACGGTGACCAGGTCATAGCCGTCCACCTCGCCGGATTTCAGCGCGCGCAGCCGGCTGGCCGGGCTGGTCATCACCTTGAAGACAATGGCGGCAGTCTGGCCGCGTTCGCCCCAGTAATCCGGGTACGAGGCCAGGCGCACCTCGTCGCCTTCCCAGGACTCCAGGACGAAGGGGCCGGTACCCACCGGATGCGATGCATACTCGGACATCTTCTGCCCGTCCCTGTCCCCGTTCAGGGCATCGGCGCTGAACCGCTGCAGGGCTGCGGGGGAGGACATCGCAAACTCCGGCGAGGCCAGCGCGGGAATGAACGCGGCAAGGCGGGTTGCCAGTTCGATGCTGACCGTGTGCTCGTCCACGGCGGTGCTGGATTTGTAGACCGCGAGGGCGGGACTGTCCGAATATGCGTTGAAGACAGCCTCGTAGGCCAGATGTCCGGACCCGCGGGCCGACGCCGGCAGGTTGAACCAGCGGTCAAAATTGGCACAGACAGCGGCGGCGTTGAAGGGCTCGCCGTCGTGGAACGTCACGCCCCGGCGCAGCTTGAAGGTGTAGGTCCGGCCGTCTTCGGACTGGGTCCAGCTTTCGGCCAGCAGGGGAGTGGGAGCGGAGGTCAGGGGGTCGACGCCGACCAGCCCCTCCAGGATCTGCCGGGTGATGCGGTGGCTTTCCGTATCCGTGACCAGCGCGGGATCCAGGCCCGCCGGGCGGGCAGCAGTGGCGAAGGTGAAGGTGGCGTTGGGGGTGCTGGGGGTTCCGGACGCGGAACCGGACGGGGTGAGTTCGCCGTCGGGTTCAGTGGCGGTGCATCCGGCGATGGCCAGTGCGCCGAGCAGTGCACCGGCCCGTAGGAAGGAGCGGCGGCCGATGCCGGAATCTGTCACAGCTGTTGTTCTCCTCCGGGACGCTCCATCCCTTTTTTGTCTTGCGGTGTTTGTCCTACGGTGTTTGCCGGTGGCATCGCTGCCGGGGCATTTTCCGGACTTTTCGCACGGATAACCAGTCTAAATGATTAAAAACTGGTAAAGGCCGGTGAGACACGGCTCACACCAGTGCTCCGAGTAAGGCAGGATAGGGAAATGACTGAAATGAGCCCTGACACCCCCCTGCTTGAGGTGACCGATCTCGCGGTTAACTTCCGCACGACCGACGGCGAAGTCCAAGCGGTCAAGAACGCGTCCTTCACGATCGGCAGGGGCCGGACCCTGGCCATCGTGGGGGAGTCCGGATCGGGTAAGTCCACCACCGCCATGGCCGTTATCGGCCTGCTGCCCGGCAACGGCAAGGTTGCCTCGGGCAGTATCCGTTTTGACGGAACCGAGCTCGTGGGAATGCCGGAATCCAAGATGCGCGCCATCCGGGGCCGGTCCATCGGCCTCGTGCCGCAGGACCCCATGTCCAACCTGAACCCGGTCACGAAGATTGGCACCCAGGTGGCCGAAACCCTGCTGGTGCACGGAATGGCCACCTCCAAGGACGTGGACCGCAAAGTCATCGAAGTTCTCACTGCGGCCGGCCTGCCGGACGCCGCGGAGCGCGCCAAACAGTATCCCCATGAGTTCTCCGGCGGCATGCGCCAGCGCGCCCTGATCGCCATTGGCCTCGCATGCCGTCCGCGGCTGCTGATCGCCGACGAACCGACATCGGCTCTGGACGTCACCGTCCAGCGGACCATCCTGGACCAGATCGGCAGAATGACCGAGGAGCTGGGGACGTCGGTGCTGCTGATTACCCATGATCTGGGTCTGGCCGCCGAGCGCGCCTCCGAGCTGGTGGTGATGCACCGCGGCCTGGTGGTGGAAACCGGCCCGGCGCGCCAGCTGCTGGAAGACCCGCAGCATCCCTACACCCAGGCCCTGGTGGCGGCCGCCCCCAGCGTGGCGGCGGTGCGGCTGAGCCCCGGCGCCTACCAGGTCCCCGCGGCGCAGCGGTTGAAACTGGCCGAGGAAGTCTATGCCGAGCACTCCGGCACGGAGGGGCTGGCCGGTGAAGACGCCGCCGTTCCTGCAGCGGCTGAGGCTGCCGCGGCCGGTACTGAGCCTGGAGCTCCCGGCGTCCCGGATAACATCGTGGAAATCCGCGACCTGACCAAGGTGTTCAAGATCCGCGGACGCTCCGATGACTTTTACGCGGCACGCAACGTGACCCTGGATATTCCCCGCGGGCGGACCGTGGCGATCGTGGGTGAATCCGGCTCCGGCAAGACGACCACCGCCCGGATGCTGCTCAAGTTGATTGAACCAACCAGCGGCACCATGACCTTCGACGGAATCGACGTTGGGAGTCTGGAAAAGGGCAAGCTGCGCGAGTTCCGGCAGCGGGTGCAGCCGATTTTCCAGGATCCATACTCATCGCTGGACCCCATGTTCACCATTGAACGGATCCTCGATGAGCCGCTGAAAACCTATAAGCGCGGCTCCAAGAGCGAGCGGGCCGCGAGGGTGCGCGAACTGATGGACCAGGTGGCACTGCCGCATTCGATGCTGCGCCGCTATCCCGCTGAGCTGTCCGGCGGACAGCGCCAGCGGGTTGCCATCGCCAGGGCGCTGGCGCTGAAGCCGGAGCTGATTGTCTGTGACGAGCCGGTGTCGGCGCTGGATGTGCTGGTCCAGGCCCAGATCCTGAAACTGCTGGGAGACCTGCAGGCAGAGCTGGGGCTGAGCTACCTTTTCATCTCCCATGACCTGGCCGTGGTCCGGCTGATTTCGGACTATGTGTGCGTCATGAAGGACGGCGAGCTGGTGGAGGCGGCGTCCTCCGAAGAGGTCTTCTCCAATCCCCGGCACCCATATACGCGCAAGCTGCTGGCCTCCATTCCGGGCAACGAACTGAACATCGGCGAGGACGAGCTGGCCTCCTGACGCCCGGATCCGCAAACAGAAGAGGTGCCGCCCGTTGGGGCGGCACCACTTCTGCGTTGTGGCCGGTTGGTCCGGCTACTTCTTGCGGGTTTTCGGATCCAGGGCCTCGCGCAGGGACTCGCCCAGCAGTGTGAAGCCCAGCGCCGTGATGGCGATGCAGATACCCGGCAGGAACGCCAGCTGCGGCGCCACCGCCAGTTCATTCTGCGCGTAGGTGAGCATGCGTCCCCACTCGGCGGTCTGCGGCTTGCCGCCGCCCAGTCCGAGGAAGGACAGCGCGGCTGCGTCGATGACGGCGGTGGCCAGGGTCAGGGTGCCCTGGACAATAACCGGACCCATGCTGTTGGGCAGCAAATGGCTCATGGTGATGGTCCGCCGGCTCAGCCCCAGGGACTGCGCGGAGAGGATGTAGTCGGCGCTGCGCTGGGAAATCATGGAGGAGCGCAGGAGGCGGGCGAAAATGGGCACCTGCGATACCCCGATGGCGATCATGATCGCGTAGGTGTTCTGCCCCAGGATGGCGGCGATGCTCACAGCCAGCAGCAGGTTCGGCACGGAGAGCAGGATGTCCACAAAGCGCATGATGACGTTGTCCACCCAACCGCCCAACCCGCCTGCGATGACGCCGAGCAGCATGCCGCCCGCGAGTCCGAGAGCGGTGGAGACAATACCGATGATCAGCGACGCACGTGCGCCCCAGATCAACTTGGAGAGGACATCGCCGCCAAAGCGGTCCAGGCCCAGCGGGTACTCGGCAATCTCGCCGGGTCCGGGGATGGACGTGGGCGTGATTTCGGTCCGGCCGGGGAGGGCGTCGCCGCCGAACGGTGCCAGCAGCGGGGCCAACAGGGCAACCAGGATGAACACCCCGACAATGACGGCTCCGGCGATTGCCGCCGGGTTGCGCTTCAGCCGGTCAAAGGCGGACCTCCACATGCCGCTGCCGCGGGTGTCCACCTGCACGGGCTCGTCCGGACGAACTGCGCCGCCGGGCGCCGGCGGGAGAATCGTACTCATTGAACCCTCACCCTCGGGTCGATAAAGCCGTAGGAAATGTCAACGATCAGGTTGATCAGTGAATACGCTATGGCGATGAAAATGATGAATCCCTGCAGGACCGGATAGTCCAGGTTGAAAATGGCGTCACGAAGGAACCGCCCCACGCCGCTGAAGGCGAAGACGGTTTCGGTCAGCACCGCGCCGGAGATCAGCAGGCCGGTCTGCAGGCCAATGGTCGTGGTCACGGGAAGCATGGCGTTGCGCAGCACAAAGCGGCCGCGGATGGTCTTTTCCATCAGGCCCTTGGCGCGGGCGGTGCGGACATAGTCGGCGCCCTGGACCTCCAGCACCGAAGCACGGGTAATGCGCACGATGATGGCCAGCGGAATGGTGCCAAGCGCAATTCCCGGAAGGACCAGGTGCATGACCGCATCCCAGGAAGCGTCCCATTCCCGGGTCAACAGCCCGTCAAGGACATAGAAGTCAGTGACGTGAGTGGCATCGATGCGGGGATCCTGCCTGCCGTCCGGGGGAAACACCGGAAGCTGGATGGCCAGCAGCCACTTGAGGATGAAGGCCAGGAAGAACACCGGCACCGTGATGCCCAGCAGCGACAGCACCACCGAGGAATGGTCCCAGAAGCGGCCATAGTGGGTGGCGGCAAGGTATCCGAGCGGGATGCCGATGCCGATGGCGAAGATCAGTGCCACCACTGCCAGTTCCAGCGTGGCCGGGAAACGGGTGGCGAATTCTTCCAGGACCGGACGCCCGGTCACGATCGAGGTGCCAAAATCACCCCGCAGAAGCTTGCCGACGTAGGTGAAGTACTGCTCGATGAGGGGCCGGTCGAAACCGTAGGCCGCGTTGATCGCTGCGACGGCGTCAGGGGTGGCCTTGTCTCCGAGGAGGGCCGTGGCCGGACCACCGGGCAGGTTGCGCACCCACACGAACAAAAGGATGGACAGCCCGATAAGGGTGGGAATCAGCATGAGAAGGCGTTTGCCGATGACTTGCAGCACAGATGTCCTTTCTCAGCGGGGAAAACCAAGCTGGAGGAGAAGGGGGAGAGGACAGAAAGCGGGCCGGGGCGTCCCGTAGGAACCCCGGCCCGCGTGCTGCTACTTGGTGAGTTTGATCTTGTTGAACACTTCGTCGTTAACCGGGCTGGCGGGGTAGGACTCCACGCGCTCGGCGAAGGCCAGCGAAGGTGCGGGATGAGCCAGCGGTACGGCCGGGACAAACTGTGCAATGTCCTCGTTGATCTGCTCGTACAGCGGGGTCTGCTCCTCCAGGCTGCTCACCTGGCGGGCTTCTTCGAGGGCGTTGAAGATCTCCGGGTTGTTGAAGCCGAATTCGGGCTTCTCTCCGCCGAAGAACACGCCAACAAAGTTGTCGGTGTCGTTGTAGTCGCCGGTCCAGCCCAGCAGGTGAATGCCGTGGTCTTCGGAAACCTGCACGCGGTCGAGGTAGTCCGGGGACCACTTGTTCGGCTGCGGGTTGACCTTGATGCCAACCTCTTCAAGCTGGGCGGTGATGTTGGTGTAGACCTGCTCCGGGGTGGGCATGTACGGACGCGAAACACCGGTCGGGTAGTTGAAGTCCACCGTGAAGCCGTCGGGGTAGCCGGCCTCGGCAAGCAGCGACTTGGCCTTTTCCGGGTCGTACTCGTACTCGGTGACGTCCTCGTTGTAGCCGTTGACGACGTCGGGAATGAACTGGCTGGCCACCTTGGTGCCCTCGGGCAGCGTCTGGTCAACCAGGGCCTGCTTGTCGATGGCGTGGGCGATCGCCTGGCGGACCAGCGGATCCGAGAGCTCTTCCACCTTCTGGTTCATGCCCAGGTACAGGATGGTGAACGGCTCGCGGGCCATCACGTTGTACCCGGCGTCAGCCAGGGACTCGGTGTCGGCCGGTGCCACCAGGTCGTAGCCGTCAATGGTGCCGGCCTCCAGCGACTGGCGCCGAGAGTTGGGATCGTCGATGACGCGGAAGATGATGTCGGTGACCTGGCCCTGCTCGCCCCAGTAGTCCTCGTAGGCGGAGAGGGTGATCTGGTTGCCCACTTCCCAGGCGTCGAACTTGAACGGACCGGTGCCGGTGGGGTGGCCCTTGGCGTACTCGCTCAGGGTCGGAGCCTCAGCCGTGCCGGAGGCGGCGTTGGCATCGAACTCCTCCATCGCCGCCGGGCTCTGCATGGCGAAGGCCGGGAGAGAGAGCGCCGCGATGAATCCGGCAAACGGCTTGGCCAGTGTCACTACCGCTTCAGTGTCGCCGGTGGCTTCGCAGGACTCGTACGTGGCGGTCTCCGGTGAATCGGAGAAGCCCTTGAAGAGCTTGCTGTAGTAGTAGGCCAGGCTTTCTTCCTGCTGGATCCCGGTGAAGTTGTACCAGCGGTCAAAGTTGGCGCAGACTGCCTCGGCGTTGAACTCCGTGCCGTCATGGAAGGTGACGCCTTCCTCCAGCGCGAAGGTGTAGGTCAGTGCGTCCTCGGACGTTTCCCAGGACTTGGCCAGCAGCGGCTCCGGATCAGCGGTGCCCGCTTTCACGCCAACGAGGCCCTCGAAGATCTGGCGGCTGACGCGGAAGGACTCGCCGTCGGAGGCGAAGGCCGGGTCAAGCGACTTGGGGTCCGAGGACGCCGCGAAAACAAAGGTTCCGTCCACGTCGGAGGAGGCACCGGCGTCGCCGGTCCCCTCCTCGCGCTCGCTCTGGGCACAGCCGGAAAGGATCAGGGCGCTGAGGGCAATTCCTGCCGTGAGCGCAGCAGCCCGCCGCGGTGGGCGTCCGCCGTTCTTGGTTCGGCCAGCAAATGACATGGTTCTAACTCCTCTGGGGCGAGTGTTACCCGTGCAAACGGCGGGCACCGCGTGGTCTGTGTCATCCGATGTGTCGTATGACACACAAACATATGGACAGAGCCTAATGGTTAGCTGTGGATCTGTAGGCATTGAGGCTCCCGGCGGCGCGGTCACAATTTGGTCACGCAAAAGGCGGACGTTCCCGGTGGGAACGTCCGCCTTATCGCTGATTCGGGCTGCCGGCGGTGCCGGGCTTTACCAGAGGTGGGTTACATGGCGGGCATCAGGACGGTGTCCAGCAGGTAGACCGTGGCGTTCTTGGTCTGGACGCCGCCGCAGACGACGGCGGAATCGTCAACCATGAGGCTGTCGCCGGAGCCGGTGACCTCAACCTCGCCACCGTTGACCGTGGCGTACATGCCCGAGAGCTCATCAGGGGTCATCTGGCCGGGAACCACGTGGTAGGTCAGGATGCTGGAGAGCAGGTCAGGATCGGTCTTCAGGGTCTCGATGGTGGCCGGATCCAGCTTGGCGAAGGCGTCATCGGTGGGTGCGAAGACCGTGAACTCGGAGCCGTTCAGCGTATCCACCAGGTTGACATCGGGGTTCAGCTGGCCGGAGACCGCTGCGGTCAAGGTGGTCAGCATCGGGTTGTTCGATGCGGCGGTGGCAACCGGGTCCAGGGACATTCCCTCGATCGAGCCGGCTCCATCAGGAACAGCCGCTGCGTAGTCCGCGCAGCTGGCGCCGACGAGGTTGGCGGCGGGATCGGCGCTCATGGATTCCGTTGCGTCGGGGCTCATGGACTCCGAAGCCGACGGCGACATGCTGGACTCCGAGGCCATTCCCGATTCGGAGCTGTCGGAGGAGCTCTCGGTGGAGTCGGTGCTGCAGGCAGCCATGCCCAGCATGGAGACGGCGGCGATTCCGAGGATGGAAATGTTCCGGCGGGTCTTGAAAGCCATGGTGTTTCTCCTTCTGGCGAGGGTCCCGCCCGGCGGGACCTCGTGGTTGGTATGAACACCTCTTGGTGCGAGGTCTCAGAAGGTCTTCGGCTCAGCTCCGGAACCGGATGGGTTGGGAGTGGAAAAGATTTTGACCCACGTCACAGCGCACGTATCCGCTGCCGGATCTGCCGGACATCCATCGGGTCCAGGAATCCCACGACCGGCGGCCGCCGGCCCGGGCAAAAGAAAACACCCCGGTCCGAAGACCGGGGTGTTACCTATGCCGCGACTCATCCGGAAACGGGAGTCCGACTCATTCCAATGGTGCGCGAGGAGGGACTTGAACCCACACGTCCGAAGACACTGGAACCTAAATCCAGCGCGTCTACCAATTCCGCCACTCGCGCTCAGGTTGTCACTGCCGCGAAATTTCCGCGAAAAGGCACAAAACCAGCCTCCAGTGTACCCGAGTTTCAGGCCAGTCCGAGATCACGCTCCAGCTTGGCAACGTGCCCGGTGGCCTTCACGTTGTACTGGGCCAGGGAAACGGCGCCTTCGGGGTCCACCACCACGGTCGAGCGGATCAGACCCTCGTAGGTCTTGCCGTAGTTTTTCTTCTCGCCCCATGCTCCATAGGCTTCGGCCACGGCATGGTCGGGGTCGGAGAGCAGCGGGAAGTTGAGGTGTTCGGCCTCCGCGAATTTCTCCAGCTTGGGGATCGGGTCGGGGGAGACCCCGACGACGGCGTACCCGGCATCCTGGAGCGTGTTCAGGTTGTCCCGGAAGTCACAGGCCTGGGTGGTGCAGCCGGGAGTCGCCGCTGCGGGGTAGAAGTACACGATGGTGCTGCGGCCCCGGAAATCGGAGAGCGATACGGACGCGGAGTCGGTGGCCGGAAGAGTGAAATCAGGGGCTTTTTCACCGGGGGACAGGCGGGGCATAGGTCTCTCCTTGGTATCAATGGGCGATCCGGCTGTGTCACAGCGCGACAGCGCGCGGCCTAGGTGGCTATCCTAGTATGTGGTGGATTTGTAGGTTATCCGATCGGCCATCAAATCCTCACAGTGAAAGGAAGAGTCCTCTTTTATGCCCGATATGGAGCACTGGCCCACGGGTCGCCTGTTGTCGACGGCGGCACGCCTGGTCGAACACGCCTGGAATGAAAGGCTTGTCCGCATTGGCGTCACCCATGCCGGAGTGATCGCGCTGGGAGTCCTGGATTCCCAGGGTCCAATGACGCAGGCGCATCTGGCGCAGCTTGTCCGGGTTCAGGCCCAGACAATGGGTAAAACCCTCTCGCGGCTCGAGGCCCACGGTCACGTGGCGCGGGTTCGCAATGATCTGGACAGACGAAGCCACATGGTCTCCATCACCCCGCAGGGAGTGGAGGCGCTGCGCGAAGCCCAAAATATCGAGCGCACCCTGATTGAGGGCGGCGAGCTGATGTCCGAGGCACTTCGCGGGCAGCTGCGCAACGTCATCAGGGAGCTGGGAAACCCCCGCTGGCAGCTTGCCGTGGATGTTCCCGGGCTGCCTATTCCCGTTGTCCCTGCCGAGGAAATTGTCGGGGCTCCGACGCCGGAAGAAACTCCTGCCGGGGACGCTGGCACCGAAGCCGCGAAAACCGAGAGCGCCTAGCCCGGAGCAAAATCATTGTAAAAAGAGGCACGTCCCCGCCGGGGCGTGCCTCTTTTGCAGTTGAGGGGCGGTTCTTCCGCCGTTCAGGTCTTCCGCCTTTCAGGGCGGACACCCTGCGCACAACAAAAAGGAGCGGCTTCGCCGGTTTTCACCGGGCTAAGCCGCTCCCTGCTTGGTGCACCCCCCGGGACTTGAACCCGGAACCCTCTGATTAAGAGTCAGATGCTCTGCCAATTGAGCTAGAGGTGCATCTGCTGCGTGTCCCTCGACGGCGGAAACCGTCAATTTGTGATCCGCAACGACAGACAACACTACCAGTGATTTTGATGTGACGTGAACACTTCGGGCGGTGATGGCGGAAGTGAGACGCACATCATGTCCGGAGGCCAGGTGTCCAAGGGGGAGGAAATGCCTGGGCTGCCAGGCTGGCCGCAGGCCTGGTGCGGATGCACGTGCAGGCACCTTGGCGGCAAGGGTCACCCGAGACAAAAAAGAACCCCGTCCGACGGGGACTTTCGTCCTGGTCAAACGGGGTTTGTGGTGCACCCCCCGGGACTTGAACCCGGAACCCTCTGATTAAGAGTCAGATGCTCTGCCAATTGAGCTAGAGGTGCCTTTGTTTTGTCGGGCAGTGCGAACATTTCTGCTCGATTTGCTCTCCGCAACGACATGAAACATTACCAGTACTTTCGGGAAAAAGAAAAATCGGCCCGATGCCGTCTCCGTCAGGTCTGTGCGGGGCCCGGCTGCCCCCTCCGCAGGTGCCGTCCCGGAGGAACCACCATTTCCAGCGGGCTTCCGTCCCAGGCCGAGCTGTTGTCCACCACCCAGGTCCGCTCCGGCAGGGGGTCAGCTTCGGGATCTCCCGTCTTCCCGGTTGCGGGTGCTGCGGTGGTGGATTCGGGGGCCGTGGCGGTAACGGTGTCCGGGGGAACCGGAGTGACCGGCAGGTTTCCCTGCCAGCCGGGCAGGGCGCTGGGCGGGATTCCGCCGGGTTCGGGGGAGACCACTGGAAGCTGCCCGGTTTCCGCGTCTTTGCTGCTGACCCTCAGGGCCTGGTCGACGGCGCCGTGCCGCAGCATCCGGCGCACAAGTGCGGCTGCCGCAGCACCGAAGCCTGCTGCTGAGAGAACGGCCGCCGATGTCAGCAGCGGGGAACGTTTCACGTCGTCGCCTTCCCTTGATGCCGGCGGTGCGGGCCGCCGGGTCTGTACTCCCTGAAGCGCGGGACTCCCTGGAACGCGAGCCGGAGCGGGCCTGAGGTGCGTCGTTTCTCGACGTTACGGCGGGTTCCGGTTCAGTGTCCAGAGGTGGCGTCTCCTTCGAGTCCGGACGCTAGGCTGTCAGGCATGAATGAGGAATACCGCCCCGTCCGAACCATTACGCTGCCCACCGAAGAACTCCTGGAGGCCGTGAGTCCGTTGCCGGACGGCATCCGCGCCGGCGTCTGGGATGTGGTGGGGGAACCGAAAGGTCTTGAATACGGTGAGATCGACGCCGTCGTCCTGCCCTACGGCGCCGGCAGCGACTGGAAAGAGGCGCTGGACCGCGTCCCGCACCTGAAAATGCTCCAGGCCCAGTCCACGGGCTATGACGGCCTGCCCGAACTGGTGGGTCCCGACGTCGCCGTTGTCAGCGCTGCGGGTGTCCACATTGCCGGAACGGCGGAACTCGCCGTGGCACTGATGCTGGCCTCGCTCCGCGGCGTGGACACCGCGGTTCGGAACGCAGAGAGCGAAACCTGGGACAGCCGGCGCTACCCCGGGCTGGCGGACCGCCGGGTGTTGCTGGTGGGCGTCGGCGGAATTGGTGCCGCGATTGCCCAGCGGCTGGAGCCCTTCGAAGTTGAACTCACCCGGGTGGGGAGCCGTGCGCGCACCGATGAGCACGGCACCGTCCATGGTGCTGACGAACTTGTGGAGCTTGCCGGCAAGGCCGAAGTTGTGGTGGTGATAACCCCGCTGACCGAGGCAACGCACCACCTGATCAACAAGGAGGTGCTGGCCGCGCTGCCCGATGGTGCGCTGGTGGTGAATGTTGCCCGGGGCCCCGTTGTGGACACCGAAGCGCTCACTGCCGAAGTATTGTCCGGCCGCCTGTATGCCGCGCTCGACGTCGTCGATCCCGAGCCGCTCCCGGCCGGCCATCCGCTCTGGAAGGCGCCCAACGCGCTCATCACCCCGCACGTCGGCGGCAATACTGAGGCGTTTGTGCCCCGCATCCGCAAGCTGCTTAAAGAGCAGATCGCACGGCTGGCCCGCGGCGAGGAACCTCTGAACCTGGCACGCCGCGGCCCCTGGGCCTAGCTGGCTGACGCTGGCCTGGCCCGCTGACCCTGGCGTGGGCCCGCGGGCCTAGGCCAGGGTCAGGAAATGATCCACAAAGGACGCGAAGTCCTCGAGGTCGGCGGCCTGCTCGATGACCCGCAGGCCGCCGTCGTCGGGCAGCGGCGCGCTCGCCTGCACCTGGAAGCGGAAGATGCGACCGGTGTTCGTGCCAACCTCGAAGTCTCCGGCGGAGACTTCCTCCGTGTGGGAGAGATTCGTGGAGTTCACGGCCGTCGGAGGCTCAAGCCCGGCCAAGGTTGCGGTGTCGAACGGAGCAAACACCAGCTCGGCGGGCCGCCACCGGTAACCCACCACGTAGTAGGCCTCCGCCCCGTCCCCGCCCGGTCCGGCGCACACCAGGTTGTAGTCCCCGTAGTTGGGAATCTGGGACTCAAACACATGCCGGAGCACAGCCTTGATGTCATCGCTGGAGGGCTGGTCGCGGAATGCTGGTGCCGAAGTCATTCCTCCAGTCTATGAACACAAGCCCCAATCGGCGGAAGCCCTGCCCGGCAACACCCGGTTGGAAACAGACTTGTCACGCGCCCTTCACGCGCCGTAACAACCGGGGCACGCGGCCGTCATATGCCCCGGGGGAGGCGCCGGCAGGTCCTAAGATCGGAACATGAGCTTGGAGAAAACCCCTGACATCAAACCCCGAAGCCGAGTAGTCACCGACGGGATCCACGCAGCTCCGGCGCGGGGCATGTTCCGTGCGGTGGGAATGGGAGACGACGATTTCGCCAAACCGCAGATCGGCGTCGCCAGTTCCTGGAACGAAATTACGCCCTGCAACCTGTCCCTGAACCGGCTGGCCCAGGGCGCCAAGGAAGGCGTCCACGCCGGCGGCGGGTTCCCGATGCAGTTCGGCACCATTTCCGTTTCCGACGGCATTTCCATGGGGCATGAGGGCATGCATTTCTCCCTCGTCTCCCGCGAGGTCATTGCCGACTCCGTGGAAACCGTCATGATGGCCGAGCGGCTGGACGGCTCCATTCTGCTGGCCGGCTGCGACAAGTCGCTTCCCGGCATGCTGATGGCGGCGGCCCGCCTCGACCTCTCCAGCGTTTTCCTTTACGCCGGATCGATCATGCCCGGCTTTGCCAAAATGGAAGACGGCACCGAGCGCGAGGTCACGCTCATTGACGCCTTCGAAGCGGTCGGCGCCTGCGCCGCCGGCAAGATGAGCCTCAAGGACCTGGACACTATCGAACGTGCCATCTGCCCGGGCGAAGGCGCCTGCGGCGGCATGTACACCGCCAACACCATGGCCTGCATCGGCGAGGCGCTGGGCATGTCTCTGCCCGGTTCGGCCGCTCCGCCCTCAGCGGACCGCCGCCGCGACGAATTCGCCCGCAAGTCCGGCGAAGCCGTGGTCAACCTGCTCCGCAAGGGCATCACCGCCCGCGACATCATGACCAAGAAGGCCTTCGAAAACGCCATCGCCGTCACCATGGCCTTCGGCGGATCCACGAACGCGGTCCTGCACCTGCTGGCCATCGCCCGCGAGGCAGAGGTTGACCTCACGCTCGAGGACTTCAACCGCATCGGCGACAAGATCCCGCACCTGGGTGACCTGAAGCCGTTCGGCCGCTACGTCATGCACGACGTCGACAAGATCGGCGGCGTTCCTGTCATCATGAAGGCACTGCTCGACGCCGGCCTGATCCATGGCGACTGCCTCACCGTCACCGGCAAGACCGTGGCCGAGAACCTTGCCAAGATCGATCCGCCGGATCCGGACGGCAAGGTCCTGCGCGCCATGGACAACCCGATCCACAAGACCGGCGGCATCACCATCCTCCACGGTTCCATGGCTCCCGAGGGCGCCGTCGTCAAGAGCGCCGGATTCGACGCCGACGTGTTCGAAGGCACCGCACGCGTCTTTGAGCGCGAGCAGGGCGCCCTGGATGCGCTCGACGCCGGGGCGATCCACGCCGGCGACGTCGTCGTCATCCGCTACGAAGGCCCCAAGGGCGGGCCGGGCATGCGCGAAATGCTCGCCATCACCGGCGCCATCAAGGGTGCCGGCCTGGGCAAGGATGTCCTGCTGCTGACCGACGGCCGGTTCTCCGGCGGCACCACGGGCCTGTGTATCGGGCACGTTGCGCCCGAGGCGGTCGACGGCGGCCCCATCGCCTTCGTGAAGGACGGTGACCGGATCCGCGTGGACATCGCAGCCCGCACCTTCGACCTGCTGGTCGATGCCGACGAGCTCGAAGCCCGCAAGGAAGGCTGGAAGCCACTGCCGGCCAAGTTCACCACCGGAGTCCTGGGCAAGTACGCCAAGCTGGTCAACTCCGCGTCCACGGGTGCTTACTGCGGCTGAAAACCCTCCCCGCTGATATCCGCTGGCGCGGATATCAGCGGGGCCCCTAAGGGTTTTCAGCCTTATTAAGCCCTGCCGCCTTATCGGGGCAGGAGTAAACCCTGCAGCCTTGTTGGGGCAGCGGCTGCCGATTGGGGGCCCACTTAGGCCCTGTCGGCCTTCTGGGCCCGGCAGTGATGCGTCCATGATGCGGACCGCTTGTCCACATGGTGAGACGCCAGCGTTTCCGGTTGACACCCCTGCAGTGGGAAGGGAAGACTGATCCGTATGCAGATCGTATCCGTCGTCCTTATCAAGCGCGTGGCCTAACAGCCGGCTTGTAAGAACGTCACGCGCGAACCCCTACGGAGCCAACCGGCACGAGGGGTTTTTTTATTGGCTTCAGACAAAGCACAAAAGCCGCCCCGGGCTCACCGTCCGGACGGCCGCCGCAGCAGATCACATGAATAAGTATCCGTAAGGAAGTCTTTATGAGTAAGGGATCGCCAATCAGCCCGTCGCTGATGGCCAATAAGGCCAGTGTCGCCGCGAAGGCGGCCGCGGCCAAGACGCGTGATGTTGCCTCCTCCATATCCGCACCCTCCGACGTCGTGGACAATCGGGTCCAGGGCCCCAACAACGTTGTTCCGCCCACCGAGATGACCGGCTCTAAAGCTATTGTCCGGGCGCTGGAAGAACTGGGTGTCGACGATATTTTCGGTCTTCCGGGCGGCGCGATCCTTCCGACCTATGACCCGCTCATGGATTCCACCAAGATCAGGCACATTCTGGTCCGCCATGAACAGGGTGCCGGCCACGCGGCCGAGGGGTACGCCATGGTCACCGGCCGCGCCGGTGTCTGCATCGCCACGTCCGGTCCCGGAGCCACCAACCTGGTCACCGCCATCGCGGATGCCCATATGGACTCTGTTCCCATGGTCGCCATCACCGGCCAGGTGTCCAGCGCCTTTATCGGCACCGATGCCTTCCAGGAAGCGGACATCGTGGGCATCACGATGCCCATCACCAAGCACTCATACCTGGTGACCAACGCTGACGACATTCCCCGGGTGCTGGCCGAAGCCTTCCACATTGCCACCACGGGCCGTCCCGGGCCCGTGCTGGTGGATATCTCCAAGGATGCGCAGCAGGCCAAGACGCAGTTCTCCTGGCCGCCCAAGATCGACCTGCCCGGCTACCGCACGGTGGTCCGCGGCCACTCCAAGCAGGTGCGCGAGGCCGCCCGCCTGATCGCCGCATCGCATCGTCCCGTGTTCTACGTGGGCGGCGGCGTGCTGAAGGCCAACGCCTCGGAAGAACTGCTGGAACTGGCTGAACTCGTGGGAGCCCCGGTGGTCACCACCCTCCAGGCCCGCGGCGTTTTCCCCGACTCGCACCCCCAGCACGCCGGCATGCCGGGCATGCACGGATCGGTCTCCGCAGTGACCGCACTGCAGCAGTCGGACCTGCTCATCACGCTCGGTGCCCGCTTTGATGACCGCGTCACCGGCGTCCTGTCCTCCTTCGCCCCCGGCGCCAAGGTCATCCACGCCGACATCGACCCCGCGGAAATCTCCAAGAACCGCCCGGCCGATGTACCAATTGTTGGATCGGTCAAGGAGATCATTCCTGAACTGACCGACGCCGTCCGGACACAGTTCGCCGAGGAACGCCCGGACATCACGTCCTGGTGGGCCATGATCGACCGGCTGCGCGAAACCTATCCGATGGGCTTCGCCGAGCCGGAGGACGGGCACATTGCCCCGCAGAAGGTCATCGAACGCATCGGTGCGCTCACCGGACCGGAAGGCGTGTACGTGGCCGGCGTCGGCCAGCACCAGATGTGGGCCGCTCAGTTCATCAAGTACGAGCGCCCCCGCGCCTGGCTGAACTCCGGCGGACTGGGCACCATGGGCTACTCCGTACCCGCGGCCATGGGCGCCAAGGTCGGCAACCCGGACCGCGTGGTCTGGGCGATCGACGGCGACGGCTGTTTCCAGATGACCAACCAGGAGCTGGCCACCTGCCTGATCAATAAGATTCCGATCAAGGTTGCCATCATCAACAACTCATCCCTGGGCATGGTGCGGCAGTGGCAGACGCTCTTCTACGAGTCCCGCTACTCCAACACGGACCTCAACACCGGCCATGACACCGTGCGCATCCCGGACTTCGTCAAGCTTGCCGACGCGTACGGCTGCGCCGGGCTGCGCTGCGAACGCGAAGAGGACATTGACGACACCATCCGCCAGGCGCTGGCCATCAATGACCGGCCCGTCGTCATCGACTTCGTGGTCAGCCGCGATTCCATGGTGTGGCCGATGGTCCCCTCGGGCGTGTCCAATGACCTGATCCAGATTGCCCGCAACATGACACCCCAATGGGAAGAGGAGGACTAGGGCCATGGCACGCCACACCCTTTCCGTGCTGGTTGAAGACGTTCCCGGTGTTCTGACCCGCGTTGCGTCCCTGTTTGCCCGCCGGGCATTCAACATCAATTCTTTGGCCGTTGGCCCCTCGGAGGTTCCGGGCCTGTCCCGCATCACCGTGGTGGTCGAGGCCGAGGGTGACCTGCTCGAACAGGTCACCAAACAACTGAACAAGCTCGTCAACGTCATCAAGATTGTCGAGCTGGTTCCCGAGTCTTCCGTGCAACGCGACCACATCTTGGTCAAGGTTCGCGCGGATGCCGCAACCCGGCTGCAGGTAACCCAAGCAGCCGAGCTGTTCCGTTCTTCAGTGGTTGACGTGTCCACCGACTCGCTGATCGTTGAAGCCACAGGCACCGCCGATAAACTCAACGCACTCCTTGCAGTGCTTGAACCCTTTGGCATCCGCGAAATAGTCCAATCCGGAACCCTGGCCATCGGCCGCGGCGCAAAGTCCATGGGCGACCGCGCCCTGCGCAGCGCCTAGGCTATCGCCGCCGTTCCGCACCAAACCTTCATCCAAGAAAACCTCAGTAGGAGACACACTGTGACTGACATGTATTACGACGACGACGCCGACCTGTCCATCATCCAGGGACGCACCGTAGCGGTCATTGGCTACGGCAGCCAGGGCCACGCCCACGCGCTCAGCCTCCGCGATTCCGGCGTCGACGTCCGCGTTGGCCTCAAGGAAGGCTCGAAGTCCCGTGCCAAGGCCGAAGCCGAGGGACTGCGCGTGCTCAACGTCGCCGACGCCGTCGCCGAAGCGGACCTGATCATGGTCCTGACCCCGGACCAGGTCCAGCGCTTCGTGTACGCCGAGGACATCGCTCCGAACCTGCAGGCCGGCGACGCCCTGTTCTTCGGCCACGGCTTCAACATCCGCTACGGCTACATCCAGCCGCCGGCCGACGTCGACGTCGCACTGGTTGCCCCCAAGGGCCCGGGCCACATTGTCCGCCGCGAGTTCGAAGCCGGCCGCGGTGTTCCCGACCTGATCGCCGTCGAGCAGAACCCGTCCGGCAAGGCCAAGGAACTGGCCCTGTCCTACGCCAAGGCCATCGGCGGCACCCGTGCCGGCGTCATCGAAACCACCTTCACCGAAGAGACCGAAACCGATCTCTTCGGCGAGCAGGCAGTGCTCTGCGGCGGTGCTTCGCAGCTGATCCAGTACGGTTTCGAAACCCTGACCGAAGCCGGCTACAAGCCGGAGGTTGCGTACTTCGAGGTGCTGCACGAGCTCAAGCTGATTGTTGACCTGATGGTCGAAGGCGGCATCGCCAAGCAGCGCTGGAGTGTCTCCGACACCGCCGAATACGGCGACTACGTGTCCGGTCCCCGCGTCATTGACGAGAGCGTGAAGGAAAACATGAAGGCAGTCCTCGCGGACATCCAGAACGGGGCCTTCGCCAAGCGCTTCATCGACGACCAGGACGCGGACGCTACGGAGTTCAAGGCACTGCGCAAGAAGGGCGAGGACCACCCCATCGAGGCCACCGGCCGCGAACTGCGCAAGCTCTTCTCTTGGATCAAGTCCGACGACGACTACACCGAGGGCTCCGTCTCCCGCTAGCCGTTTCATGCCGGAGAGTTGCCGGTAACACAGGACACGAATTGAGCGTGCCCATCAGCGAAACGATAAGCTCGAAGGAGCAAGCCGTTTCGGTAAAGAGGCCGGGCCCGGTTACACGGGTCCGGCCTCTTTGCGCGAAAAACGCTTCACCTAGAACCCCACCAGAATCCACCACAGCTAAAGAGGTCACCGGTGACAGCCACCAAGCCCGTCGTACTTATTGCGGAAGAACTTTCCCCGGCCACGGTTCAGGCCCTGGGGCCGGACTTCGAGATCCGCTCCACCAACGGAGCGGACCGCGCCCAGCTGCTGGCCGCAATCGCCGACGTCGACGCCATCCTCGTGCGTTCCGCCACGCAGGTCGACGCCGAAGCCATTGCCGCCGCTCCCAAGCTCAAGGTCATTGCCCGCGCCGGTGTGGGCCTGGACAACGTGGACATCAAGGCCGCCACCCAGGCCGGCGTCATGGTGGTGAACGCACCCACCTCCAACATCATTTCGGCCGCGGAACTGACCGTGGGCCATATCTTGTCCCTGGCCCGCCACATTCCCCAGGCCAGTGCCGCGCTCAAGGGCGGGGAGTGGAAGCGCTCCAAGTACTCCGGCATCGAACTGTTCGAGAAGAAGATCGGCATCATCGGCCTGGGCCGCATTGGTGCCCTCGTTGCTGCCCGCCTGCAGGGTTTCGGCACCGAAATCCTCGCCTATGACCCGTACATCACCTCGGCCCGCGCCGCGCAGCTGAACGTGAAGCTGGTAACCCTGGACGAGCTGCTGGAACAGGCCGACTTCGTCACCATCCACATGCCCAAGACCCCGGAAACCCTGGGCATGCTCGGCGCCGACGCGTTCGAGAAGATGAAGGACACCGCGTACGTGGTCAACGTGGCCCGCGGCGGCCTTGTTGATGAAGATGCCCTGTACACCGCGCTCACCGAGGGCAAGATTGCCGGCGCCGGCGTGGACGTGTTCGTGAAGGAACCCTCCACCGACCTGCCGTTCCAGTCGCTGGACAACGTCATCGTGACCCCGCACCTGGGTGCCTCCACCGAGGAAGCGCAGGAAAAGGCCGGTGTATCGGTGGCCAAATCCGTCCGCCTGGCGCTGGCCGGTGAACTGGTGCCGGACGCCGTCAACGTTGCCGGCGGGGTCATCGCCGAAGACGTGCGCCCGGGTATCCCGCTGATCGAGAAGCTGGGGCGTATCTTCACCGCGCTGTCACACGATTCGGTCACCGCAGTGGACATCGAAGTGGCCGGCGAGATTGCGTCCCTGGACGTCAAGGCCCTGGAGCTGGCAGCGCTCAAGGGCATCTTCACCGACATCGTGTCCGAGCAGGTTTCCTACGTGAACGCCCCGGTGCTGGCCGAGCAGCGCGGCATCGAGGTGCGGCTCCTGACCACGCCTGACGTGGACGATTACCGCAACCTGCTCACCATCCGCGGCGCCCTTTCCGACGGCACCCGCCTGGAGGTCTCCGGCACCCTGACCGGACCGAAGCAGATCCAGAAGCTCGTGGGCGTCAACGGCTATGACCTGGAAATCCCGATCAGCGAACACCTGATTGTGCTGATCTACCAGGACCGTCCCGGCGTCATCGGCTCCCTGGGCCGGATCCTGGGCGAGAAGGACATCAACATTGCCGGCATGCAGGTGGCCCGGAACAGCGAGGGCGGCCAGGCGCTGTCCCTGCTGACTGTCGATTCCTCAGTGCCGCAGGACGTGCTGGAAGAGCTGAAGGTCGAAATCGGTGCCTCTGTTGCCCGCGAGGTCGACCTGCAGGACTGATTCCGCGGGTAACGCAGTACCACCAGCACCAGCAGCAGGGACCGGTTCCGCCTCGGCGGGCCGGTCCCTGCTTGTTTACGCGTGCAGCAGGAGGCCCGATCCGACCTGTCGGGCAGAGGGACGGCGCACCGGCGTCGTCGGGCTGGATCCTTCGGGCAGATGACGGGTCATCAGAACCGCCGGAGCAATCTCTCGTGCAGATATGGGGACATCAAAAAGTCTCTCGTGCAGATAACGGGTCCAAAACCCCCTAAAACGCCTTTTTGAGCCCTTGATCTGCACAAAGGATTTCCGGAAGGCCCTTGATCTGCACAAAGGACCCTGACTGGCCCCTCTGGCTCCCGCAAGCGCCGTCGGGCTGATCCTTAGTGCAGATAACGGGCCATCAAAGTGTTTCTCCACCCGGGGTAGGAGACTGCCCGGCTCCGGGTTCATGCCATCCTCCGAGGCGCGCAAAGCCCAGCGGAGACACCATGGATGTATGACTGCATCCATGCCCGGTATGCCGCCCCTGCTGGCAGCCGACAACCTCGTAAAGACCTACAACAGCAACGCACCCGCCCTCGCCGGTGTCAGCCTTTCCGTCCGGCCCGGTGAAGCCATTGCCGTGATGGGAGCTTCGGGTTCGGGAAAGACCACTCTGCTGCACTGCCTGGCCGGCATTATCCAGCCCGACGCCGGAAGCGTACGGCTCTTCCGCGGATCCGGTGCCCCGGTTGAGGTCACCGCCCTCGACGACGACGCAAGGTCCGCCCTGCGCCGCCGGGACTTCGGCTTCGTATTCCAGCAGGGGCTGCTCATTCCCGAACTCACCGCGGGGGAGAACGTGGCCCTGGCCCTGATGCTCGACGGCACGGACCGGGTCCGTGCGGAACAGACCGCAGCGGCTGCCCTGTCCGCCCTGGGGCTGGCCGGCATGGAGGGCCGAAGGATCGGAGAGCTGTCCGGCGGCCAGGCACAACGGGTGGCGATTGCCCGGGCACAGGTCACGGGAGCACGGGTACTGTTCGCGGATGAGCCCACCGGTGCCCTCGACTCCCGGACGTCAGCGGACGTGATGAGGCTGCTGCTGGGAACAGTGCAGGGGACCGGCCGGTCGCTGGTGGTTGTCACGCACGATCCGGAGGTTGCCCGGTGGTGCGCACGGGTGGTCACCCTTGCCGACGGCCGGGTCGTTGCCGATACGGCCGGTGCGGCGGGAATGATCCGATGAGCACCACCGTATCCTCAGCTTTTGGCCGTGCGGCCGGAGTCTCAGGCCTGGCCGTCCCGCTGCGCATCGCCTGGCTCCTGAACAGACCGGGCACCTCGGGACACAGGGCGGCGCTGCTGCCGGCGGCATCCTTTGCCGTGGTCACCACCCTCCTGCTGACGGTGCTTGCCGGCGCCCTGTCCTTCCTGCAGTGGGGGGATGCGGAAGGCGATCTCTACCTGCTGCTCGCATCCTTCGCACTTATTTTGCTGGTGCTTCCCCTGATCACGCTTGGCGGTTCGGCCGCACGGCTGTCGGCCCGGCGCCGCGACGAGCATCTCTCGACCCTGCGCCTGCTGGGTGCGTCCGCGAAGACGGTCCGCCAAGTAACGGTCCTGGAAGCCGGCGCGCAGGCGCTCGCCGGTGCACTGGGCGGAGTGGTCGGTTACGCGGTGCTCGCCCCGTTCGTTCAGCTGATCCATTTCCGGGGAGCCCCGCTGGGCTCGGCGTATTGGCTGCACCCGGCCGCAGGCCTGGCCACGGTGGCAGCCGTGGTGCTCCTGGCCGTGGGAAGTTCCGCCGTCGGCCTCCGCAAGGTCATCATCTCGCCACTGGGCGTACGGACGAGGGCCTTGGCCCAAAAGGTCCACTGGAGCCGGGCGGGAATCGCCGTTGCGATTCTGGGAATCTGCGTCCTTGCCCTCATGATCCCCGGCGCCGGAGCCGTGCTGGCCCTGATGATCATCTTCGGTGTGTTCGCAGCCGGGCTGGCAGTACTGAACCTGGTCGGGCCCTGGCTGGTGTCCGTCTCCGCCCGGCGGCGGCTGCGCCGGGCCACAACGCCGCAGGCGCTGATGGCCGCACGGATCGTCCTGGATGCACCGAAAGCGGCATGGCGGCAGGTCAGCGCGCTGTCGATGGTCTGCTTCACTGCCGTTATTGCCGGCGCCGGAGCAGCGGCACTGCAGGGAGCGCAGTCCGAGGGTCCGGAGGACTTCCTGCTGCAGGACATCATGACGGGTGTTCTGATCACGGTTATCGCCGGCTTCCTCATGGTGGCCTGCTCGGCGGGAATTAACCAGGCAGCCACCGTGCTGGACCGGGCGGACCTCTACCGCAGCCTGGACCGGATGGGCATGCCCCGCGAAGTCATTGATGCTGCGCGCATCGGAGCGGTCATGCAGCCGTTGCTGCTGGTCAGCATCGTGTCCACCGCTGTGCCCGCGGTGCTGCTGTTCCCGCTGACCGGGGCAGCGCTGCTGGTTGCACCGGTATCCGTGGCCTTCCTGGTGGGGTCGGTCGCCGTCGGCGTGGCACTGGTGCGGGCCGGACTGGCCGCGACAGGCCCAGTGCTGACCGGAGTGCTGGCCGATTCGGAGACGGGACGCTAAGCCAGCCCCGGCTACACTGGCCCGAAACCCGGTGGCTTCGAGCACGCCGGGGGAGGGGGAGTCCACATGAAGGAAGTCCAGGGGAGCAGCAGCGCCGGGAAACACGGCGCGGCCGGACCGGGGTTGGACCCAGATCCTCGGGCGACACCCCTGGAACGCAGCTGGGCTGAGGCATCGGTGCTGCTGGTATGGCTTGGCACGTTTGCAGCGGTCTCTTTCGCCGGCGCCGGCGGTTCCGCAGCGTCCGTCAGCAGTTGGGGCCGGGTGGCCCCCGCGGCGATCCATGCTGCAACCGCAGTGCTGATTGGACTTGCTGTCTTCCTCCCGGCCCGTCCTTCCGCAGCGGCGATCCGGGTGAGTGTTTATGCGCTGCCGGTCCTTCTGCTGACCGTTCTGCTTGTGCTCACGGAGCCCGGGATCTACGTGGGGCTCGCACTGGCGTTTCTCCCGTCCTGGGCGCTCTTCACCGCGCTGTACGGAGTGCGGGGCGGCCTTCCCCTCGGCAGGCGGTACCTCATCATGTACGCCGCAACCGCCCTCGTGGCTGTCGGGACGGGTTATCTTGCCGTCCGCATCGTGCTGAGCCTTGCTTTTGCCGGCTTCCCGGTTGGAGTGTTCGGCTGGCTCGTCCCGCTTCTGCCGCTTCTTCTGTTGCTGCAGACCCGTTACCGGCGGAACAGGCTGCGGACGTTCGTGGGGGTCGGCCTGTCCGCGCTCGCCGCCTCCTCAGGTTTGGCCTGGTTTGGACTCCTGGGCCACGGGACCGGCTGGTCGCCGGACCGGGGTGTCCTGTTTGCGCTTCCGGCCTGGATTGTTGCGGTCATCCCCACCGCCGTGCTGCTTGGGAGGGGATATCTTGAACGGTTTGATACGGCCGAGTACCAGCCCTAATCGTCCACCCGGCCACCATCGCGGCTGATCACCACTTTGCCCCGGATCCCGCCCTTTCCCAGGGCCTGCAGTGCCTCGGGCGTCTGGTCGAACGGAAACACCCTTCCCACCACCGGGCGCAGCACGCCGTCGTCGACCAGGGCAGTGATTTTGCGCAGCTGCTCACCGCTGGCGTGCATAAACAGGAATTCGTACGTGACGCCCAGCTTTCTGGCCCGACGCCGCACGCCTGAGCTGAGCAGGGTGATCACCGACCGCACCAGAGGGTTCACGACCATCTCCCGGGCGAACGCCGGATCCGGTGGACCCGCAATGCCAATGACTCTTCCGCCCGGACGCAGAACCCGCAGGGACTTTTCAAGGTTCCTGCCGCCCAGGGTGTCCAGGACAAGGTCATAGCCGTGCAGCACCTGCTCAAAGTCCTGTGCCCGGTAATCGATGACGACGTCGGCTCCGAGATCGCGCACAAAGGCGCCGTTGGAGCCGCTGGCCGTCGTAGCCACCTCGGCACCCAAATGCTTGGCAAGCTGAATCGCGATGGACCCGACACCGCCGGCACCGGAATGGATCAGGACCTTTTGCCCCGGCTGAACGTTGCCGCGCTCAATCAGGGCCTGCCAAGCGGTGAGCGCCACCAGCGGCAGCGACCCCGCTTCCGTCAGGTCCAGCGAGACCGGCGTTGGGGCAAGATCCTCCTCGGCAATGGCAGTCCATTCGGCGAAGGTCCCGATGCGGTCCCTCCTGGGCCGGGCGTACACGGTGTCGCCCGGGGCGAAGCCGCGCACCGAGCGGCCTGCCCGAACCACCGTTCCTGCCACTTCGTTGCCAAGGGTCAGCGGGAGCCGGTACCGCAGGATCTGTTTGAACTCACCGCTGCGAATCATCTCATCAAGGTGGTTGACCCCGGCGGTTTGAACGTCAACGAGGACATCGTTCCCACCCACCTCCGGCTCGGGCATGTTCACTTCCTGCAGCGGCCCCTTGTACTTGCTGATCGCAAACGCCTTCATGCCGCAACAGTGCGCTGAAGCTCACCAGCGGTCAAGCGGAGCGCGTCCATATGCTTTCCGCGGCGGCCGGACTGCACCGAAGCGACACCGAGGGGCAAAACAGGGTAATTTTCTTATGTGACTTCTTCCGATTCCAAGACCCCGTTCTACATCACCACGGCCATCTCCTATCCCAACGGAGTGCCCCATATCGGCCACGCCTACGAGGCCATTGCCACCGACGCCATGGCCCGATTCAAGCGCCTGGACGGGTACGACGTCTTCTTCATGACCGGCACGGACGAGCATGGCCTGAAGATGCAGCAGTCCGCGGACAAGGAAGGCATCACCGCCAAGGAGCTGGCGGACCGGAATTCGGCAGCCTTCCAGCAGATGAGCCGGGACCTGAATATCTCCCATGACCGGTTCATCCGCACCACGGACAAGGACCACTACGCCGCTGCGCAGGCCATCTGGAAGCGGATGGAGGAGAAGGGCGACATCTACCTCTCCAAGTACGCCGGCTGGTACTCCGTCCGGGACGAGGCGTACTACTCCGAGGATGAAACCGAGCTGCGCGAGGACGGTATCCGCTACTCCAAGGAGACGGAGACCGAACTGACCTGGACCGAGGAGGAAAGCTACTTCTTCCGCCTCTCCGCCTACCAGGACAAGCTCCTGGCCCTCTACGAATCCCAGCCCTCCTTCGCCGCGCCGCAGTCCAAGTTCAACGAGGTCATCAGCTTCGTCAAGGGCGGCCTGGAGGACCTGTCCATCTCCCGCACCACCTTCGACTGGGGAGTCCCGGTCCCGGGCAACGCCGAGCACGTCATGTACGTGTGGGTGGACGCGCTGACCAACTACCTCACCGGCGTCGGCTTCCCCAATACCGAATCCGAAGCGTTCAAGAAGTACTGGCCGGCGGATGTGCACGTCATCGGCAAGGACATCTCCCGTTTCCACGCGATCTTCTGGCCCGCGTTCCTGATGTCCGCTGACCTGGAGCTGCCCAAGCGCGTCATGATCCACGGGTTCCTGCACAACAAGGGCGTCAAGATGTCCAAGTCCCTGGGCAACGTGGTGGCACCCAAAGAATGGGCCGACCAGTACGGCCTGGATTCCGTGCGGTTCTTCCTGCTGCGCGAGGTTCCCTTCGGCGGCGACGGCTCCTACAGTCACGAGGCTGTGGTGGGCCGGATGAACTCCGATCTGGCCAACAACCTGGGCAACCTGGCCCAGCGTTCGCTGTCCATGGTCGCCAAGAACTGCGGCGCCGCAGTGCCACAGCCGGGGGAGTTCACCGCTGAGGACAAGGCCATCCTCGCCGCAGCCGGTGAGCTGCTGGAGATTTCCCGCAAGGCGTACGACGTGCAGGACTTCCACGGCGCGCTCGAAGCCACGTGGAAGGTCCTGGGCGACACCAACGCCTACTTTGCCGAGCAGGCTCCCTGGGTGCTGCGGAAGACCGACGTCGAGCGCATGAACACCGTGCTCTACGTAACGCTGGAAGTGCTGCGCATCGTGGCCATCCTGATCCAGCCGGTGATGCCGGACAGCGCCGCCAAGCTCCTGACGGTGCTGGGCCAGAACGACGGCGACGCGCGGCAGTTCAACGCCATCGCCACGCCGCTGGTGCCGGGCACTCCGCTGCCGACGCCCGCACCGATCTTCCCGAAGTATGAGGAACCCGCGGAGTAACTTCCCGCGCTCTACGCACGCCGAAACAGCAGAAAGTGCCCTTCTGATCGTTCAGAAGGGCACTTTCTGCTAGTTCGCGGGATCTTAGGGAGCTTTCCGCACGTGCGGAAGACCCCCGGCGCTAGGAAGCTGAACGAACCTGCCCGGTCAGGAAACGCGCCGGAGCGGTCTCCTCCATCACGCGGGCCACGGCGTCCTGCTGCCGGCCGGCCATTTGGATCAGGTCCTTGAGCCGGGGGACGTTGAACCTGTGGTCGTGGGCGGCCAGAGCCAGCAGGGTCCGCCACAGGCATTCCTTGGCCCGCACCATGGACTGCAGTGTTTCGAGTTCAAACTGCCCCGAGGTGCCGCCGCCGGTGCTCATGGGATTGAGCGGCCCCAGGCGGCCCGTGACAGCACCGGTCTTTGCCATCAGGTATTTGAACTTGCTGCGGCGGTAACCCAGGGTAATGATCAGCTGCTCAAGCTCATCGCGCTCACCGGCAATCTCGTGCTCCAGATCCGCGAAGGTCTGCTCGTGCTCGGATCCGGCCCAGGTCCGGCGGGCAGCACCGAAAAGCCGCACCCCGGTCTCCGCACCGAGCAGATGGTCATCCAGGTAAGCGGACAGTGACGCGTGTTCGGGTTTCCAAGCGCTTCCGGTGCCTGACATGTTTGCTCCTTGAACTAGTGCTGATCAGTCTGCTGAGTATCCTGTCAGATCCCCGCATCCGCCGCGAGTTCCCCGGCCGCTGAGGGGCCGGGGAACTGGTTTGCCGGGAAACTGCGGGTGTTAGTCGGCAGCCAGGCCAGCCACCGGGGACAGGCGGGCGGCGCGCCGGGCCGGGAGGACCGATGCGGCCAGGCCGGCCACCAGTGCCACGGCCAGGACGCCGAGCAGCTGCAGCCACGGCACGGACAATGCCACTGAGGCAAAGGAACCCAGCGCCGATTGCGCTCCGAGCCAGCCGTAGATTGACCCGAGCACGCTGCCCATCAGTGCCGCGACCCCTGCAATGAGGACGGCTTCCAGTGCCAGCATGCCGCGCAGCTGTCCGCGGGTCAGGCCAAGGGCCCGCAGCAGCGAGGATTCGCGGGTGCGTTCCAGAACGGACAGGGACAGGGTGTTGGCCACCCCCACCAGGGCAATCACGACGGCGACGCCCAGCAGCCCGGTCACCACCATCAGCAGCACGTCGATGACCTGTTCAAAGGCGGCGCGCTCAATGGCGGACCCATTGACGAGGTAGTCCTCCACATCCAAGCCTTCGGCCAGATCGGAGCGCAGGTCGATCAGGGCGCCGGTGGTCATTCCCTCGTCCACTGACAGCCAGATCTGCGGCATGGGCACGTAGTCCGCGGATTCGGCCACCGGTGCGGGTCCGCCCAGGGCCGCCGCCGTGTCAGCCGTGATCAGCGGGCGCAGCTGCTTGCTGTCCGAGACCAGGACCTTCAGCTCCACGCTGGAGGTTGCCCCGGTAACCGTCAGGGTTTCATCCTTGATGCCCTGCGGCATCACGATGGTGTCATCGGCCAGGACCAGGTTGGAATCCTTCAGGACTTTCGCCGCGTCGGCGGGGTCCAGGGCGTAGACGTCGTACGCCCCCCAGGTCTTTGTATCCGTGGTACCGGCCACGGGCACCAGGACGGCGTCCTGCACTCCGTCCACGGCACGGGCGGTATCCGCATCACCTGCAGTGAACGGAGTGTCCTGACCGGTGACGCTCACGTCAACCGGGAACTCTCCGGCCAGCACGTTGTCCAGGGACGTCCGCACGGTTGCGGCTCCGGTCATCATCATGGTCACGAGGGTGACGCCGATCAACAGGGCGGAAGCCGTTGCCGAGGTGCGCTGGGGGTTGCGGACGGCGTTGACGGCGGCGAGTTTGCCGGGTACTCCCAGCGGTGCAGCCAGCGAACCAACGGTCCGCACCAGCGACGGGACAAACAGGGTCGCGCACATCAGCACGCCCACGAAGCTGAGGATGCCGCCGGGAAGCGCCACCAGGAGATCCGCGGACATCGCGCCGGCTGCCAGGAGGGCAGCTCCGCCAACCAGCAGCACCAGTCCGGCGATCAGCCGGACCCGGCCGCGTTTTGTTCCGGCCCGCACGTCTTCGGCAGGCCGCAGGGCAGCCAGCGGGGCAACCGCGGTGGCGGCACGGGCCGGAACCAGTGCGGACAGGACGGTCAGCACGACGCCGACCAGCAGCCCAACGACGACCGACACAGGGGAGACCGCGAGTGTGGCAAAGCCGCTTTCGGGAATGGTCTGCAGGTAGGCGATGATGCCGCCCACCAGGGCCACGGCGGCCAGGACACCGGCAACCGACGCCACGATGCCCACAATCAGGGCTTCCACGAGGACGGAGCGGCGGATCTGTGAACGTTCCGCACCGATGCACCGCAGCAGGGCAAGTTCCCGGGTGCGCTGGGCCACCAGTACGGAGAAGGTGTTGGAGACCACCAGGGCACAGACCAGCACGGCCACGGCGGCGAAGGCGAGCAGGATGATGGTCAGGGCATCGTCTCCGCCGGTGTACATGGCCACGACGGCGTCGGTCTGCTCCGGGGCGGTGCGGACCACAACCTCGTCCATGCCTGCGGTGGAAAGCTCCTGCTCCACGGCGGCACGGACATCTTCTGCGTTGGCGCCGCCGGCCAGAGCCAGCTGGATGGTGTCGAAACCGTCTTCGGGGTTGGCGAACAACGCGGCGGTGGGCCCGGTGGCATACAACTGTGGCGTGCCCATACTGTTCGGATCGTTGGAGGGTGCCACGAGGGCAGTGACGGTCAGCTCCGCGGCAGCTTCATCCAAGCCGCCGGTGAGGTTCAGCTTCGACCCTATCGACAGATCCTCCCGCTCGGCGGTGGCAGTGTCCACGGCAACCTCGCTGTCGGAAACCGGCAACGAACCGTCGACGACTTCCCCGGGGAAGAGGCCCGTGTGCTCGGGAGTGCTGCTCAGCTGGGCAAACACCGTGTCACGGCCCGTGCCGAAGCTCGCGTAGCCCTGCTGAACTGCGTAGCTGCCCTCCACTCCGGGAAGGTCGCGGACGACGTCGACAGTGTCTTCGTCCAGCACCACCGGGTCGGCGCGGAACAGGTTTCCGTTGAGGATCAGATCGGCGTTTCGGAAACCCTCACCCACGCTCTGGGTCAGTGAGGCCTTGGACGAGGAATTGATGACCAGAGTGGCGGTCAGGAAACCGACGGCGATCATCACGGCAAGCGAGACGGCGATGAACCGGCGGGCATTCAGGCGCACCTGCGCCAGCGCTACCTGCAGCATGCTCAGGCTCCCAGTTTGGTCAGGGCGGCGAGGACGCTGTCCGGGGTGGGGTTGGCCAGTTCGCCCACCAGCGCGCCGTCGTTCATCAGGACTACGCGGTCGGCGTAGGAGGCAGCCACCGGATCGTGGGTGACCATGATGATGCTCTGGCCCATTTCCCGGGTGGAGCGGCGCAGCAGGGACAGCACCTCGGCGCCGGACTTCGAATCCAGGTTGCCGGTGGGCTCGTCGCCGAACACAACGTGCGGTCGCGTGAGCAGGGCCCGGGCGACGGCGACGCGCTGCTGCTGGCCGCCGGAGAGTTCGTGGGGGCGGTGCTTCAGCCGGCCGGTGAGCCCGAGGGTTTCCGTGATGCTGTCCAGCCAGGCCCGGTCAACTGTGCCGTTGGCCAGGGCCACGGGCAGGGTGATGTTCTGCTCGGCAGTGAGGGTGGGCACCAGGTTGAAGGACTGGAACACGAAGCCCACGCTGTCGCGGCGCAGGCGGGTCAGTTCGGCGTCCTTGAGCGAAGTGATCTCCGTGTCCCCGATCCAGATCCGGCCCGAGTCGGCCGTGTCCAGTCCTGCAAGGCAGTGCATGAGGGTGGATTTTCCGGAGCCGGACGGTCCCATGATGGCGGTGAAGGTGCCGGCGTCGAAGGTGACATCAACGTTGGCCAGGGCGTGGACGGCGGTGTCTCCGGAGCCGTAGGTCTTGTTCAGGGATCGGGCGGCAGCGGCGGCCGTGGTGCCGCCGGGCACGGAGGATTTCTCAGTAAGGGTTGTCATACCCACTACGTTATGAGGCGGCCGGGTGGCGGAGCATCGGAGGAGGGGCGGGTATCGGCCCTGCCCCTTCTCATACCGTGGGTGGAAGGGGGCCTGCCAACCGGTAGGACTCCAGGAGCAGTTCCTTCAGTTCAGCGGGGTCCACGCGGTCCAGGCGCACCAGCACCAGCTGCGGGGAACGGTTGTGGTGCGGAGTCCAGAAGAAGGTGTCCGGATCTGTGCCCGCGAGGGCCTCCCGTTCCGGGGTCTTGACGGTCAGCACACCGGCTTCCCAGATGCGGGCCATCAGGGTGCGGGCAAACCATGCCGGCTGCTGCCAGCTGAGCCGTTCGGTCACTCCGGGCAGCCCCAGACAGAAGGACCGGACGTCGGATTCGGTGGACACGGCAGCCTCCCTGATCCCGGTGCGCCCGTGGCGGGGCGGGCCTTGGTTACGGAGCGACGATACCGGTCTCGTAAGCGATCACAACAGCCTGCACCCGGTCACGAGCGCCGAGCTTGGCCAGGATATGGCCCACATGGGTTTTGACCGTGGCATCGGAGAGGAACAGATGGGCGGCGATTTCCGGGTTGGACAGACCCTGCGCAATCAGCCCGAATACTTCGCGCTCGCGGGGGGTGAGGCGTTCGACGTCGGCGGCGTGGCGGCTGACCTCGGCCGTGGGCTCGCGGAGCAGGGGAGCCACGTGGTCCAGCAGCCGCCGGGTGGTCGACGGCGCAATCACTGCATCGCCGCGGTACACGGTGCGGATGGCCTCAAGCAGCTCTTCCGGGGGAGCATCCTTGAGCAGGAAACCGCTGGCTCCGGCCCGGATGGCGGACAGCGCGTACTCGTCCAGGTCGAAGGTGGTCAGGACCACCACCTTGAGGTCGACGTCGGTGGATCCCTTGGGCTGGGCTGCGGCCCGTTCCAGGAGCCGGCGGGTGGCCTCGATCCCGTCCATGCCGGGCATGCGCACGTCCATGAGGACGACGTCGGCGCGCACTGCGGAGAGTGCCTGGATCGCGTCCCCGCCGTTGCCGGCCTCCGCGACGACGGTCAGATCCGGCTGGGAGTTGATCAGCATCTTGAAGCCGCCGCGCACCAGCTGCTGGTCATCAACCAGGGCCACGCGGATGGGGCCCGCCTCGGGGACACTGTTGTCGGACGGGTCGGGCAGGGTGCCGGTCATGCTCAGGCCTCCGTGTAGGGAATGAAAGCGGTAACGCGGAATCCTCCGCCGGCTGCCGGAGCAGCCACCAGTGTTCCATCGTAGAGGGCCACCCGCTCGGCCATGCCGTTAATGCCCTGCCCGGTGCCGGAGGGGGAACCGCTCTGGCCGCCGGGAACGGAAAGCGGAGGAGGAGGAGGTGCGCCGTCAGCGCCGGCGCCGCGGCCGTCGTCGTGCACTGTGATTTGCAGTCCGCGGGGCGTCCACTGCAGGTCGACGCCGGCCTGCACCGAGGGGCCCGCATGTTTGAGGACATTGGTGAGGGATTCCTGGATGACCCGGTAGGCGGTCAGCTCGGCGCCAGCGGGAAGCGGGCGGCGCATTGATCCCGTCTCGCTCACCGTTACCTCCAATCCTGCCCGTTTGACCGCGTCCACCAGCTCGGTGACATCGGCCAGCGACGGCAGGGGGCGGGTGGACGCGAGTTCATCACCACGGAGAACCCCGAGCAGGCGGCGCATTTCCCGTAGCGAGCCGCGGCCGGTTTCCGCGATGGTTCCCAGCGTCTTGGCCGCAATTTCCGGATCCTGGGCGCTCGCATACCGGGCGCCGTCGGCCTGGGTGATGATGACCGAGAGGGAATGGGCCACGATGTCATGCATCTCCCGTGCGATGTGCGTGCGTTCGTCGGCGGCGGCAAGATCGCGCTCCTGCTGGCGTTCCACCTCGAGCCGGCGGGCGTGGTCCCGGAGCGCGTCCATGGCCAGGCGGCGGGTGCGGGCCAGGTCGCCGAGGGTCCAACAGAGCAGGACCACCGCGTCGAGGGCAACCACAAGGGCAAGGTAGCGCCCGATCAAACTGAGGTCGTCACGGATCCAGCCGGCGGTCCGCAGCGGGACGAAGTAGTACTGGAAGATGAACAGCATGCCGCCGACCAGAGCCAGGGCGAGTCCGCTCAGGCTTGCCCAGCGGGGAGCATAAACGGCGAGTGAATAAACCGTGACAAGGACAAAAATGTCAGCTGGCAGCCCGGTTTCCGGGACCAGGACCAGCTGCAGCAGGCAGGCTGCTGCCTGGATTGCTGCCGCGGCGACCGGGCGGGTTCTCTTCCAGGCCAGCGGCAGGCAGATGGCAGCGGAGAGGACAAATTCAACCTGCTGCCCCTCGAATGTCAGGAGGAACGGGACGGCAAAAATCAGGGTGGCGGTCAGCGCCTGGAAGAGGTCGACCTTGAAGGGGTTCGCCTGCATCCAGGCCTGGATTCGACGGTGCACGAGCATGGACAACAACTCTAGGGCCAGCAGGCGTGCACCCGCCTCATGCCACGGTCTGATTCCGGGCCGGTGCCAGGGGGTCGGCTAGGATGAGCACTGACTATCAGCGCAGGTAAGGACGGTATTGGTGCATCACCGCAAAGTTGTGTTGGGGGCCCAGCTTGCGGGATTGGCAGCTGCCGCTGCCGCCCTGCTGTTCAGTATCGCCGGTGAAACAGGCCCCGGCGCGGCCTTTCTGTCCGCGGCCCTGGTCCTGTTTGCCGGGAGCACCTTGGTCCTGGTTCGAAACCGCAGCGTCCCGGCGGCCGCTCCGGCCGCTCCGGCGGCATCACCCGCTCCGGCCGTGGGACGGCTGGCGGGACTGGACACCGGCTCCGCCGAAGATCCCAGGAGCTACCTCGGTGAACTGATCCTTGAGCCCAGGGGCAGTGCGGCGGAACGTCACGGTACCGTCCTGATCATTTCCGGTCCGGAACTTGCACGGCGGCTTCAAGCCCACGGCCCGGTGGAACACCTGCTGCCCGGAGCGTCATCGGCACAGCTTCTCCGCGGCACTCCCCGCATGCTGGTCATCGACCGCCGCGGCCTCGGCTCGGGAGTGTGGGCCCACACCGAAACGGGCGCCGGCAGTGTCCTGTTCCGTGAGCTGTCCGACGTCATTCGGAAGTGCCAGCGGCTGCATATCGCCACGGTTTTCCTGGATTCCGGTGAACCGGACCGCTTCTACACCTCAACGCTCCGAAAGCTGTGCCGCAACACCATGCCGCTGGCGTTTGACGAGCTCCACCCGGAAGGGACGGCCGGTTCCGACTTGCTGACTGAACTGCAAACCTGGTCACTGACCGAGGCCGCCCATGTCCGGTGAACGGATCCTCCTGGTCAGTGACAGGATGACCAGCGGTGAAAACATGACCGGCGCCAGCACGGGCACACCGCCGGCACTTGCCTGGGCCCTGGAATCCTTCCCCGGAGCCGACGTGCTCCTGAACCGCGACATCCCGGGCGGCAACCGCTCCGGATTGGTAGCTGCAGCGGGCCGGAAACACGCCGAGCAGGCGTACGACGCCGTCATTTGCCACGGATTCTCCCTCGCCTACGCCATGGCCGCCAACCCGGCTTTCGCCGGGCGGCTCCTGCCCTATATTGACGACGCTCCGGGCGAGGACAAGCTGCCGTACCCGGGCGTCCGCGCCAAACTGGGCGAAATCGCCGTCGTCTCCCGCTACCTGCTTGCCGCCAATGAGGATGAACGCGGCCTGCTGGAAGCCTTCGTGCCGGAAAGCGCCGGAAAGGTTCTGGTGGCCGGACAAGCGATGCCGGGCATGGCCCGTCCGGCGGGCGCGGCAGCCGGGAAAGCCCCCGCCCTCCGGGTGCTCCTGGCGGGGCATGACCTGAAGTTCACCGGCGAACTGGTAACCCATCTGCAGGAGCGCCCGGATTATGTCCTCGCCATGGATCGCTGGACGTCGCTGCACGCCCACGATGCCCCTGCTTCGGAGCGTGCCCTGGCTGAGGCGGACACCATCATTTGCGAGTGGGCCGGAGGGAACGCTGTCTGGTACTCGCAGAACATCCGTCCGCAGCAGCGCCTGATCATTCGCCTGCACGGTTTCGAGGTGCACGGCGACTGGCTGCCGGACATCGACATCACCAAGGTGGACACCGTGGTCCTGGTCTCGGAGTTCTTCCGCGAACAGGTCCTGGCCGCCACCGGCTGGCCCCGGGAAAAGACCATGGTTATTCCCAACATGGTTGATACGGCAGACTTCCTTCGCCCGAAGGAAAGCGGCGCCGAGTTTCGGCTGGGATTGGCCGGAATGGTCCCGTGGTTCAAGCGACCCGACCGCGCCCTGGACATTCTGGCGGCGCTGCTGGACCGGGATGACCGGTATTCGCTGCACATCCGCAGCCGGCACCCCTGGGAGTACGACTGGTTCTGGAACGGGCGGGTCGGGGAGCAGGACGCCTATCGGCAGTTCTATTCGCGGCTGCGGGAGGATCCGATACTGCGCTCCCGCGTGGCGTTTGAAGAGTACGGTCCCGACATGGCTTCTTGGTTCCGCCGCATCGGTTTCTGCCTTTCGCCCAGCCACCGCGAAACGTTCCACGTCGCACCCCTGGAGGGCGCTGCGTCCGGTGCCGTCCCCGTATTCCTTGAACGGCCCGGAGCGGCGGAGATTTTTGACTCCCGCTGGGTTTTCGCCAACCCTGCGGCCGCCGCGGACTTCATCCACGCCACGGCGACAAATCCCGACGCCGGTGCTGCCGAACGTGCTGCAGCCCTGGACCTGGCCGGCAGGTATGACACAGCAGCAGTGCTGCCTCATTGGAATGACCTGCTGAAGGCACGGCGGCCATGACGGCGCGCGGAGTCTTTTCCATCGTCTCGGCGGTCTACAACGCCGAGACGTATCTTGATGCCTTCCTTGAATCCCTGACGGAGCAGCGTTATCCCTTCGCACTGCTGGACATCGTCCTGGTTGACGACGGGTCAACTGACGGATCCCTGGCCAAAATCCAGGACTGGCAGCGCAAACATCCGGACCAGATCCGCGTCCTGACCGGAAGCAACGGCGGCCCCGGCGCGGCCCGAAACCGCGGACTGGAACTGGTCCGGAACCCCTGGGTCACTTTCTGCGACCCCGATGATGTCCTGGACCCCGGGTATTTGGAGCGGGTGGCCCGGTTCATCAGCCTGGACCGCCATGACCGCGCGGCTGCAGTGACCGGCCGCCTCATCCAGTTCTTCGAAGACACAGGGGAGACGCGCGACACCCATGCACTGGCCTGGAAGTTCCTCTCCGGCGAGCGCATCGTTGACCTGGACCGGGAGCCCCACTATGTGCACCTGAGCGCGGGCACGGTTTTCCTGCGGACCTCCGTCCTGGAACGCTCCGGTCTGCGGTTCGATGAACGGATCCGTCCCACCTTCGAGGACGCCCACCTCGTGGTGCGCTACCTCAACGCGTGCACACGTCCCACCATCGGCCTCGTTCCGGAAGCCCGCTACTACTACCGGCAACGTGCCGCCGGCACTTCCCTGGCGCAGTCCGGGTGGACCTCCGAGCACCGATACACCTCGGTACTTTCCTATGGTTATCTGGCGCTGCTGAAGGATTTGGCGGAGGAACACGGTCACGCTCCCCGATGGGCCCAGAACACTGTTCTGTACGACATCATGTGGTACTTCCTCGCAGACCGGGCGATGCGCCACCCCGTTGCGGCCCTGACCGACGGCCAACGCAGCGACTTCCTGACCCGGCTTCGGCAGATCCTGGCTTTCATCGATGTCGAGGCGATCCTTGACTTCGCCATCGTGCCGGTCAGTCTCGAAATCCGCACCGCCATGGCCCTGTATTTCAAGGGCCGGGCATCGGACGCTTGGTACGTCGACCGCCCGTCGCCGGAAAGCGATGCCAGCAGATACGCCTACTTTTACCGCGGTGATGCGCCCGTCGAGCGGTACCTTGACGCTGCCGGCGACAGGCTTGTCCCGGCCACCTCCAAACGGATCGCGCACGAATTCTTCGGCGAGATCTTCGCCTGGCAGCGGGTCGTTCACTTCCCTGCGGCGGAGCGCGCTTTGTGCGAGCTCGACGGCGTACTGCACGAGGCCAGCCCCCGGCCGGGTCCGCCGCAGGCACGGTACCTGTCGAAACACGTCTCGGACGACCTGCGTCTGGAACCGCCGGCCCTGGAACAGGTTGTTGTCCGGGCTGCCCGCCTGATTCCCGCCGCCGGCCTGCGCAAACGCGTGCAGGGGCGGCTGCGCCGTCTCTTTCAGCCGGCTCCGGGGTCCGCACCGGATCTTAGTCATTTCGGCATCAGCACGGTGACGGCCGCGGGGGAGCAGCAGCAGGTTGCGGATGACCGGCTGAAGCTGCGCGCCGCCGACCCCGGCGTCCGGAGCAAATACCAGGACGCCTGGGTGGTGATGGACCGCCCCGAACACGGGTTCGACAACGGTGAGCATTTTTACCGGCATATCATGGTCAACCATCCGGAAATCAATGCCTGGTTTGTCCTGAACCGGAATTCCTCCGATTGGGACCGGCTGCAGGAGGAAGGCTTCCGCCTGGTGCCCTACGGCAGCGACGAGCTGGTGCTTCTGGCCCTCAACGCCAAGTACCGGATCTCCTCCGACGCCGCGCTGCCGTCCTACTTTCCCATCGACCGCAAACGTTTCGGCGGCGGCAGCGGGCGCTTTGTCTTCCTGCAGCACGGGGTCATCTGGAACGACCTTTCCCGATGGCTCAATGACAAGCGGATTGACCGTTTCATTGTCAGCACCCCTGCGGAGTACGCGTCCCTGACCGCTGACGGGAGCGTGTACACAGTGACCGAGCGCGAGGTGCGGTTAACCGGACTGGCACGCTTTGACGCTTTGCACCGGCGTGCGGCTCTCAAAAGCAGCCAAGGTTCCGCTCCCACGATCATCACTGTCATGCCCACGTGGCGGATGAACGTTGCTGAGGACATGGACCGGGCTTCAGGGCCGGAAGAACGGCGTGCCGTCCTTCGCGGCAGCGTCTTCTACCGCCAATGGACCGCTTTCATTTCGGATCCCCGGGTGCTCGCCCTGCTGAACCGCACCGGGTTCCGGCTCGCGTTCTTCGTCCATCCGTCACTGGCCGCGGCCCTGACGGAGGACGAGCTGCCGGAGCATGTGGAGCTGCATCCGCAAACCGGGGTGAGCCTTCATGACCTGGTCCTGGAATCAGCCGCCTTCATCACCGATTATTCCTCCACGGCCTTCGACGCCGCCTATGTGGACCGGAACGTCCTTTATTTCCAGTTCGACGCCGCTACGTTCCTGCGCGGCGACCATCCGGCACGGCCCGGGTACTTCGATTACCGGCGCAACGGCTTCGGCCCCGTGGCGGACAGCGTCGAGGAACTCATCCGAAACCTCGAAACACTGGAACTCAACGGTTTTCGGACTGAGGACTCCTACGCACAGCGCGCAGCATCCACCTTTGCCCACCGGGACGCCGGCAACTGCGCGCGTATTTTTGAGTCCGTGCTGGAACTGGAGAAAGACTAAATGCCTCACAACGACGAACGGTCCGACCCGGCGCAGGCGGACGACGGCGGGAAGGCCGAAATCGCGTACCTGGCCTCGCGCCTCGGCTGGGCCGAGCAGCAGGCCGCGTCTTACCAGCGCGATTACGAGCAAATGCTCACGGCCCGGAATGACCTGCACCGGGAACTCCTGCGGACCACGAGCTCCCTCAAAGCGTTCCGGGAAGAAAACGCAGCGCTGAAGCAGCAGCCGGACAACGGGAGAGTCACCCTGCGCAGCGCCGCGCGCCGCAGCGTCAGTGCCCTCGTGCGGAAGGCCCGCCCCTCGAAGGGCAGTGCCGCACCTGCGGGGCCGTCGGCAGCCGCACCCGAACCTGCAGCCGCCCCCACAACAGCGGCGCCGCCGGCGGCCGCACCCTATCCCGTCCCGCCGCGGACCCTGTCTCCCGCCTACACGCCGGAAGCCGGCAGAGTGCTGGTAATTGCTGACACTGAGGAGCAGATGTCGGCGGCGCGGCGGTCCGCAGCCCTGGGCCGCGACGTCGTCGTGCTTTACCGCCCCGGTTATCCATGGGACAGCGGCCTGCCCTTCGGCTACCCAAGGCGCATCTGCACGGACAACGCGGACGGGTTCGTCAGCGTCTACAGCCCCGATGCGGATATCCGCGCGGATCAGCACCACTTCCTGGACCGGGCCGCTGATGCGATTGTCCGTGAGGCGCGGCTGCGCCGTCCGGCCGTTTTGCTGGCCGACGGCGGGGAAGCCACCTGCCGCGCGCTTCTGGTGGCCGGCCGCCGGCTGGGCATCGCCGTCGCGTTCGAACCGCAGCCGGACCTGCCGGCAGCACTGGAACTCGAAGCAGACCTGGACCCGCTGACCCTGGCACCGCTGGAAGGCAGCGGGGCAGTCCTGCTCCGGAGCCTGGACGAACTCCACGCCGGCGTCGTCTGTGACGAGTTCACCGGACGCCTGCTGGAAAACACGCTGCGGACCACTGCCGTGACAGCCCAGGGCTGGCGGCAGCAGCTGGAGACTGAACAGTGGGACGCACTGATCATCGAGTCCGCCTGGCTCGGCAACGCCGGCGCCTGGGAAATCTCGGACTACTATACGGATCAAAAGGGATACGAGAACCTGGCGGCACTGGTCGAGGCCTGTCGTTCCCGCCGCATTCCCACGGTGTTCTGGAACAAGGAAGATCCCATTCATTACCGGCGGTTCCGCCGCGTCGCAGCGCTGTTTGACCACGTCGTGACCACTGACAGCGGATCCCTGCCGCACTATCAGGAAAATCCGCGGGCCCGGGGGCTCACTCATTCCTCGCTGACGTTTTTCGCGGATCCTGTCCTGCACAACCCGGTGCCCGGAAAAACTGATCGGGAAACCGCTGTTGCCTACGCCGGAACGTACTACGGAAGCCGGTTCCCGGAGCGGTCCGAGCAGATGCTCCGGCTCTTCGCTGCCAGCTGGCCGCACGGTCCGGTGATCTTCGACAGGCACAGCAATGATCCGCAGGCGCGCAAGGCCTATCCGGACCAGCTGCACGCCTGGATCCGCGGCGGACTGACCTATGCCCAAACCCTTGACGCCTACAAAGCCTTTCCGGTGCACCTGAACTTCAATTCCGCTCCCTGGTCCGACACCATGTTTTCCCGCCGGGTCGTGGAGATCGCGGCCAGCGGAACCGTGGTGTACAGCGCCGACGGGCGGGGCATCGGCAGCACCCTGGGTGAGGCCTTCCCCGTCTCGGCGGATGAAAGCGTCTACCGCGGCTTCCTCAAGCATTGGATGACCGATGAAGCGGCCCGCAAAACTGCAGCCTGGAACCAGATGCGCACCGTGTACCGTGCCCACCTTTCCGGTCATGCCCTCGCCGTGCTCTTCCGCACCATCGGCATTCCGGCGGCGGCGCCGCAGCCGGCCCGCGCGGCCTTGCGGGTGGACATGCTGAGCGCCGCGGAAGCTGCTGAACTTGCAGGCCAGTCGGTCCGCCCGGCTCTGGTCCTGGGGTCCGTGGCAGATGCGGACGCGCCTGCGATCCTGGCCCAAGCCGGCATACCGTTCCGGGAGGAACCGTACGTCGTTGAAAACCCGGATGCTCTCAAGGAACTGCTGCAGTCCCTGGACATTGAGTGGTTCGGAAGGTGGCGGCCGGGGCAGCCGCGGACTTTGCTGGAGGACCTGCTGCTCGGAGCAGCCTTCGGACAGTGGAGTTCACTGCGTATCATCCGCGATGAAGGGACCGAATGGTCTCCCCTTGCTGGGGTGGGCCCCGTGCCCGTTGAGGGACCTTCAGTGTTCTGGGCTCTGCACCATGTGGCGGAACTGGCCGGGCCGGAGGGAACCGGGAAGGAAAATGACGAATCCCAGCACCTGACGCTCATTTACCCCGCGCTCCAAGACCGATGATGTCCAGCAACTAGTCCAACATGTGGGACGGGTTGCCCGGGATGTGGACGCTTTTCCTAGACTGTCGATATGAGCGAACAGCCCACCCCCATTTCCCTGGCCGTCATTCCCGGCGACGGCATCGGCCCCGAAGTCACGGCAGAGGCCGTCAAGGTGCTGCTTGCCGTCACCCGGGACAGCCCGGTCCGGTTTGACCTCACCGAGTACCCGCTGGGCGCCGAGCACTGGCTGGCCACGGGCGAAACCCTGCCGGACGAGACGCTGGAGGCGCTCAAAGGCCATGACGCCATCCTTTTCGGCGCCGTGGGTGCCGCTCCGGAGGACACCAGCATTCCGTCAGGCCTAATCGAGCGGGAAATGCTGCTGAAGCTGCGCTTCAGCCTCGACCACTTCGTGAATCTCCGCCCGTCCCGGCTGTACCCCGGCATCGGCAGTCCGCTTGCCAACCCGGGAACCGTTGATTTCCTCGTCGTCCGGGAAGGCACCGAGGGCCCGTACACCGGAAACGGCGGCGTGCTCCGCGAGGGCACACCGCAGGAAGTGGCCACCGAGGTGTCCCTTAACACCGCACACGGCGTGGAGCGCGTGGTGCGCGATGCCTTCCGCCGCGCCAATGACCGGCCGCGCAAGAAGCTCACCCTGGTTCACAAGCACAATGTGCTGGTCTACGCCGGCCGGCTGTGGAAGCGCACGGTGGAACGCGTCGCCGTCGAATTCCCCGAAGTCACCCACGACTACCTGCACGTGGACGCCGCCATGATTTTCATGGTGACCGACCCCGCCCGGTTTGACGTGATTGTCACAGACAACCTGTTCGGCGACATCATCACCGACCTCGCCGCCGCGGTCACCGGCGGGATCGGCCTCGCCGCCTCCGGCAACCTCAATATGGACGGCACCTACCCCTCCATGTTTGAACCGGTGCACGGCTCGGCCCCCGACATCGCGGGCCAGCAGAAGGCGGACCCCACCGCAGCCATCCTCTCCGCGGCTCTGATGCTCCGCCACCTGGGCCTCGAGAAAGAGGCGGCACGGGTGGAGGAAGCGGTGGAAGCCGACGTCGCCACACGGTCGGGAAGCCCGCGGACGACGGCGGAGATAGGCAATGCGATAACCACGGCCGTGTCATAAGCTCGGGAAGTACCAATAACCATTTCGTCGGGCGGCCGCGCCGTCCACCGTGGAGGAAACAATGTCAGTCAGTGCTCTGGAATTTACCCAGGAGCTTTCCGCCCATCCGAAGCCGGCCGAGGAGCGTGCGGCCATTCTGGCCAACCCCGGATTCGGTGACTACTTCACGGACCACACCGCGGTCATCGATTACAAAGCCAATGACGCGGGTGTCGGTGTCTGGCAGAACGCCCGGATTGAACCATACGGACCCATCGCCATGGATCCGGCCGCCGCAGTGCTTCACTACGGCCAGGAAATTTTCGAAGGACTCAAGGCGTACCGGCATGCTGACGGCTCGGTGTGGAGCTTCCGGCCCGAGGCCAACGCAGCCCGCCTGAACCTCTCCGCCCGCCGCCTTGCGCTGCCGGAGCTGCCCGAAGAGCTGTTCCTGGAATCCCTGCGCCAGCTGGTGGCGCTGGATCAGGACTGGATCCCGGAGGGCGACGGCGCTGCCCTGTACCTGCGGCCGTTCATGATCGCCACCGAGGCCTTCCTGGGGGTCCGCCCATCCCGTGAGGTGTCCTACCGCGTGATTGCTTCCCCGGCCGGCAACTACTTTGGCGGGGAACTGAAGCCGGTGTCCATCTGGCTTTCCACCAGGTATGCCCGCGCCGGTATTGGCGGCACCGGTGAAGCCAAGTGCGGCGGCAACTACGCCGCATCGCTGATCGCCCAGATGGAAGGCGAGGCACACGGGTGCAAGCAGGTCCTGTTCCTGGACGAGGCCAATGACAACGCCGTGGAAGAGCTCGGCGGCATGAACGTGTTCTTCGTCTTCAAGGACGGCACTCTGGTGACTCCGGCGCTGTCCGGCACGATCCTGCACGGCATTACCCGTTCCTCCGTCCTGCAGCTTGGACGGGACCGCGGCCTGAACGTCCAGGAACGCAAGATCACCCTGGACGAATGGCGCGACGGCGTAGCCTCCGGCGACATTACCGAGGTGTTTGCCTGCGGCACTGCCGCTGTCATCACGCCCGTCGGTGAACTGAAGACGGAAACCGAATCCATCGGATCCGCGGACGCGGTTGCCGGCCCGGTCACCATGTCCATCCGTGAGCAGCTGCTCGGGATCCAGACCGGAACGGTCGAGGATACCCACGGCTGGCTCACGCGCCTGGTCTAACCAACGAAATGAGCCCGATGTCCACCACCGCACTGATCCGAAGCAGCCCGCTGACCCGCTTTGCCCTGGCGCCGAACCCCGGTCCCATGAGCCTGGACGGGACCAACAGCTATGTCATCGCCGCAAACGGATCCGAAAGTGTGGCGGTGGTGGACCCGGGCCCACTGGATGAGGGCCACCTGCAGCTGCTGGCCTCCGCCGGTGCAGTGGACGTCATTCTGATTACCCACCGCCACGCGGACCATACCGAGGCCAGTCACCGGTTCGCGGAGATAACGGGTGCCTCCGTGCGTGCACTGGATCCTGCATACTGCGTCAACGGTGCGCCGCTGCGGGACGGTGAGGAGATCAAGGCCGGGGGAGTGGCTATCCGCGTGGTGGCCACCCCCGGGCACACCTCGGATTCAGTCTGTTTCCATTTGCCCGCGGATGGGTCCGGAGGATCGGTGCTGACCGGAGACACCATTCTGGGGCGCGGCACCACCGTGCTGGACTTTCCAGACGGAACGCTGGGAGAGTACCTCGCCAGCCTGGAGCGGCTGGCGAGACTGGGGCACGCAACAGTGTTGCCCGCGCATGGCCCCGTGCTCTCGGATCTCAGCTCCGTGGTCCTGACCTACCGCGACCATCGGGAGGAACGGCTGGAGCAGATCCGCGCCGCCGTGGCGGAGGCGGGACCGGACGCCACCGTGTCCCGCGTTGCGGACCTTGTCTATGCGGACGTGCCGGCGAATGTCCGGGCAGCGGCCGAGCTCTCGGTGGCAGCGCAGCTTCACTACCTAAGGAAAGCTGTGTGAGCACTTCCACCGCGGAAGGGCTTGCGGGACTGCGCTGGGCAGTTGCAGACTGGATATGTCCGTTTTTCGAGGTCTAAGGGGAGCGTGGAAACGGTTTGGCGTGAAGTGCAGGAGGTCACTCTGCTGCGGTTTGCGCGGACCGCCGGGGCTGTGTAAAGTTGAGTGAGTTGCCCCGGTGAGCGCCTGACAGACACTGCGAAGTGTATCTGCAAGTGAGACTCCCGGAAACGGCGGCAAAACCCCAACACACAGCAACGGAGAATATCCGGAAGCTTCGTGACGGGTCCAGCCGGACGAAATATCAAATATCGGGAATTATCCCGAATTGCTAAAACCGGCCGGATGAAATAGAATAAAGAAACACTGCAGCGAAGAGAAAAGAAAAACAAACCATTGTTTTTCCGAGTATTTCGGATGCATCTGTTGTTTGAGAACTCAATAGTGTGCCAAGTTTATTGATACCAATTATTTTAATTGGTTGAACTGGCTGTTACCGCCCACCCCGTGGGTATGGGACGGCTTTTTTAGCTGGTTTCGAATTTAGTGCAGGACCGTGCAGCCAATTTTCCTTGGCTCCGGTGCTGTGTCTGTAACACATTTACGGAGAGTTTGATCCTGGCTCAGGATGAACGCTGGCGGCGTGCTTAACACATGCAAGTCGAACGATGACTTTTGTGCTTGCACAAAATGATTAGTGGCGAACGGGTGAGTAACACGTGAGTAACCTGCCCTTAACTTCGGGATAAGCCTGGGAAACCGGGTCTAATACCGGATACGACGGACCACCGCATGGCGGTCCGTGGAAAGCTTGATGCGGTTTTGGATGGACTCGCGGCCTATCAGCTAGTTGGTTGGGGTAATGGCCCACCAAGGCGACGACGGGTAGCCGGCCTGAGAGGGTGACCGGCCACACTGGGACTGAGACACGGCCCAGACTCCTACGGGAGGCAGCAGTGGGGAATATTGCACAATGGGCGAAAGCCTGATGCAGCGACGCCGCGTGAGGGACGAAGGCCTTCGGGTTGTAAACCTCTTTCAGCAGGGAAGAAGCGAAAGTGACGGTACCTGCAGAAGAAGCGCCGGCTAACTACGTGCCAGCAGCCGCGGTAATACGTAGGGCGCAAGCGTTATCCGGAATTATTGGGCGTAAAGAGCTCGTAGGCGGTTTGTCGCGTCTGCTGTGAAAGCCCGGGGCTCAACCCCGGGTCTGCAGTGGGTACGGGCAGACTAGAGTGCAGTAGGGGAGACTGGAATTCCTGGTGTAGCGGTGAAATGCGCAGATATCAGGAGGAACACCGATGGCGAAGGCAGGTCTCTGGGCTGTAACTGACGCTGAGGAGCGAAAGCATGGGGAGCGAACAGGATTAGATACCCTGGTAGTCCATGCCGTAAACGTTGGGCACTAGGTGTGGGGGACATTCCACGTTTTCCGCGCCGTAGCTAACGCATTAAGTGCCCCGCCTGGGGAGTACGGCCGCAAGGCTAAAACTCAAAGGAATTGACGGGGGCCCGCACAAGCGGCGGAGCATGCGGATTAATTCGATGCAACGCGAAGAACCTTACCAAGGCTTGACATGAACCGGAAAGGCCTGGAAACAGGTCCCCCACTTGTGGCCGGTTTACAGGTGGTGCATGGTTGTCGTCAGCTCGTGTCGTGAGATGTTGGGTTAAGTCCCGCAACGAGCGCAACCCTCGTTCTATGTTGCCAGCGCGTGATGGCGGGGACTCATAGGAGACTGCCGGGGTCAACTCGGAGGAAGGTGGGGACGACGTCAAATCATCATGCCCCTTATGTCTTGGGCTTCACGCATGCTACAATGGCCGGTACAAAGGGTTGCGATACTGTGAGGTGGAGCTAATCCCAAAAAGCCGGTCTCAGTTCGGATTGAGGTCTGCAACTCGACCTCATGAAGTTGGAGTCGCTAGTAATCGCAGATCAGCAACGCTGCGGTGAATACGTTCCCGGGCCTTGTACACACCGCCCGTCAAGTCACGAAAGTTGGTAACACCCGAAGCCGGTGGCCTAACCCCTTGTGGGAGGGAGCCGTCGAAGGTGGGACCGGCGATTGGGACTAAGTCGTAACAAGGTAGCCGTACCGGAAGGTGCGGCTGGATCACCTCCTTTCTAAGGAGCACCTCAAAGATTTTGTGTCCTTCCACAGTGTTGGATGCGGTCTTTGCAGGAGATGCCCATATCGTAAGACATTTGTTCTTCGGTGGGTGCTCAAGGGTGGAATATCAATGAGCAGGTGCCCGGCGTTGAGCCTGGCAGCATGAGTACGCCGTGTACGTTCCCACTTGTGGGGATGGTTGTGGTTGGAAAGAGCTGCCGGTGCCTCGAGTACCGGGTTTTACCGTTTGGCACACTGTTGGGTCCTGAGACAACAGGACCGTATGAACTGACAGCCGTTTGGTTGGAGGTGGCACGGGTACCGTGTTGTTTCTGATTGTTCCTGCGCAGACCTAAGACTTCCACGGTGAATACGTGGTGGTGGCGGGGTGTGACGGGGTTGTTGTTTGAGAACTACATAGTGGACGCGAGCATCTTAAAATTATTAAGTGCAATTTCAGATAAACCTGGTGATCCGGGGATGTGCCCTTGATGGGTGTGTTTCCGGTGTTGTCATGGTTTTCTCGATAGCGATAATATTTATTGATCTTTGTGGTCAAGTTTTTAAGGGCACACGGTGGATGCCTTGGCATCAGGAGCCGAAGAAGGACGTAGGAATCTGCGATAAGCCTGGGGGAGTTGATAACCGAGCGTTGATCCCAGGATGTCCGAATGGGGAAACCCCGCCCGGCGCGCGAGTGACCGGGTGACCCGCATCTGAACACATAGGGTGCGTGGAGGGAACGTGGGGAAGTGAAACATCTCAGTACCCACAGGAAGAGAAAACAACAGTGATTCCGTTAGTAGTGGCGAGCGAACGCGGAAGAGGCTAAACCAGTGGTGTGTGATAGCCGGCGGGCGTTGCATCACTGGGGTTGCGGGACTTTCCGTACCAGTTCTGCCGGATTGGTGAAGTGAGTGCAGGTGCATAGGTGAACCGGTTTGAAAGCCGGGCCGTAGAGGGTGTTAGCCCCGTAACCGGAATGTATGCTGCCGCTTGGAGAGGATCCCAAGTAGCACGGGGCCCGAGAAATCCCGTGCGAATCTGCCAGGACCACCTGGTAAGCCTAAATACTCCCTGATGACCGATAGCGGACAAGTACCGTGAGGGAAAGGTGAAAAGTACCCCGGGAGGGGAGTGAAACAGTACCTGAAACCGTGTGCCTACAATCCGTTGGAGCAGGGCGATGCCACTTGTGGTGTTGTGCTTGTGACAGCGTGCCTTTTGAAGAATGAGCCTGCGAGTTAGTGTTACGTCGCGAGGTTAACCCGTGAGGGGAAGCCGTAGCGAAAGCGAGTCTGAACAGGGCGATGCAGTGGCGTGATCTAGACCCGAAGCGGAGTGATCTACCCATGGCCAGGTTGAAGCGCGTGTAAGAGCGCGTGGAGGACCGAACCCACTTCAGTTGAAAATGGAGGGGATGAGCTGTGGGTAGGGGTGAAAGGCCAATCAAACTCCGTGATAGCTGGTTCTCCCCGAAATGCATTTAGGTGCAGCGTTGCGTGTTTCTTACCGGAGGTAGAGCTACTGGATGGCTAATGGGCCCTACAAGGTTACTGACGTCAGCCAAACTCCGAATGCCGGTAAGTGAGAGCGCAGCAGTGAGACTGTGGGGGATAAGCTTCATAGTCGAGAGGGAAACAGCCCAGACCACCAACTAAGGCCCCTAAGCGTGTGCTAAGTGGGAAAGGATGTGGAGTTGCGAAGACAACCAGGAGGTTGGCTTAGAAGCAGCCATCCTTGAAAGAGTGCGTAATAGCTCACTGGTCAAGTGATTCCGCGCCGACAATGTAGCGGGGCTCAAGTACACCGCCGAAGTTGTGGCATTCAAATATTAGCCAAGCGGATGGTTTATCCATTTTCGTTCAAGCGTTTGGATGGGTAGGGGAGCGTCGTGTGGGCAGTGAAGTCGCGGTGTAAACCAGCGGTGGAGCCTACACGAGTGAGAATGCAGGCATGAGTAGCGAAAGACGGGTGAGAAACCCGTCCGCCGAATGATCAAGGGTTCCAGGGTCAAGCTAATCTGCCCTGGGTAAGTCGGGACCTAAGGCGAGGCCGACAGGCGTAGTCGATGGACAACGGGTTGATATTCCCGTACCGGCGAAAAACCGCCAATACTGATCGGGGGACACTAACCGCCCAATACCTGACCGGCCGCCCTTGTGGTGACCCGGTTTTTGGTGGAGCGCGGGACCTGATCCCGGGAGGTAAGCGTATTAACAGGTGTGACGCAGGAAGGTAGCCGGGCCGGGCGATGGTTGTCCTGGTCTAAGGATGTAGGGTCAGCGATAGGTAAATCCGTTGCTGTGTCTTTGATGACGATCCTGAGATCTGACGGGACCCACTTTGGTGGGAATCCGGTGATCCTATGCTGCCTAGAAAAGCATCGGCGCGAGGTTTTAGCCGCCCGTACCCCAAACCGACACAGGTGATCAGGTAGAGAATACTAAGGCGATCGAGAGAATTATGGTTAAGGAACTCGGCAAAATGCCCCCGTAACTTCGGGAGAAGGGGGGCCCCAACCTTGAGGGACACAAGCTGTCCGGAGGGGATCGGGGCCGCAGAGACCAGGGGGAAGCGACTGTTTACTAAAAACACAGGTCCGTGCGAAGTCGCAAGACGATGTATACGGACTGACTCCTGCCCGGTGCTGGAAGGTTAAGAGGACCGGTTAGCCCTTTGGGGCGAAGCTGGGAATTTAAGCCCCAGTAAACGGCGGTGGTAACTATAACCATCCTAAGGTAGCGAAATTCCTTGTCGGGTAAGTTCCGACCTGCACGAATGGAGTAACGACTTCCCCGCTGTCTCAACCATAAACTCGGCGAAATTGCAGTACGAGTAAAGATGCTCGTTACGCGCAGCAGGACGGAAAGACCCCGAGACCTTTACTATAGTTTGGTATTGATATTCGGTGTGGCTTGTGTAGGATAGGTGGGAGACTGTGAGACCCGGACGCCAGTTCGGGTGGAGTCATCGTTGAAATACCACTCTGGTCATACTGGATATCTAACTTCGGCCCGTAATCCGGGTCAGGGACAGTGCCTGATGGGTAGTTTAACTGGGGCGGTTGCCTCCTAAAGAGTAACGGAGGCGCCCAAAGGTTCCCTCAGCCTGGTTGGCAATCAGGTGGCGAGTGTAAGTGCACAAGGGAGCTTGACTGTGAGAGAGACATCTCGAGCAGGGACGAAAGTCGGGACTAGTGATCCGGCGGTACATTGTGGAATGGCCGTCGCTCAACGGATAAAAGGTACCTCGGGGATAACAGGCTGATCTTGCCCAAGAGTCCATATCGACGGCATGGTTTGGCACCTCGATGTCGGCTCGTCGCATCCTGGGGCTGGAGTAGGTCCCAAGGGTTGGGCTGTTCGCCCATTAAAGCGGTACGCGAGCTGGGTTTAGAACGTCGTGAGACAGTTCGGTCCCTATCCGCTGCGCGCGCAGGAAATTTGAGAAGGGCTGTCCTTAGTACGAGAGGACCGGGACGGACGAACCTCTGGTGTGTCAGTTGTACTGCCAAGTGCACCGCTGATTAGCTACGTTCGGATGGGATAACCGCTGAAAGCATCTAAGCGGGAAGCCCGCTTCGAGATGAGATTTCCATACACCTTGTGTGTGAGAGGCCCCCAGCCAGACCACTGGGTTGATAGGCCGGATGTGGAAGCGGGGACTAAAGACCCGTGAAGCTGACCGGTACTAATAGGCCGATAACTTACACCACACCACAATCTGGGCAGGAAACGACTTCAAACGTTCCCGCCAAATAAGGGTTGTGTTAGATCATGTGCTGCTTGCGTCCACTATGTGGTTCCCGGATAACAAACCCGTGTGGTTTGTCACTCCTGGAACCGGCACCACCACACCCTTGCGGGTTCTGGTGTGTCGTATAATTACAGTTATAACTTCGCTTTGAAACACTCAATGTTGTTATTGGTTTTGTGTGTTTTGTTGTGACCATTGTTTTCCCCTCACCCGGGATGTTTTTTGTTCCTGGGTGGTGTGGGTGGAAGGGTTACGGCGGTCATAGCGTGGGGGAAACGCCCGGTCCCATTCCGAACCCGGAAGCTAAGACCCACAGCGCCGATGGTACTGCATCCGGGAGGATGTGGGAGAGTAGGTCACCGCCGGACAATATTTCGGTTGAGAGAGTAAGGCCCGCACCAGTTGGTGCGGGCCTTACTTGTTTAACCAGCGCTCTTTGGTTTGCCGAGACGGGAAGCTGGTCAATCGTGCTAAGACTGGCTTAAGAGTTTTTGTGATGTTTTAGCTCTGGTCCAGCCAGCACTGCAGACAAAATACTGAGTCGTCCTCCGGGCACACCTCATGGAACGGAAACCGCTGTTCAAGCGCTGAATCGATGACCATGGTGCCAACAAACCGGCTGGCCAGCCTTCCTTCACCGTGCCGGGTGGGGCGACCGCCGGAGCCACCGAGAGCTATCTCGGAGTATCCATCGGCAGCCACTGATATTATCTAACAAACCCCAATTTAGGAGTCAATGCGTGACTGTTGCCTGGCCGGATCACTTTCCAGCGCGTTTGATGGGGCGCTCTCTCGGAAGCAGCGGCCTGTCGAGTTATGCAATCGCGCTCGAAGCTTGGAGACGGGGACTCGAAGTTACATTCACTTCGAAAGACCTTCAGGTCTACACAATTAGTGATGGACAGCGGAGTGTTGAATTTAACTTCTCCCGTCCGGACTCGATTACGCGGCGAGAAGACTACACCCGATTGGATCGAAAATCGGAGACACTAGCATTACTTCGAGAAGAGGGGATTCCCGCTCCGCGAGGATATCTTCTGGACCCGAAGGAAACCTCTGACGAAATACTCAAGACAATTTCTGACGAGATTGGGTTCCCCATTGTACTCAAACCTGACACGGGTTCCATGGGCCAAGGTGTCCTCATTGGGTTGATGGACTGGGCGGAGCTCAAAGCGGGATACGACCATCTCGTCAAGGACCTGAAAGCGCGACGTGTCATCCTAGAGAAGCATCATGAAGGCGAGGACTACAGGGTCCTCGTTGTGGGTGAGCGACTTGTCGGCGCTGTCAGAAGGATTCCCGCGCACGTCCTTGGCGACGGTGTCTCCACCATAGGTGAGCTCATTGAAGCTAAGAACCTATCAAGGCGGCGGAATCCGTTCTTAGGATCCGGCCTAATCAAGGTCGATTTCGAGGTGACCAAGTGCCTGGAAGCGCAGAACCTCCAGCTTGGTGACAAGCCACCTCGGGGAGCGCACGTGCTTCTTCGTCGTGTTGCTAATGCTTCTGCTGGCGGCGATGTGTTCGATGTTACTGATGAACTGCCAGATGAAATCAAAACCGCAGCGGTGCAAGCCGTGAAGAAGCTCCCCGGCATTCTGATTGCTGGAGTTGATGTGTTGTACAAAACTGGCCAACCCGCTACGCCTGATAACTATGTTGTGATTGAAATCAATTCACGTCCCCAAATCGGGGTCAACATGTACCCATCCTCCGGGCGTGGCCGCGATGCTCCGCTTGTAATTATCGACACCCTTTTTCCCGGTATCCGGCGGTCAAGCTCTCCGCAGATTAAGTCGATTCGTTTCAACGAGAAAGCAGTCAAATCCGCCATACTGTCCGGCGTGGCTTCCAAGGTAACCCTGCCCGTTCTTGCGCCTCACCTATACCCTTATCGCAGCAAGTTCAGGTACGAGGCGCCGGGCGCTGCGGTGGACTTAGGCCCATTCGCAAGTCGTACTTTGCAGAAAATTGCGCGTCTGAGCGGAGTCGCTGGAAGCATCAGCTTTACCAAGAATGGTGATATGGAGTTGATGGTCGCAGCCGAGAGCAGGATGGCTGCTCAGCCGCTGGTCCGGAAGGTGAGCCAACTATGCGGACTCGACCCGACGGATGAGGACCCATGGCGCGGGACGGTTACTGCTGGTTTCATCGTTGCGCGCTAGCAAGATCGCAGGCGTACTGACTTGATAGCCTCATTCATGGCCGGTGCGGAGCACCTAATGCGCCTGCAGTATGCCTCTCGCAGTGATCAGGAGCGGCGCGCTGACTGAGGGCGCTTACAGTGCTTGTTCCTCAAGTACCTTCAGCGCCTCTTGTTTCATCCATAAATAAGCCTCATCCACGTAGTGATAGGGTGCAGGTCCCCATTTGTGCTTCTCGCTGGAGACTGCCAACTCACTGGGAATTGTGCTGGTTCGCACACCTCTTTTTCGCAGAAATGCGTAGTACCGCGTATACCGGGTGTTCGCAGTGTCAGCGTCAATGTTTCGGTAACGAGGTACAGGTGCTCCGGTGTCAGTTACATCCGTCCACGGCGCCTCGAAGAGTAGTGTGCGATCGAAGATCCCTGCCAGCTTGAGCTTTCTGATGAACTTATCGGCAGCTAGCTTCCACAGAGCGTAGTGCTCGTCCGTGCCAAATCTGATGGTCACGGCACCACCCGGGATCGTCTTCGTGAGGCCCGTTTTGGAGAGCTCTACCGATTTGGTGATGTAACGCTTACCTGGAACTCGGTACACGCCGAGGCGTTCACTGAGGATGTCGAAAAGAAAGAGATCCGTGGTTGGACCCTGGTCGATTATCAAGGGATGCAGCGACGAGTGGAGATCGCCCTTAACTGACCGATGCTGGAAATTGGTCGTCAAAACGTCGGTATTTATATTGATGAGTGGTGCTGACGCCGCACTGATAAGTGACTGTCGCGCCACGTATTGAACCAGGCCATGCTCATCTTTCATATGCTCGAACGCATCCCTGGTAACACATCCACCGTAAACAAAAATCCGGGCCAAACTTCCTACCTTCATCCAAATGTGGCCCGTGCCTGTTTGCTGTTCTGTGCGGGCTGCTATCTCAAGCTTTGATCATATCCGATAGCCCAAGTCGCTTTACCTTGCCAACTTTCTCCAGCGTTTGCACGATCGCCATCGACTCTGAACTCCACTACGCTTGAGGGATGCGTATTGCTCGATTTGTACAAGACAGTGACCCAGCGTTCGGCGTCGTCGACGGCGACGAAGGCCATGAGGAAATAGCCGTCATCAAGGGTGACCCCTTTTTCTCCGGCGTCCAGCTGACGGGGGAGCGCCACAAGCTCGAGGATGTGCGCCTCCTGGCACCGATCATTCCCCGCAGCAAGGTGGTGGGCATTGGCCGCAACTATGCTGATCACGCCAGCGAGCTCGGCAACGAGGTGCCGCCGGCCCCGCTGATGTTCCTCAAGCCCAATACCTCTGTCATTGGCCCGAACGATCCCATCGTCCTGCCCTCCTTCTCTGACGAGGTGTCCTACGAGGCTGAGCTCGCCGTCGTCATCGGCCGCATCTGCAAGGACGTGCCGCTGGACCGCGTGGACGAGGTCATCTTCGGCTACACCTGCGCCAACGACCTGACTGCACGTGACGCCCAGCGCACCGACAACCAGTGGGCCCGGGCCAAGGGCTTCGACACGTCCTGCCCGCTCGGTCCGTGGATCGAGACCGAGCTGGACACGGATGACCTCGCCATCCGCGGCTACCTCAACGGCCAGCTGGTCCAGGACGGCAACACCGGGGACATGATCTGGGGCGTCAAGGAACTGGTGTCCTATGTGTCCCAGGCTTTCACGCTGCTGCCGGGCGACGTTATTCTTACCGGTACGCCTGCGGGCGTGGGTCTCATCTCCGACGGCGAGCGGTATGAGGTCGATATCGAGGGCATTGGCCGCCTCATGAATACGGCCCGCAGCTAGGCATGAGCGTTCCAGGCGCCGGACCGGTGCGCAGCTCCGCTCTGGTCCGGCGCTTTTCGCCGCCCGGGGCTGTGTGGGCCGCTGCCCTGTTCGCAGCCCCTTGGCTGAACGATGACGGCCTCACCGCCCTGGTGTGGGGGGTGGGAGCAGCCGTGCTGATCGCCCTGTTTCCGTGGGTGCTGGTGACGGTTCTGGATAAGCGCGGAGACCTGCGGCGCGGCATTGACCGGCTCGGCGCCTCACCGGTGATCCTTGGGGTGTTCGGCGCGGCATTTCTGGTGCTTCGCATTATCCGCTGGACCGACGGACCCAGGGCTTTGGCCGCCGTCGTCTTCGGAATGATTACCGCCTATGCCCTCACCGTTGTAGTCTCCAGAGCGGTCCGGCTCGACTGGGCGGAGGTCACCTATGCAGCGGCAGCGGTCCTGCTTCCGGTCCTTCTCTACCTGTTGTTTCCGGGCGTCGTGGGTACGGTTCTGGCCGCAGCCCTCGCCGGTTTGTGTATCGGAGTTCTGATCAGGGAACGCCAAACCAGGGGCAAAACCGCTGCCGCAGCCGCTGTGGGGGTGCTGGCCGGAGGGGGTGTCTTTCTCTGGCTGCTGCAGTACAGCCTCTAAACGTCGGGGCCGGCTGATCAAGAGACTAAACTGAAAGCATCATGACTAACCTGCCTTCACTTGCCGAACTGCCCACCGTCGATGACAGCACACCCGTGCGCGTGCGTTTCTGTCCTTCCCCCACAGGTACCCCGCACGTGGGTTTGATCCGGACCGCCCTGTTCAACTGGGCCTATGCCAAGCACACCGGCGGCACCATGGTGTTCCGCATCGAGGACACCGACACCGCGCGTGACAGCGAAGAGAGCTTCCTGCAGCTCCTCGACGCGCTCGACTGGCTGGGCATCACCTGGGATGAAGGCGTCAACGTGGGCGGCCCGCATGAGCCGTACCGCCAGTCCCAGCGCGGCGATATCTACCAAGACGTCATCGGCAAGCTCAAGGATGCCGGCCACCTGTATGAGTCGTACTCGACGCCCGAAGAGATCGAGGCCCGCCACCGTGCCGCCGGCCGCGACATCAAGTTGGGCTACGACAACTACGACCGGGACCTGACGCCCGAGCAGATCGAAGCCTTCAAAGCCGAAGGCCGGCAGCCCGTGCTGCGCGTGCGCATGCCCGACGAGGACATCACGTTCAACGACCTGGTCCGCGGGGAAATCACGTTCAAGGCCGGGACGGTTCCGGACTTCGTCGTCGTCCGAGCCAACGGCGCCCCGCTCTACACGCTCGTGAACCCGGTCGATGACGCGCTCATGGGCATCACCCACGTGCTCCGCGGCGAAGACCTGCTCTCCTCCACACCCCGCCAGATCGCGCTGTACCGAGCACTGATCGACGTCGGAGTCGCTCAGTACATGCCGCTGTTCGGACACCTGCCCTACGTCATGGGCGGCGGCAACAAGAAGCTGTCCAAGCGTGATCCGGAGTCCAGTCTCTTCCTGCACCGCGAACGCGGGTTCATCCCCGAGGGACTGCTGAACTACCTCTCGCTCCTGGGCTGGTCCCTGTCCGCGGACGAGGACATCTTCACCGTTGACCAGCTCGTGGAGAAGTTCGACATCCACGACGTGTTGGCCAACCCGGCCCGCTTTGACCTGAAGAAGGCCGAAGCCATCAACGGCACCCACGTGCGGATGCTGGACGCAGATGACTTCCGCAACCGCCTGGTCCCGTACCTGCAGCAGGCCGGATTGGTGGGGGAGACCCTGACCGCACGCGAGGAGGAAGTCCTCACCGAGGCCGCACCGCTGGTCCAAGAGCGCATCACCCTGCTGGGTGAAGCTCCGGAGATGCTCAGCTTCCTTTTCAAGGCCGACGACGCCATTGACGTGGCCGACGACGCCCGCAAAGGACTCCCCGAGAACCTCACGGAGGTGCTGGACGCTGCCATTGCTGCGCTGGAACCGGTCACGGATTGGACGGCCGAGAACATTCAGGAAGCGCTGCGCACGGCCCTGGTGGAGGAACTGGACATCAAGCCACGCAAGGCCTTCGGCCCGGTCCGCACCGCCGTATCCGGGCGCCGCATTTCGCCGCCGCTGTTCGAATCCATGGTCATCCTGGGCAAGGACTCCTCGCTGGCCCGTATCCGCGCTTTCCGCAACGCGGGCTGACGCAGGCCAAGGAACAGGAAACAATGCAGCCAATGCAGGTCCACGGGGTACTTTTCGACATTGACGAGACGCTCGTGGACCTGCATGCTGCCATGGGCACCACGCTGCGGGCCCTTGGCGGGCACGATCTCGCGCACTTCACGGCGGACGAGTGGACCGTATTCACGGCACTTTTTACCGCTGACCCGGAAGGGTACTACGACCGGTATCTGGCCGGAGAGCTGTCCTTCGCGGACCAGCGGGTCCGCCGCGTGCAGCATGCCCGGCTCGGCACGGGCCAGCCGCTGCTCGACGATGACACCGCGCAGGCCTGGAACACCACTTACGAGGCGACGCTGCCGCTGCACTTCCGGGCGTTCGACGACGTGGCGCCGCTGCTGGACGAGCTGGACGCCAGAGGCATCCCCTACGGCGCAGTGAGCAACAATGTCCATGACTACCAGCGTGCCAAGCTCGACGCCGCAGGCCTGGAACGGATCAAGGTCCTCGTGGGCATCGACACTGTGGGAGCTACAAAGCCGGATCCCGCCATCTTCCACGAAGGCGTGCGGCTGCTGGGAACTGACGCGGCCGGCACCTTGTACGTCGGGGACAACCTGTCCGTTGACGCCCTGGGGGCGGCCGCGGCTGGCCTCCAGGGCGTATGGCTGGACCGCTCCGGCAATCCGATGGCTGCACTGACGGACGACGGGGCCCCTGCGGTGGATGGAATCTCTGTGGTGCGGACCCTTATCGAGGTGGGGCGGCTCACCGCCCGCTGATGGCGGAGACGGCACCTCCGGAAGCGTTTTGTACTTCCTCCGGAACCGGTGTATAGTTATATCTCGTGCTGAGGGGTTGCAGCGGGGAATTACTTCTCCGAAACGGCCCGAAAAGCGCAGTGGGATATGGTGTAATTGGCAACACATCGGTTTCTGGTACCGACATTCTAGGTTCGAGTCCTGGTATCCCAGCGGTTCTCAGATCGATAAAGAATTATCGATTTGAAGATCAGCAGTAAGTGTGAAAGGCTTACTGAGTTCAATTCGAGATTGAGCAAAAAGGAAGCAAGTTGCCTTCACGGGCAGAATGCTTGTACATGGCCCCATCGTATAGCGGCCTAGTACGCTGCCCTCTCACGGCGGTAACGCGGGTTCGAATCCCGCTGGGGTCACAACCAAAAGGTCCTCGGAGTTAACTCCGAGGACCTTTTTGCATATCCAACAATAAAAATACAGCAACACAGGTGAAGGCCATGAAAAGCCGGGCGAACTTCCTATAGTAAAATTGGGATGAGCAAAACTGAAACCTGCTATTGGATTCCGTGCTTAACACCAGACGTTCTGCTCGTCACCGAATCCAATATCAATGTATAGGAAGTGGTGCAATATGGGGGAAACTCAAGGCCAGACCTTGGATGAATTTGGGAAAAGCGTCCCAATTGCAGTCGGGAGCCGCTCCCTTGTCCTATCAATTCAGTCATGGTCTGACAAACCAGGGGTTGAAAAGGCTGGATTAATTTCATACGCGTTCTATGACAAGAACGAAGCCGAAATCAAGCCATCAGGACGGTATTCGAACAGCGCGCAGCTTGGGCCCTATTTCTACCTAACTACCAGTGGGGCAGACGGTACAGCGATCACCCGGGCAGAATTATTGGTTCCTAACGGAGCGGTAAGGTGTGAGCTCAAAGGCCATATATGGAAGACAGGTGTGCATACTCATTTGCAGACGCCACCTAGAGTCAGCCAGCCCGGGAGCAATCAGGATTCCGTATTTGACCAGGACGGCGGTCAATTCATCCCAATGGACGCAGCGGACTTCGTTGGAACCTACGATGTGGACAAGCTCTCCGACACGGTGGTTGTCAGCAGTTCTTTCCGTGCGGTGAATTCGGCGAAGTCATCCAAAGCGCTGATTCTCGTCGAGCTCCTGGACGCAAATGGCGAAGTGTTATTGCCAGCTGGAGACCTTCCTGTCAACCCAACGGAAGGGCCGTTCATCTACTTGGAAAGCCCTGAGGGTGAAGAGACAGCGTCTTCTAAAACCGCTTCCATACGCATTCCAGTTGACTGTGCACAGCTGAGGCTCCGTGGTCGGCATTGGTCTGGCGATTCCATTGAACTGTTGGAACCGCCGGCTATCAGTTATGGCAGCGGAGTGAGCGACGTACAAGGGGCTATGTCCGATTTTCTAGAATCTGTCCCCTTGGAAGCTAGTCTTATTGTTATCTATACCACTGCACGAGCTATCGGAAGCGGAAGTCTCCTCTTACGGTCAAACAGGCTCGCACTCGAGTATGCTGACGCTGGCAACTGGGTCTTATTTTTCCCCTTCGGCTCCCTTGCGGAGGATGAGCCGGTGCGGCCACATGAGCGAATACTACAGGCTGAGCGCCAACATTTTCGAACATTCATGGATCTAGCGATGCGGCGCCAGGGTAAAAACAACAAGTTTATCTGTTCGTCCTTCTCCGATCTAAATGTTGCAGCCTCAATGGATCGAATGCGAGACAACTCGTGGACAGTTGTATATGAGGTTCGGGATGATATGGAAGAGTTTCATAGAGTGGGATACTCAAAATGGTTTAATCCACTCTTGGAGGCCAGAGTTGCGAAGCGCGCTGATAAAATCGTAGCTGTAAGCCCTCGATTGAAGGAGAAAGTGGAGACTATCAGCGGTCGCTCGGACGTCCATTTGATTCCAAATGCAGCTCCGGACGAACTTGTGTTTCAAACGTCATACCTGCGGCATCCGAAATCCATCGAAGCACGAATGAAGTCTCGCACTGTAGGCTACATCGGCCACCTAACGCCTTCATGGTTTGACTGGGATCTCCTTATCCAAGCGGCCAGAGCATTACCTTCCATTGACTTTGAGATAATCGGTCACGGTTTCCCTAAGGGACTCCAGCTACCCATAAACGTGACATATCTTGGAGCTATGCCGCATCGGGAGTGCATTCAGTATGCCGAGCGATGGAGGGCGGGTCTTATTCCTTTCAAAATTTCTCCACTCACCTATGGTGTTGATCCGAACAAGATTTATGAATATGTTGCGATGGGACTCAGAACGGTGTCGGCCCCCATGGGCTCCGTACAGGATATTCCTGGCACCTGGGTATATGAGAATGTGCAGGGTGCCGTAGCAGGCATCGAGGATGCGGTAACAAGAGAAATCACTGATGAAGAGCTCTCAGAGTATGACGAGTATATTCGTGATACAAAATGGTCAGATCGAGCACGCCAAATGCTTGAGCTTCTGGAGGGGGAATCATAAATGAAACGAATATTGTGCATATATGTTAATTGTTCTCTAGGCGGCATGACCAGCGTCTATAGAGCGAGGGCGCTATCCAGGCCAGATGTCCATTTTGATTTTATTTTTCTCAATGACAGGGGCGGATTAGGAGCATACGAATCGATTCCGAATTGTTCCGTCCGCATAGTAGCAAGGGAACGCCTTTTCAACTATGTAAATTATCTTTTGAAAAACTTTACATATAGTGAAATCAGTATTACTAGTATTCCAGATCTTCCAGCAGCGATTAAGTGGGATGGGCAGATAGAGGTCTGCTACGAGTTCCATTCTCCTATTCCGAGTATCATAGATGCTGAAATTCGGAAGCTAGATTTTGGCTCTATAGATGTTGTGCGTACGCCAAGTGATTGGGCAAGTGAACTTGTCCGGCAGCGCCTGCCTCGGAGGCAGCACGTCCAGGTTATTACTGAGCATAATATCGTGGATGAGCTCACATTCCGTCCGGCCGGTGAGATAGCACCAACAGCGAAGCGCGAAAATCATATTCCTGTTCTCTGGATTGGTAGATTTGAAAATTCCCAGAAAAACTATGTCGACTTTTTACGGGTTCTGTCCCTTTTGCCGGAGGCCTATTACGGGCTAATGGTAGTAAGCCTTGAGACCGATCCCACTAGGATGGCTCAGGTCCTAGGCGCTGCCGCATATTATGGTGTAGAGGATCGTTTAGACGTTTATTTGAATGTGGCGCAGAAAGACATGGGCTCTATTCACAGGATGGTGGCGTCGCAGGGTGGAGTCTTCTGTAGTACGTCGCTTTCTGAAACCTTCGGATACGGTGTTGCTGAGGCAGGAAAGTGTGATGTTCCGGTAGTGGCCTACGATGTAGGACCCCTTAAAGAACATACAATTCAACATGTTCGCTACGTTCCAGTTGGCTCTTTGACTGGGATGGCGGAAGGCATACTGCATTTGAGTCATACAGTCTCAGTCTAGGAGCCGATGATGAGTAGCTGGCTCAGCGTATTCACGCCAGCTACTCATCGCGGCCGTTTCATGCTGGTCTCAGCGGCATTGAAGTGAGGAAGGCCGGAGCTGAGATTCCCTACAGCGATCCGCTGAGCCTGTCCGCAGCCTCATCCCACATTCTGCCGAGCCTCTCGGCTTCGCTCTGACTCATGATCTTCCGGTCACGGTAGTAAAAGGTGCCTGGAAAAAATGTGACTTCGCCGAGGACAACCCCTGTGGGCGTATCGTATAAGTCCACCCTGCAGAATGCCGTCGGGACAGCTGTAGAAACCCGTTTAGCTACTTCAAGAAGTTGCTTCCAGTTTGTGGGCGTCTTTGCTTCTACAATCGCTTCAAGCTGTTTTGCTTTTTCAGCAACAGAGTACCTATGCTTCACGTCCGGAAAGGGAAGAAACTCTCCGTCGAAGTACATCGCCTGTGCTGCCGACCCGCTAAGATGATCCTCTTTCAGAATCATCCCGATCTCGCCTTGGAACGCATAGAACCGGATATCTTGGGGCGGCGTAGAACCGTTTTCATCCCTCAGTAGTTCCTCCACGATGAAGTCGCCCACACCTGGGTCATCGTAGTAGCGAGACGCTATGTCTTTGCACGTCTCCAAAATGGTGTCAAGATGGATGATGTCTCCATTTATCAAGTTTTTGAATGTTGCCCCTTCGTCGCGTGCGAGTAACATAACGCCGATCGATGTGGACGCAAACGCTGGCTTGAGCACAAATTCAGATGGAAAGTCAAATGTTCTAAGGTCCCGTTGTAATCCCCTGAAATGTACCGCCGGGGTGCGGACTCCGATCAGGTCACAAAACTGACGTATGAGTTTTTTATCGCCGATACGTGCCGGTACGTGGCTCTCTTTGCCCTGAAGGCGTAACTGCATGTGTTCAAAATAATCCATGGGAATACTCTAATCCATCGCTGCTATTAGGAGAGACCACTTCCTATAATCCGAGACCCTCTCATTCCTTGCGTGCAGCAGGAGTCTCACATGGGTGGGCATGGACTGCCAACTCCGTTTTTTTACTGCGACAAAGCCAGGCCTTGTGTCAGTCATGGTAGTCGGCCCCCGGTTTGTTCACAAAATGTCGACTATCGCGAAATTTCGACGGCGAACTGTTCACTGCTGAAGACCCATCGTGTTAGACAGCGGCTCGCACTGTGTATCCTTATGAGTAGAATACATCGAAAGACTAGCCTTTTAGTTTGTCGCATATGTGCCATTCTTTGGTGCTAGTGTTACTATTACCTACAGAATATATGAGAGTTAGTTCAAGGTCTCCTATCCGCGTTTATATTGTGGCGATCTAAGGAAAGTTTCTGAAAGGACATTCTATTTCCGGCTGAGGTTAGGTGGTGGGAGATACAATGTGCCAACGCAAGGCATGTTCCGGCCTGCCGCTCGTAAGACATATTGACGATAGACCTGCTTTCCATACCCTATTTTTTGCTGCTTGCGCAATACTTTGGCTTGGATGAACGCGGCGATCGGACCTCCCATGCGGAAGGTTTGTCCCCTGCTCGTGGGAGTGACGCAACCTCAGTCATCTTGCACTGCCTGGAATTGTCATGCCGTTTGTTCTTCGTGCCCTCGGATAACTGCGCGTCTATGGACAGAGCATATTGGTGTTCCGACTTCGCGCAGAGCCTAAGCACTTATAGTGGATTAGTATGGCTCGTAGCCATGCCATAAATAGTAACGAGTAAATTTACCAATGTGGCCTAATTTAGGCACAATTAAACTCATGTCAGCGGGTTATGCAAGATTTCCGTTTGTCCGTTTATAGTTCGAAGTTTTGGTTATGGAAGAGAGTGTTCTGATGAGCTCGAGTGGCAAAGAGGTTTCGCCGGATGTTCAAGCCCTGCAAGACTCTGGCGTGAATGTGCCACTGTTTGCGGTTGAGACGTTGGATAGTTTCGATCCTGATCCGGTGCTGGGTGCGGCCAAGTATCGTCACAGTTTAGAGAACGGAACTCACCTTGACGCACTGCTCGTGAATAAGCGTGCAGACGTTCTAGTTGTGAGCTTCCATGGTGCCACAGACCGAGAAAAGAACACGCTCCCTCGATTTGAGCGGCTTCGTTCCTTTTTGGACTATGAAGTTTCGTCTATGTATTTCACTGACCCGGCTCTATGGCTGAACCATAAGAATTACTTTCAACTTGCTTGGTTTACCGGGTGGGACGGATTTGACGCACAGCGTTCAGCCGTCGAGTGGGTGATGAAGGCCGCGAAAGCGATCGGCGCTAGTCGTATTCTTTTCACGGGTGCGTCCGGGGGCGGATTTGTTGCTCTTCAGGTCTCGGCCCTTGTGCCTGGTTCCCTTGCTCTGGCGTTCAACCCCCAGACGAGCATTTATGGATACCTTGCAAACGGGCATGCATGGGGGGCTCAGAAAAACTACCGCAACGTTGTCTGGCCTCATATTGATGCTCCGGCGGTTGGCCCCGAGATGGATTGGACCACGAAGCTTGACGATCGCGTTTCCGCCCTCAGACGCTACTCCAAACCGACAGCCAATCATGTGCTCTATGCGACGAACACACTGGAGTTCCATCATGAGCAGCATTACCTGCCATTTATATCTGCCGCGGAATCGGGTGGAAATATAGAACGCGTGGACACCTTTTTCTATGAACATACAACCCAGCACACGCCGCCAGGCCCTGAACACTTTAGTGCAGCGATGAAAGAGGCTCTTAGCTTGATTAGCAAATTACCTCCGACCGATTCTCTGTCCTAGGCTCGCGCTACGAATGGTTTGGCGCCGAGTCAATCAGGGTAGCGAAAGATGCCGCCAAGAAAATCGTTTCAGAGATCGGCCCAGGACGAATCATGATAAGTTCTGGCGGTGATCTGTAGTGGTTTCAACTTTTTGACCTAAAGGAAGACCTGTGCCCAGTAATGTGCCCGCAGTAGCGGACCTGGACGAAAAATCCTTACTTGCCCTGATTTTTCCTCGGTTGGGCAAGTCACATGCACTGCTGGGTCCCGGAGATGACGCGGCGCTCATTTCGTCGCCGGACGGACGCACCGCCATCTCGATCGATACTCTGGTCCAGGATGCCGACTTCCGGCTGACATGGCCGTCGGGGTACCGCACCAGCGGATTCGACGTCGGCTGGAAATGTGCCGCCCAGAACCTCTCCGACATCAACGCCATGGGCGGTGTCGCCACATCGCTGGTGGTGAGCCTGACCCTGCCCGGCAGCACTGCCGTGGCTTGGGTGGAAGACCTCGCTGACGGACTCGCAGCTGCCATCTGTGAGCTGGCCGGTGGCACCGACCGGTGTTCCGTCGTCGGCGGCGATCTCGGCCGCGGCCGGGAGATCGTGGTGACAGCGGCGGTCACCGGAGACCTGCAGGGGCGGGACCCCGTGCTCCGCTCTGGTGCCCGTCCCGGTGATCAGCTTGCCCACGCGGGGTCACTTGGTCTAGCTGCCGGCGGCCTCGCCGTCCTGGACAGCAACCTGAGCTACGCAGAAATGGACGAGACTCTTCTGGCCCTCGTCGCGGCCCAGTGCCGCCCGCGTCCGCCGCTGCAGCAAGGCCCCCGGGCAGCGGCAGCCGGCGCCACCGCCATGCTGGACATTTCCGACGGCCTGGTGCGGGACGCCGGGCGTATTGCGCACGCCTCGGCGGTGGGCATCGATCTCGACCCTGCAGTGCTTGCTCCCCGGGCTGGCTGCCTGGAGCGCGAAGCAGCACGGGTTGGTGCGGATCCTTTGGCCTGGGTGCTTGGCGGCGGCGAGGACCATGGATTGCTTGCCACTTTCCCGGCAGGCACCCTGTTGCCGGAGGGCTTCCAGTGGTTGGGAACCGTGCACGTGGGCGCGGGCGTCACCTACGGGGGAGAAGCTCCCCGGATCGAGGGCTGGGACCACTTCGCAGGCTAAGCCGGTGCATGGGCGGGCCTTAGCGAAAGACGAGCGGTAGAAAACTCTGGATATGCCTGTCCATTCACGAGGTCAGTGTGAAGGCGTCCGGCAGCCGAAACCATGAGGCTGCCCAGTCGTTTGTCGGTGCGGGCATCGAACTGTGACGCTCCACCTGGCTTCGGCGTGAACTCGTTGAGGACGGGGCCATCAGGAGAGGCTAGGAAATCGATGCGCAGGAACGGAGCGGGAACGCTGAGGCTGATTTTCTTAGCCAGCTCGATGTAACCGTCGGGAATGCCGTTCCCAGCAAACAAGCGATCTGTGTATTTCCCTGTTCGAACCACTTGTCCGTCTGATCCGTACCAGCAGCGTCGGACTTCAGGTGACCTCACGGTCTCCAAGACCAGGCCGACCACGCCGTAGAAGCAGTAGAACTTTATGTCTCGGGCTGGCAGCGAGGGGTCGTGATCGCTGAAGACCAACCGTTCTTCGATCCAAGCATCGTCCGCCACATCGCCCGATGAAAGATCGTGCGCGATGCTCTCGCGGAGCGCTTCGATGTCAGGCAAGGAACGGTTTCGCGGCAGGTCGGTAATCGTCTCCTGTCCAAGGATATAAACGCCTTTGGACATAATTCCGGCTAGCGGTTTCACCACTGTTCCCCGGGAGAGTTCGAGATCGGTGTGGGAAACCGAGACCAGTCGGGTAATGGGCACGTCCAGGCCAAGATCCGAGGCGAACCGGTAGGCCGTAAGTTTGTTGTCCAATATCCACGCTGTCGCACCGGGCTCGATAAAGGCACGGCGGCTTTGCATGGTCACTTCATAGTGGAAGGACGGCGTGGGTTTGCCTGTTTTCGTCGCGGGAGACGCCATCTATTCGTGGACCTTTCTTCATGGCCGTACGGATGCGCTTGGCCCAAAACAGACTATCGCACGCACCAATTTCACCTAGCGCAGCATATGCCTCCGGCGGATCCGCTGCGCGAGGGCAAAAAGCTCCTCCCGCGACAAATCCGGCAACTGCTCCAGCTCCTCGAGGAGTTCATCCAGGCTTGTGTTCGCCCGGGCACGGAGAATCTCCGTGTAATAGCCGACAATCACACCGGTTCCCAGCGCCACCACCAGGACCCCGTACAGCGAAACGAAGACCGTTATCAGCCTGCCCGGCATGGTGAGGGGAACAATGTCGCCGAAGCCTATGGTGGTGAAGGAAACGAAGAGGAACCACAGGGCATCACCGAAGTTCTCCATCTCCGACTCAAAGCGCGGCAGCAGCAAGGCCGCGCCGGCATAGACCATGAGGAACCCGGTGAAGACCCGCTCCGCACCAGTGGCGCGGATGATATTCCACAGCAAGCGCAGCCTTTTCATGGTTACCCCTCGGCTTGGCCCCATTCCCTTGGGTCAGAGGGTCCCAGAATAGGGCTAGTCGGCGCTCTTCCGCAGGACCTCGGTCAACTGGGCGGCCGCACGGGTGACAACTTCTGCATGGATGCGGCCGGGCTGGCGGGTCAGCCGCTCAATCGGCCCGGAGATCGAAACCGCGGCAATCACCCGGCCGGAGGGGCCGCGCACCGGGGCGGAAACGGAGGCTACGCCGGGCTCGCGTTCGCCCAGGCTCTGCGCCCACCCGCGCCGCCGCACGCCGGCCAGGACGGTGGGGGTGAAGCGGGCGTTGTGCAGGCCCTCAAACAGCCGGTCGTGATCCTCCCAGGCCAGCAGGCACTGAGCGGCGGAGCCGGCCTTCATGGACAGCTGGGTTCCCACGGGAATGGTGTCCCGCAGGCCGATGGGGCGTTCCGCGGAGGCAACGCACACCCGCCATTCCCCCTGCCGGCGGAACACCTGCGAGCTTTCGCCGGTGGCGTCGCGCAGGGCCAGCAGCACCGGTCCGGCCGCGGCGATCAGCCGGTCCTCGCCGGCAGCGGACGCCAGTTCCACCAATCGTCCGCCCAGAACGAAACGGCCCTGGATATCCCGGCCCACCAGCCGGTGGTGCGCCAGCGCGACGGCGAGGCGGTGCACGGTGGGGCGGGCCAGCCCGGTTGCGGTCACCAGCTGTGCAAGGGTGGTTGGCCCGGCTTCCAGTGCGTCAAGCACCAGCGCCGCCTTGTCGATGACTCCGACGCCGCTGGCCGGGTTTCCAGTTATGTCCATGTGCTGATACTGCCGTCTCATTATTTGAGATGCAAATTGAAAAACTGGCGCCGCCGCCGCCGGGGCTGGTTCTCTTAAACCATCGACTTTGCGCGGCCGCGTTTTTCGGCCGTGAAAGACACTTCACAAGGAGCATCGGGCATGGGTGAGCACGCAGCAAGCAGGACGCTTGCGGAGAAAGTGTGGGACGAGCACGTAGTGGTCAAGGGTGAAGACGGCGCACCGGACCTTCTCTACATCGACCTGCACCTTGTTCATGAGGTGACGTCTCCCCAGGCCTTCGAAGGGCTTCGCCTGGCGGGCCGGAAGCTGCGCCGTCCGGACCTGACCATCGCCACCGAAGACCACAACACCCCAACACTCGAGATCCACAAGCCCATTGCCGATCCGGTCAGCCGCACTCAGATTGAAACCCTGCGCGCCAACTGCGCGGAGTTCGGTGTCCGCCTGCATCCGCTCGGCGACGCCGAGCAGGGCATCGTGCACGTGGTCGGCCCGCAGCTGGGGCTGACCCAGCCGGGCCTGACGGTGGTCTGCGGCGACTCGCACACCTCCACCCACGGTGCGTTCGGCGCCCTGGCCATGGGCATCGGCACCTCCGAGGTGGAGCACGTCATGGCCACGCAGACGCTGTCGCTGAAGCCGTTCCGGACCATGGCCATCACCGTGGAGGGAACCCTGCGCCCCGGCGTGACGTCAAAGGACATCATCCTGGCCGTGATTGCCAAGATCGGCACCGGCGGCGGGCAGGGCTACGTCCTGGAGTACCGCGGTTCCGCCATCCGCTCCCTGTCCATGGAAGCGCGGATGACCATCTGCAACATGTCCATCGAGGCAGGTGCCCGTGCCGGGATGGTGGCTCCGGATGAGACCACGTTCGCCTACCTCAAGGACAAGCCCCACGCGCCGCAGGGCGCTGACTGGGACGCCGCCGTCGAGCACTGGAAGTCACTGGTAACGGACGACGACGCCGTGTTCGACGCCGAGGTGTTCCTCGATGCCAATGAGCTGGAGCCCTTTGTCACCTGGGGAACCAACCCGGGCCAGGGTGTTTCGCTGTCCGACTCCGTGCCGTTCCCGGAATCCTTCGAAGATGAAAACGCCCAGGCCGCCGCGGAGCGTGCGCTGACCTACATGGATCTGGCCGCGGGTACGCCCATGAAGGACATCCGTGTGGACACCGTGTTCCTGGGCTCGTGCACCAATAGCCGGATCGAGGACCTGCGCATCGCCGCGGACATCATCCGCGGCCGGGAGAAGGATCCGGACATCCGGATGATGGTCGTGCCGGGATCGGCCCGTGTCCGGCTGGAGGCCGAAGCCGAAGGGTTGGATCAGGTGTTCAAGGACTTCGGTGCGGAGTGGCGCTTCGCCGGCTGCTCCATGTGCCTGGGCATGAACCCGGACCAGCTGTCACCGGGGGAGCGCTGCGCGTCCACCTCCAACCGGAACTTCGAGGGGCGCCAGGGCAAGGGCGGGCGCACGCACCTTGTATCGCCCGTGATTGCCGCGGCCACCGCGGTCCGCGGAACCCTGAGTTCGCCCTCGGACCTTGAGCCGCTGGACAGCGTATCCGGTGTGCCCGCAGCATCCGCCGTGGAATCCGCCGCCGCATCAGCCAAGCCCGCCGTTTAGGAGCCCGCCATGGAAAAGATCACCACGCACACCGGCATCGGCGTTCCGCTGCGCCAGAGCAATGTGGACACCGACCAGATCATCCCCGCCGTGTACCTCAAGCGGATCACCCGCACCGGATTCGAGGATGCCCTCTTTGCCGGCTGGCGCAAGGACGAGAACTTCATCCTGAATCAGGAACCCTATAACGCCGGATCCGTGCTGGTGGCCGGCCCGGACTTCGGCACGGGCTCCTCCCGGGAGCACGCAGTGTGGGCGCTGAAGGACTACGGCTTCCGTGCCGTTCTCTCCTCCCGTTTTGCCGACATTTTCCGGGGCAATTCCGGCAAGCAAGGGCTTGTCGCCGCGCAGGTCGCCCAGGATGACATTGAGCTGATCTGGAAAGTGCTCGAAAACGCTCCGGGCACCGAGGTCACCGTGGACCTGGAATCACGCACGGTCATTTGTGGAACTGTCACGGCGCCTTTCACCATTGACGAATACACGCGGTGGCGGCTGCTCGAGGGATTGGATGATATTTCGCTCACGCTGCGGCACGAGTCGGAAATCACTCAGTTTGAATCCCTGCGTCCCTCCTTCAAGCCAACTACGCTTCCAGCGCGCACCTAGACAGAAATCCCGCACTCGGCTGTTGATTCCGGCCGGTTTCGCGTCCCTGAGCCGCACTCAGTATCATTGATGGGCCCCCTCTGGGGGCCCATCGGCGTTTTGGCGCCCCTGACGCGGTGGAGCAACCGGCGCGGACGGGGCAGGATGCAGGCGCCGAACGTGTTCCGGACACGCCGCCGGGGCCCCGTGGAGGGGCACCAATATTTCAGTATGCGGACGCTTGCTCCTATGCTTGAGTGCAGTCTCTCTTTGCTGTTGGGGCATTATAGAAAAAGAAATTAGGTGTTCATGGGTAGCGTTCTAACCATCCGTGGTGGAGTTCCTCTGACAGGAAAAGTCCCCGTCCGCGGAGCGAAGAACCTCGTTCCCAAAGCCATGGTCGCGGCACTGCTGGGCAATAGCCCGTCACTGCTCCGCAATGTCCCTGAAATCAAGGACGTTGAGGTTGTCACATCGCTGTTGAAGCTGCACGGCGTTGAAGTCACCAAGGATCCGGTAACCGGTGACCTGACCATGGATCCCCAGAACGCCAAGACCGCGGCGTCCAAGGATATTGACGCCCATGCGGGGGATTCCCGGATCCCCATCCTGCTGTGCGGCCCGCTGATGCACAGCCTTGGCGAAGCGTTCATTCCGGACCTCGGCGGCTGCAAAATCGGCGACCGGCCGATCGACTTCCACCTGCAGATGCTGCGCAACTTCGGCGCTGTCGTGGAAAAGCGTCCCGGCGGCATCTCCATCTCCGCCCCTAAGGGCCTCACCGGCGCCAAGCTGGAACTGCCGTACCCGAGCGTTGGCGCCACAGAGCAGGTGCTGCTGACCGCGGTCAAGGCCGTGGGCATCACGGAGCTGCGCGGCGCTGCCGTGGAGCCGGAGATCCTCGATCTCATTGCCGTACTCCAGAAAATGGGCGCCATCATCACGGTCCAGACGGACCGGGTCATCCGCATTGAGGGTGTCTCCGAGCTGACCGGATACAACCACCGTGCCCTGCCCGACCGCAACGAGGCCGCATCCTGGGCCTCCGCTGCGCTGGTCACCAAGGGCGACATTTATGTTGAAGGCGCCTCCCAGCAGGACCTCACGGCCTTCCTGAACACGTACCGGAAGATCGGCGGAGCGTTCGACGTCGACGACGGCGGCATCCGTTTCTACCACCCTGGCGGCGCGCTGAACCCGCTGGTGCTGGAAACCGATGTTCACCCCGGATTCATGACCGACTGGCAGCAGCCCCTGGTGGTTGCCCTCACCCAGGCCCAGGGCGTGTCCATTGTGCACGAAACCGTGTACGAGAACCGGTTTGGTTTCACCGATGCGCTCATCCGCATGGGTGCGAACATCCAGGTGCACCGCGAATGCCTCGGCAGCGTGCCGTGCCGGTTCGGCCAGCGGAACTTCCTGCATTCGGCGGTCATCTCCGGACCGGCGCATCTGAAGGGTGCCGAGATTGACATCCCGGACCTGCGCGGCGGCTTCAGCCACCTGATTGCGGCCCTGGCCGCCGAAGGAACCTCACGGGTGACGGGAATTGAACTGATCAACCGCGGTTATGAGCATTTCCTCGAAAAGCTCGAGGGCCTCGGCGCCGATTTTGACGTCACCGCCGTTCCTGCCGGAACGAGGTAACGGCCGCGATGCCTGAGTCGATCAAGTCACGGGTGGCGTTCGCCATGCTGGCGAACACACTGCGGCCGGTAATGAACATCCTGCTGCGCAAGCAGTGGGACGGGCTGGAGAACCTTCCCCGGGACACCGGATTCATTGCCTGCCCAAACCATGTGACGGAGATCGACCCGGTGGTGGTGGGGCATTTCTTCTACAACCAGAAGATCATGCCCCGCTACCTCGCCAAGGCATCCCTCTTTAAGGTGCCGGTGCTGGGCCCGGCCCTCCGCGCCACCAACCAGGTGCCGGTGGAACGGATCACGGCCGGAGCCTCCGCGTCGCTGAAAGGCGCTCGGACCGTGATCGACGCCGGTGGGGCCCTGATTGTTTATCCGGAGGGCACGCTCACCCGCGACCCTGACCTGTGGCCCATGCGGGGACGCACCGGAGCGGCCCGGCTTGCCCTGCAGACCGGAGCCCCCGTGGTGCCGATTGCACACTGGGGCGCCGAAGCTGTCCTGCCGCGCTACAGCAAGCGCCTTCACCTTGTTCCGCGGAAAACAGTTCAGCTGCGCGTGGGCAAGCCGGTGGACCTGTCGGACCTTCGAGGCCAGCCCATGACGAAGTCGGTGCTGGACACGGCCACCGAACGCATTATGGACAGCCTGACCGTCCTGGTTGCCGAGCTGCGGAACGAAAAGCCGCCGACGGTGCGCTGGGACCCGGCGGTCAAGGGACAAACGGCCATCGGCCGGAACTTTGACACGGGGCTGGAAAAGAACCCAGGCAGAGAATTGAAACAGAGCCGAGAATTGAAGCAGGACGGGACCGACAAAAAATGACCTCGCAAAAAACGCACCCGCAAGTAGTTGCAGTCCTGGGGGCAGGCAGCTGGGGAACCGTCTTCGCGAAGATCGTGGCCGACGCCGGCGCCTCACGAGGCACCGACGTCCGCGTGTGGTCCCGGCGTCCCGAGGTCGCCGCGGAAATCAACGAAAGCCACCGCAACAGCCAGTACCTGAAGGACACCGTCCTGCCGGAAAACCTCACCGCGTCAGCGGATGCCGCACAGGTGCTGGCCGGTGCGGACCTGGTGGTGCTGGCCGTCCCGGCGCAGACCCTGCGGGCGCAGCTGCGCAGCGTGCGGGACCTGATTCCGGAAGGCGCGGTCGTCGTATCCCTGATGAAGGGTCTGGAAGTGGGCACCGACTCGCGGATGAGCCAGGTTATCGAAGAGGAACTGCACTGGCCCGAAGACCGTGTAGCCGTCATTTCGGGACCGAATCTGGCGATGGAAATTGCCGCCCGGCAGCCGACGGCGTCGGTCGTGGCATGCTCGGATCTGGAGACCGCAGCCTGGATAGCCCGGGCTTGCACGGCGCCCTATTTCCGTCCCTATACCAACACTGACGTAGTGGGTACGGAAATTGGCGGAATCGTCAAAAACGTCATTGCCCTCGCCGTGGGAATCTGCGAAGGCAAAGGCATGGGGGACAACACCAAGGCCTCCGTCATGACCCGCGGTCTGGCGGAGACCACGCGGCTGGCGCTGGCGCTCGGCGGCAGCGCCGAAACCATGTCCGGCCTGGCCGGGATGGGTGACCTCATTGCCACCTGTTCCTCCCCGTTGTCCCGCAACCACACCGCCGGACGACTGCTGGCCCAGGGCTTGACGCTGGAGGAAGTCAACGCTTCCATGAAGCAGACGGCCGAAGGCATCAAGTCAGCCCAGGCCGTGCTGGACCGCGCCACCCAACTGGGCGTTTATATGCCCATTACCGAAAATGTTGTTGCCGTTCTGCAGGGGGTCATTTCTGTGGACGAGCTGGGACCGCGGCTGCTGTCCCGTGAACTGAAATCCGAAGGTGTGCACACTCCGTGACCATTGATCCGCTGACTCCCGACTCGGCCTCCACCCCCGGTGATGCCGCCGCTTCCGTACCCGGTGGTGACGCCGGCAACCAAACCAACATCCGCCGGCCGCGCGTGGCCGTGCTTTTTGGCGGACGTTCCAGCGAGCACGCCGTCAGCTGCGTCACCGCCGCCGGCGTGCTGGAAGCCATCGACCGCACCAAGTACGACGTCGTTCCGGTGGGCATCACCCGCAATGGACAGTGGACCCTGGTGTCGGCCGATCCGGCCGCATGGTCCCTGCGCTCCGAGTCCCTGCCGGAGGTTACCCCCGGCATCGAGAGCGTGGTCCTGTCCGCTGAAGGCTCCGGCTCCGATCTCGTGGCGCACTCCGAAGGCACGCTTCCGCGCAGCCTCGGCCGCGTCGACGTCGTGTTCCCGGTTCTGCATGGACCCTTCGGTGAGGACGGGACCCTGCAGGGAATGCTGGAGATGGCCGATATCCGCTACGTGGGTGCCGGTGTCCTCGCCTCGGCGGTGGGCATGGACAAGCACTACATGAAGGTGGTGTTTGAGGCAGCGGGCCTGAAGGTGGGGCCGTACGAGGTCTTGACCGACCGCCAGTGGCAGAAGGACCAGGGGGAGTGCCTGGAACGTGCCGGGAAGCTGGAGTACCCGCTGTTCGTCAAACCGGCACGGGGCGGTTCCTCCATGGGCATCACCCGCGTGACTGGACCATCCGGGTTGGCTGCCGCCATCGAAGCCGCCCGCCTGCACGATCCCAAGGTCATTGTGGAAGCCGGCATCACCGGTCGGGAAATCGAAGTGGCAGTGCTTCAGGGCCGCGGCACCGCGGATCCCCGCACCAGCCACCCGGGCGAAATTGCGGTGCAGGACGGTGAGCATGAGTGGTATGACTTCGAGGCCAAATACGTTGACGGCGCCGCCGCCGAGCTGAGCTGCCCGGCTGACCTGCCGACGGAGATCTCCAACCAGGTCCGTTCACTGGCCGCCGATGCCTTTGAAGCGGTGGGCGCTGAGGGTTTGTCCCGGGTGGACTTCTTCTACACGCCAGCCGGAGAACTGATCATCAACGAGATCAACACCATGCCCGGCTTCACGCCGGTGAGCATGTACCCGCAGATGTGGGCCAAGTCCGGCCTGCAGTACACGGAACTGATCGATGAACTGATTTCCCTGGCGCGGGAGCGGAAAACCGGCCTGCGCTAACTGCAGGCATTCAGCGCAGGGGAGCTGCCGGCACTACTGCGCCGGCAGCTCCAGGTCATTGCTGCTGATGCATTCGCGGGTCGGCTCGATCCGCGACACGGCGTTCTCCAACTGCACCAGGAGTGTGGAGGAGGACACTTCCTCCGGACTGAAGATCACCTCAATGGCGGGTTCCCGCCCGTACGTGGTGGCCGTCCACGCGGTCTCATCCTCCCGCAGGATCCAGTCGATGCCGTTCACCGTTGCACACTGCTCAGTGGTGGGTCCCGGCACGGGAACACCACAGCGCAGGATGATCTTTGACGGGTCTCCCCACGCGGAGGAGGACTGACTGTCCGTCTCACGCTGCTGCTCGCCGGCCAGCTCGGACGGCAGGGACACCATCACGGTGGCACAGTCAGGGTTGGCGGCATCCGGGGCGGGTTCGACGTCGGCTATGGGAGTGCAGGCGGTCAGGCCCACTGCAAGGGTGAGAACCGCTGCCGGAAGGGCAGCGCGGGATAGCAACATGCCCTCAAGGTTATCGGTGGAAAGCAGTTCGGTTTGAATCGGAGAAAACGGCAGGGGCCGCTAAGCTCATAACTCGGCTACTTCAAGGGAGTATTTTGACGCAGTACATCGACGGATACGAGCAACCGGGGGCACGGCCGCCCCGGCGTCGCCGGCATCCGGTCCGCACCGCCATGCTGGTCCTGCTGGTGCTCCTGCTCACCGCAGTCCTGGTGGCCGGCGGCTATCTGTGGAGCCTTGCCCACAGTTTCGACAGCGGCACCACCACCATCGAGAACGCGCTTCCGGCGGACAGCCCCGCCAAGGACCCGGCAGCGGGCAATTCGCAGAACATTCTGCTGATTGGCACCGACAGCCGCGACCCCGGCTCCGAGGCCTCCCGCTCAGACACCATGATGCTGCTGCACGTCCCCGGCGACCGAAGCACCGCCTACGTCATGTCGATCATGCGGGACACCTGGACCGAGATTCCCGGCTATGGGGAAGGCAAGATCAACTCAGCCATGGCCCAGGGGGGAGTACCGCTGGCCGTGGGCGCCGTCCAGACCATGCTTGACGCCCCGATCGACCATGTGGCGATTGTGGACTTTGAAGGATTCAGCGGACTAACCGATGCACTCGGCGGAGTGGAGGTGAACAACCCGGCGGCCTTCTCCTCCAGCATCGCCGACGACCATTTCCCGGCTGGTGTGGTGTCGCTGGACGGCGACTCCGCGCTGAACTTTGTCCGCGAACGCTATGCCTTTGCCGACGGCGACTACCAGCGGGTGCGCAACCAGCAGATCTTCCTGAGCGGATTGATCTCCGAGGTGCTGTCCAAGGAAACGCTCCTGAATCCGGTGAAGGTCAGCAAAGCCGTCTCCGAGATTTCTCCCTACCTCAGCGTGGACGAGGACCTGAATGCGGTTGCGGCGGGCAAGCTGGCCTTCTCCCTGCGCAGCCTGCGGGGGAACAACCTGATGATGTTTACGCTCCCGACACTGGGCACGGGAACGTCAAGCGACGGACAGTCTATTGTGGTCAAGGACGAAACAGCCATCGCGGACATCGCTGAGGCGCTCGACAACGATGCCATGGCTGAGTACCTGGCTGCTAACAATGGGGGACTATAACGTGGATATTCGGGCACTTGTGCGCCGGACGGGAACCGCTGCCGTGGCCGCAGCTCTCCTCACATCTGTGGCTGCCGGCCCGATATTTGCGGTGGAGACGCCGCCTCCAGGAACCGAAACCCCTGCCCCTCCCGCTCCCGTTCCGTCGGATCCTGTCCCAGTTCCCGTCCCGGAGCCCGCTCCTGCACCCGCTCCTGAACCCGCTCCGGCTCCGGCTCCAGCTCCGGAGCCCGCGCCAGCCCCAGAGCCCGCGCCAGCCCCGGAGCCTGCACCCGCACCCGCGCCCGCACCCGCGGCGCCCGCCCCCGCGATTGACCCGGCCACCGGTTACACCATTGATCCCGGCACGGGTTTCCTGATCCACCCTGGCACTGGCTGGCTGATCGAGAGCGGAAGTGGGTATCTCATAGACGGTGGAAGCATGCTCTACACGGACTTTCGGTGGGACCCGACGACAGGGTTGGTGACTACGCTGGCGGCAGATGAAGAGCCCAGCTCGCCGTCGCCGTCTCCGACCCCTGAGGCAACGGCGACGCCGTCGGCCACTCCATCCGCAACACCCACGGCAACGGCCAGCGCCTCGGCGACCCCCACCGCAACTCCCAGCCCGAGCAGAACACCGGTTGCCGCCGAACAAGCCGCAGCAAACGAGGGCTTTTCCACGCCTGATTGGGTGATTCGCGGTGGGGTGATAATTCTGCTGCTGGGACTTGGAGCCCTCTACTACCGGAAGCTGCGCCGTCCCCCAGCCGACATTACGACCAAGTTGTAGGAATTCGAGAGTAGACTTGGCAGGTAATTTTGTCTCGGCGTAGGTATGCGCCGAATTCTTGGGGGGGAAAACTGTGCGGGTACTCTTGCTCACGCATTCGTATTCGCCGGAGCATAGCCCGCCCCAGCGTCGCTGGACCCAGTTCATCAAAAACTTCCGTAAAGCAGATTGGGAAGTCGACGTAATAGCCCCTGTGGCACATGCACCGCACGGACGGCGCGTGTTACCAAAAAGGGTGGCGGGACGTGCTTTTCGTAGTGACCGCGGCAAATACGGCGAACGCATTATTCGCGTCCCGTATCTCTGGCATCGGACTACTAGACTTGGCCGGCTGGCCGATCACTGTGTTTCCGCTGCGGCCAGCGTCCTTGCCGGCCTCCTGGTCCGACGGCCGGACGCATTGATCGTCACGGTACCCAGTCTTCCGATTCTGGGTGCAGCGTATGTTGTGGCCAGGGTTAGGCGGGTTCCCCTCATTGTCGATATGAGGGACGCTTGGCCCGACATAGCTCGCGATGCGCGTTTGGTCCAGGGGAGTGCCAAGAGCGTCGCGGAACGCGTCATCGTGGGCATCCAACAGCAAGCTGATCTTGTGGTGACGGTGACGGAAGGATTTGCCCGCACCCTCCGCGACCGCGGTATGAGGCACGTTGCAACAATCAGCAACGGAGTGGATACAGCTGTCCGGGAGCTCCTACCGCCTCCGCCGGCAGAGTCGGACCAGCTCCGTGTGCTCTACCTGGGAAACCACGGGGAAAGTCAACGCCTTGAAACTGTCATTCGTGCAGCCGCGCTTGCCCGGGACTATGTTCATCTCACCATGGTGGGTCATGGCGTGCAGAGGAGAGCCCTCATGGAACTGAGCGGACAGCTTGGCGCTCCAGTGACTTTCCATGAACCAGCCTTGGGGACCGAAGTGATGGAACATTACCGGGCTGCGGATACCTGCGTTGTTTCGTTGCGCGACGACTGGAAATCCTTCGAAACAACCGTGCCGTCCAAGACCTACGAGGTGCTGGCCGTTGGCCGGCACGTTACCGGAATTGTTCTGGGGGAGGCCCGCGACATCATTGAGGCCTCAGGCGCCGGCACCGTGGTTCCTTCGGACGCGGCGAGTATCGCGGCGATGTGGCTGCAGCTCCATCAGGACCGCAGCCTGCTCCTTACTGGAACGTCCGGCCGGGACTGGGTCGAAGCAACAGTGAACATCGACGCACTTGCGGCTGACTACGCCCGACTCATCAGGAAAGTCAGCGAACAAGAGTCCCTCCAGTGAACCCTCTTCAATTGGCACGCAACTGCTCTCTCATGGCGTCCACCGCGGCCAGGCACTTCGCCGACGACCCAGTCCGTCTCCTGGTCCTCGCATCACAAAAACTGCCGGGGCGGATCACGTCAAAACTGGGCGCCGTGTCGCGGATGCTCCCGCAGCGCACCTACATCAGCGCCCTCCTGAGCCTGGTCGGGGGAGACCAAACAGTTCTGCAGACCCAACTGCGCGCTGCACAGCAAGCCCCGGGCACCCGCTCAGGTGTGGCACTTGCCGACGTAGCGATTGCAGGAGGCTACCCGGGCCTGGCAGCCGAACTCTTGTGCGCGACAGCAACGACAGAACGGGGTGCGGCGCCGACCATTGCGCGGCTCCGTTGGCATAACGGAGACATGTCCGGTGCTGTTGATGCTTTGGCGGGAGTTCCCGGCAGGCGAGCCCGTCATATGCGTAGCAGGCTGGAAAGCGAACGTGATGTCTTTCACGGATGGCGGCCAACACTGGACCGAGTTGAGTCCTATGATCCGGCAGCGAAAACGGTACTGCACATCCTCACAAATTCCCTGCCGCACACCGGGAGCGGCTATGCTCAGCGCACCCATTCCATCCTGAAGGCTCAACGGCAACTGGGCTGGGACGTGCATGCCGTGACGCGTCCCGGTTATCCGGTTCAGCTGGGCAAACTGGCGGCTCGGAATACTGACCGGCTTGATGACGTCGTTTATCACCGGATCCTTCCGGCCAGACTGCCTGAGGGCATGACGGCGCGGCTGCAGCTCCAAGCGGAAGAGACCCTCCGCCTGGCCCTCAGGTTGCGCCCCGCAGTGCTGCACACCACCACCCACTTCGTGAATGCCTTGGTGACGGCCGCCGTCGCCGAAGCGCTGGGTATTCCCTGGGTATACGAGGTTCGCGGACAGCTTGCCGACACCTGGGCATCATCCAGAGGGCCCGAGGCCGGGAACAGCGAGCGATACCGGACATTCGTTGCCCGGGAAACAGAAGCCACACAGCGCGCCGATGGGTGCGCCACGTTGGGGACGGCGATGCGGGATGCAATTGCTCTGGGTTCTCCACAATCGGAGATAGTCCTCCTGCCGAACGCTGTGGGAGAAGCTTTTCTCAAGGAACCGCTTTCTTCGCGCCAGGCACGCCGGCAATTGGGATTGCCGGTCGAAGGAACCTTCGTTGGGACCGTGAGCAGCTTGGTTGGTTATGAGGGCCTCGATGACTTGATAGCCGCGTTTGCGTCTTTGGCCAAGGACGACACTGATCTGCAGTGCCTTATCGTTGGCGCGGGGGCTGCTGAGAATGCCCTGAGGCAGCAGGCTAAGGAATCAGGTTTCGGCCACCGGATAGTGTTCACGGGCAGAGTGGACCGGAGTCTGGCCCACCTGTATCACCAAGCCCTGGATATCTTTGTTCTCCCACGAAAAGACAGCATAGTTACGCGATCGGTCACCCCGCTTAAGCCGGTAGAAGCACTGGCATCAGCCCGCCCCATCGTCTTTAGCGATCTGCCCGCACTTCAGGAAACCATTGACGAAGGTGCGGAAGGGGTCCCGTTCAAAGCGGGTGACCGAGGGGGCTTAGCCTTAGCTATCGCGTCCCTTGCAGGAAATCCCAAGATGCGTCAGCAGATGGGACAAGCAGGACGCCGCCGGATTTTAGCCAAGCGAACGTGGGCGGCAACAGCAGCCCGAGTCATAGAAACGTACGAACGATTGAAGGTAAGTCAGTGACGGAACCCAGGCCATCAGGGACGGTGGAGCTGCCTCACAAGGTGACAGTCGCCCTGGACTTGAAAGAGCTGTCAAGAGTCGGGGCCAGACCAAAGCTCACCGACTATTTAGTATCTCTCTGGAATTACCGGCAATTCGTTCTATACGACGCCAGGGCACGAGTTCAGACAGCTAACAGGCGCGACCGGTTGGGTAGCGCATGGCTTCTCCTCGACCCTCTACTCAACGGTTTGGGCTACTTCCTGATTTTCGGACTTCTACTGAACTCCAGCAGGGGAATCGACAATTTTCTGGGATACCTCATCATTGGGGTTTTCCTTTTTCAGCTGAGCACCCGGTCGATAGTGGCAACGGCACGCATCGTTTCAACAAATCAGAACGTAATTCAGGCATTCAACTTTCCTCGGGCCACACTGGCGCTTGCCGTAAATATACGCGAATTGATCGCAAATATTCCCGTTATAATTATGATGCTTGTACTAATAATTACAATTCCTCCCGTTGAGTCGATAACTTGGTTGTGGGTGCTGATTGTTCCCGTAATCCTTCTGCAGGTGGTATTTAATCTAGGCGTAGGCCTGTTACTTGCACCGCTTGTAGCAAAATTAAACGATCTTGTACATGTAATATCCTTTGGTATGCGTTTTTGGATGTTCGCTTCATGCGTCATGTTTTCAATAACGCGCTATGAAAAATGGCCATCAATACTCGCCGTAGTCGAAGCGAATCCCATGTACATCATAATTACGATGGTAAGAAACTGCCTCCTGTATGCTCAGGCGCCTGTTTGGCAGGACTGGGCCGGGCTGGTGGCATGGTCATTCGGCGCTCTCTGTGTGGGCATGTTCTTCTTCTGGAGAGGAGAGGAGACGTATGGGCGCGATGATTAATTTGGCTTCGGGGTCGCCAGCAGTGGTGATCGATAAAGTGGCTATGACATATACCATTCCTGCCGGAGGAATGAAGGGTGAGGAGGGTATCCGCCCCGCTATTTCCCGGCTTGTTGGAAAGGGGGGCGGGACGGAAATTTACGCCCTCAAAGAGCTCTCCCTCGTGGCTATGCACGGGGAGGTCATTGGCGTAATAGGGCTCAATGGATCTGGCAAGAGCACCCTGATGAAGTTGATATCAGGAAAGATCAACCCGTCTAGAGGGCAGGTATATGCTTCGTCTACACCGATTATGCTGGGCGTATCTGCAGCTCTGGTTCCTGACCTCTCCGGCGCGCATAACATCATGCTCGGCTGCTTGGCGATGGGAATGTCCAATCAAGATATCGCAAGAAAGTACGATTCCATTCTTGAGCTTTCCGGGCTGGAAGAATCAATTCATCTTCCGATGCGGTCCTATTCATCCGGCATGGCTTCACGTCTAAGATTTGCTATTGCGGCTGCCATTGACCCGGAGATTCTTATCATTGATGAAGCGCTGAATACTGGCGACGATGAATTCAAGGACCGAACGAAAAAACGGATGGATGAAGTCCGGGCACAAGCAGGATGCGTTTTCCTTGTCAGCCACAGCCTCAATACCATCCGGGATTTGTGCACGCGCCTCGTCTGGTTGGACAAAGGTGATTTGCTGTACGACGGGGAACCAGAGCAAGGGATCAACTGGTACCGGAAGTACACCGCGGAGCTTGCTAAGAAAGACAGGTTTGCCGCAGGAAAAATTCGTCGCAGGATGCTCCGTGATCTCGAGATAGTTGATATTCAGCCCAAAGTGGCTGGACGACGCAAGCAGGGGACAGCGTGACACGTGATATTCAGCGGCTGCGAACTCTGCTGTGGCACTTTAGGAACGGCGGCTTCGAGCAACTGCGCAAGCATCGCGGAACCAAGGTGGACTCCGGCAGCTCGGCGGCTGCGAAGAAACAACGTATCTCGTTCCTCGGCAAGGGCAGCCGGTTGGCATTTGAACCCTTCGACGTCGGGGTAGACGACATCAGACGGAGTGATCTGACCGTCGCAGTCATTTTGGATGAATTTTCCAGCTTGGCCTTCCAACACGAGTGGAATCAAGTGTCCCTGCACCCACAGACTTGGGCGTCTGAGCTTGAAGCCAGTAAGCCGGACTTGCTTTTTGTCGAATCGGCGTGGAACGGGAACGGTGGTCTCTGGAAATACGAGCTCACCGGAGCATCCGGGCCCAAGAAGAACTTTCTACAGCTACTTGAAACATGCCGGGAGTTGGGCATCCCGACAGTTTTCTGGAATAAGGAGGATCCTCCCCACTACCAGGATTTCTTGGATGCTGCGAAACATTTTGATCATGTGTTCACCAGCGATTCCGATCGGCTCGTAAATTATCAAGATGATCTTGGTCACGACAACGTAGGCGTGCTGCAGTTTGCCGCCCAGCCTGCGCTCCACAACCCCATCCGCCCCCGGAGCGGCTGGCACGAACGCGGCGTTGCCTTTGCGGGCATGTATTTTGCCCATAAATTTCCTGAACGGCGGGAGCAACTCGACCTGTTGCTCGCTGCAGCCACGCGGCTTGACGCCAAGGGAGCTGCGGGCCTCGAGATCTTCTCCCGTCATGCAGAAAAGAGCGCGGACTACCGCTTTCCCAGTGACTTGACGAAGTTCGTTAGGGGCTCACTCTCCTACCCCGAGATGCTGACCGCATATAAGGCCTTCAAAGTCTTCCTCAATGTCAACTCCGTAGTGAATTCGCCGACGATGTGTGCCAGGCGAATCTTCGAGATCTCCGCTGCTGGCACCTCAGTCGTCAGCACACCAAGCGTCGCTTTGGGCCAGACATGGGCGGCAGACGAGCAGTTTATCGTGCAAACGGCTGAAGACGCTGAACAGGTGATTGATTCGTTAATCCGTAATCCTGAGCTGTCGGACCGTCAGCTCCACAAAGCACAGCGGCGCATCTGGTCTGATCACACCTATGCGCATAGAGCGGAACAGGTCATCTCATCGGTCTTACCAAGCAGCACGATTCCGGTCGCGGTGCCGGATGTTTCGCTGCTCGTTTCCACGATCCGACCGCACCAGATTCGCAGCGTTTTCCAATCTGTAGCCAACCTAGCCCGTGTCGAGACCGAACTGATTCTGGCTACGCATGGGTTCCATCTGCCGGCGCACGAGGTACGGGACCTGCAACGCGAGTTCGGGGTGGAGAATGTCGCCGTATTGGAGCGCCCGCGAAGCGTGACTCTTGGCGACTGCCTTAACGACTGCGTCAAGGCATCGTCGGGGTCGGTGCTTTCCAAAATGGATGACGACGATTTTTATGCGCCCAACTACATGATCGATATGGTTCATGCGTTGGCTTTTTCTAAGGCAGACGTGGTCGGTAAACAGGCTCACTACGTTTTTGTCGCAGAATCCGATGTTACTGTCCTGCGATACGCCGACCGCGAGCACCGGTTCACGAGCGCCGTGATGGGGCCCACCATTACAGCCCGCAGAAGTGTTTTTGAGAATGTACAATTTCAGGGACTCTCGCTCGGGGAAGACACCGCTTTCCTTCGCGACGTTAAGAGCGGTGGCGGCCGAATCTATTCGGGCGACCGCTTCAATTACTTTCAGTACCGCGGCAACGCGGATCACACATGGAAAATCCCCGATGCAAAAATAACGGCGTCGGGAAAGGTCGTGTTCTTCGGGTCACCGGGTGAACACGTAGCTATATAGGGGAAAACCACATGCGCACCATCGAGACAGTGGCCGTCATTGGCCTGGGATATATAGGCCTGCCCACAGCGGCTGTGCTGGCATCCAACGGAATCAACGTGATAGGCGTGGATGTTAAGGCATCCTCCGTCGAGGCCATCAACCGCGGAGAAGTGCCCTTCGTGGAACCCGATCTGGCTACGCAGGTGGCCGGGGCGGTCAGCCAAGGCAAACTCAAGGCAACGCTGGACACCCCTGCGGCGGACGCCTATATCGTGGCAGTACCAACACCCTTCAAATCAGACAGAAGCGCAGACCTCTCCTACATCGAGGCGGCAGCCCGGAATATCGCCCCGCAGCTGACCGGCGACGAACTGATTATTCTCGAATCAACCTCGCCTCCCGGAGCTACCAAGCACCTAGGTGAGTACCTCATCTCGCTGCGGCCTGACCTCTCTTTGGACCCGGCCTCAGATGCGCCGGTCATCCATGTGGCGCACTGCCCCGAACGTGTCCTCCCCGGGCGGGTCATGATCGAGCTCGTGACTAATGACCGCATCATTGGCGGGCTGACCCGCGCCGCAGCAGAAATGGCTCGTGATCTCTACCTGTCCTTCTGCCAGGGCGACATGCACTTGACGGACTCCGTAACAGCCGAAATGGCCAAGCTTGTGGAAAACTCCTTCCGGGACGTTAACATCGCATTCGCCAACGAGCTTTCGATCATCAGTGAAAAATTGGACATCGATGTCTGGGAACTCATCGAGCTGGCCAACCACCATCCACGCGTCAACATCCTGCAGCCTGGCCCCGGGGTAGGCGGACACTGCATCGCCGTGGACCCATGGTTCATCGTGGCCAGCGCTCCCGAAGAAGCGAAGCTCATCCGGCAGGCACGGGAATCCAACGATGCAAAGCCACAGTGGGTTCTGGACCAGGTGCGGAAAAACATGCCCACCGAGAAGGCAACTCCAACGGTTGCCGCACTCGGTTTAGCCTTCAAAGCGAATATTGACGACCTGCGCGAGTCGCCGGCCATCGCCATTGTCCACGATCTGGCGCAGATGGAAGGTGTTCGCGTTCTTGTTGCAGAACCCCATGTCGACCATCTCCCTCCGGCACTCACGCAAGGTGGAGCTATTGAGCTTCTTTCCACAGAGGATGCAATTGCGGCCGCTGACGTCGTTCTTCTGCTCGTAGACCATGACTCGTTCAAGCAGCTGGACACTGACCTGCTGCGAGACAAGAAGGTCATCGACACACGCGGCATCTGGCGCTAAGAGCAGTCAGTCCAAGCAGGCAGAGTAACGGCAGGGTAAATAATGAAGCACCAGGATGAACAGCAGACCTTCTCCCCGGCGAAGGAAGCCCAGCGGGCGAAATACATGCCAAACTTCGACCAGCTGGTCAGCAACTACGAACACCTGCTGATTCGAAGCAGGCGTGAGTCCCAACAAGTTGTTCAGCTTCGAAGTGAGCTCGCGAAGAGTAAAAAGCAACTGGCTGCTCTTGAAGCGCGTGAGAATAAGATTCGCGCCGAAAACCTGAAACTCAAAAAAACACTGACGGCACTCCGGAACTCCACGAGCGTCAAAGCTGGTCGTGCCGTTACTCTGCCTGCGCGATTCGTCGTGAAAGCCATACGCCGAGCTTCGGCGATGCCTCCGGCATCGTCGACGGGGAGCGTTAAGGGGGCCACTGAAGCACAGCAAGGTCGGGACGTCTTCACTGCGGACCTGGACGCGGCTGCGCCGACAGTAGATCCTGTAGCGCTCAACAAAACGTATCGCGAGGCAGCCGATATTGACGGCACGCCGGAGAGCATCCTCCGGTTTGTTAACCACTCCTACTTCGTTCTCGGACAAATTTCAGAACCGGCTGCGGTAGTCCGAGCCCACTACGAAAAACTGACCGGGCTTTCTGTTAAGGATGCAAGGCTGGTGCGGGTCATTCTGGGCTTCGACGAGCTCCTTCAGAATGAGCCCCAGATCCCGCCCCGGCAGCCAAACGCCGGGTACCAGGTGGAGAGGAACCGGGTGCTTTACTGTGCCCACAGCACCGGCCACTTCAACAGCAACGGGTATTCGACGAGGACGGCCGGCGTCATCCGAGGCCTGACGGGCCGGGGGAACGATGTGGTAACCATGGCCCGTCCGGGATATCCGTGGGACGTCAAGGTGGATGTGAATAAACCCCCAGCAGGGCGGTTCACAAAGGTCATTAACGGCGTGGAGCATGTGTACAACCCCTGCCTGAGCTGGACTGATGACAGGCTTGACCACTACCTGCTTGCCTCCATCGACACTTACGTGCGTGAGGCACAGCGGCAGCGGGCGTCACTTATTCACTCAGCATCCAATTACGTGACTGCGCTTCCCGCTTTGATAGCGTCACGCCGTTTGGGTATCCCTTTCACTTATGAGGTCCGCGGACTCTGGGAAGTCACCGGAGCATCGGGACGCCCCGGGTGGGAAGATTCCGAGCGTTACAAGTTCTCCGAACGCATGGAGACTCTTGTTGCGCAACATGCTGATCATGTGTTTGCTATTACTGCCCAGATCAGGGACGAACTCGTCCGCAGGGGAGTGGAAGCATCGAAAATCAGTCTCCTGCCTAACGCCGTGGACACCACTGAGTTCACCCCCATGCCGCCGTACCTTCCCCTGCGGGAAAAGCTGAACCTTCCTGCCGACGTACCGGTGATCGGGTATGCAGGAAGCCTTGTCCATTACGAGGGGCTTTCCGACCTTCTAAAGGCAACACGCAAAATGGTCGACGCAGGCCGGGACCTCCGAGTCGTGCTTGTGGGAGACGGCCCTGAGCTCGACAACCTAAAAGCCGAGGCAAAGGACCTCCAGCTCACAGCAACTGTCACCTTTACGGGCCGAGTTCCTGCCAAGGAGATCTCCAACTACATCAGCATTTTCGATGTCATGCCCTGCCCCCGCCTGAGCCTGCCGGTCACGGAGCTCGTCTCCCCGCTGAAACCCTTGGAAGCAATGGCCTGCGCCAAAGCACTGGTCCTCACCAAGGTTGCTCCACTCATTGACTTAGCAGGGCAGGATGAACGCAGGGCCATCCTCGTGGAACCATCGGATCCCGCTTCCTTAGCGGAAGGAATCCTGCGGCTACTCGATGATTCCGAGCTTCAGAAAGAGTTGGGGAGACGTGCACGGCTATGGGCTGTGCAGGAACGTACCTGGAATCTGTCGGGGAAATTAGCCGTGGAAGCCTTCGAAAGCGTGTTCGAGGACTACCGCGATTCGGCCCAAGCGGCTCCGTCTCTTCGACAAATACGGCTGGCGATCATTGCAGACACCTTCACGACCGAGGGACTGCGCCCGGAAACAGATTTGTTGGAGCTCCGTCCCGGCTCTTGGCGCGATCAACTGGAAGACTCCCCAGTGGATGCGTTGCTGGTGGAATCCGCTTGGGAAGGAATCGACAACGAATGGAACCAGCGGGTCGGCTTTTACAGCGATGAGCAATTCAGCATTATGCGAGATATCCTTGCGTACTGCCGAGAGCGGGCAATTCCGACAATTTTCTGGAATAAGGAAGACCCGGTGCACTTCAACCGGTTTAAGAACAGTGCCAAGCATTTCGATCACATCTTCACTACCGATGCAGACTGCATCAATGATTACGCCAAGGTCGCTGGTCCAAACGTCAAGAGCATCTCTTCCCTGCCGTTCTACGCTCAGCCCAAAATTCACAATCCCTTGCCGTCACACAGAACTTATAGCCATTCGGTGGCGTACGCCGGAACGTTCTACGGAGACCGGTACAAGGAACGATCACAGGAGCTGGGGCAGCTTCTGGACGCGGTCAAGCCATTCGGCCTCACCATCTATGACCGGCAACTGCTTAACCCCAACAGTCCCTACAGGTTCCCGGCACAACTGAACCGCTATGTCTCTGGCGGTCTTGGGTACCTGGAGATGGTCGAGGCCTATAAAGCGCATCCCGTCCACATCAACGTGAACTCCGTCGCAGCATCTCCCACAATGTTCTCTCGACGAGTCGTCGAGCTAGCCGCCTCTGGTTCTACAATCATCAGCGGGCGGGGACGCGGTGTCGACGATGTCCTGGCGGGCCTTGTATATACAGTCAAGTCTCCAAGCGAAGCCACCATTCTGGCTGATCGATGGATGAACGACGAAAAGGCGCGGATCCATGATGCCTGGCTGGCCTACCGTCTGGTGCACCGCGGTCATACCGCAGCGCATCGACTTGCCTATGTTCTGCGAACCGCAGGGCTGACCGTGCAAGCCCCCCAGCTTAGTGGCTATGCCCTGCAGACTGACGTTTTGACAGCGGCCGCGGTGGCAACCGTCCATGAGCAGACAGTGCTGCCCAACGTTATTGTCTACAACAGTGTCGAGGAAAAAGTCACCCTGCCGGCCGGAACGGTCAGCATATCCCGCTCCGATCTGACACCCGACGTCCTGCGCGACAACGGAGTTTCCTGGATCGGCCCCTACCTCACTGATCTTCACGACCGAACCGCATACGAGGACTTGCTGACGGCTGAGCGTTTTGGAACGTGGGACGAGCTCTCATATACGGAAAAAGAGCTGAACGTACCGGGGCAGACGTTGGCTGTAGTGGGAGATGCACAGATTTCCCGACCAGCAGACGCACGTACGCCTCTTCTCCGCAGAAGCACGGTGGAAGCCGCTGTGGGTCAGGGTGCCCACCTCCAGATGCGCCGGAGCATCTCCGACGCCGGCGCTGACACCTCGTCGGCGATTGCGGAGGTGGCACGCTCCGGTGGTGTTCATGCCCGGACGGTCCTTATCGCCGGGCACGACCTGAAGTTTGCGCAGGCAATTATGGCCGAGCTGGAAAACCAGGGCCACACGGTACTGGTGGACCAGTGGGACGGGCACGCGCAGCATGACGAAGAGCGGAGCCGCAAGCTTCTCGCCGAGGCTGACACGATCTTCTGCGAATGGACCCTGGGAAACGCCGTCTGGTACGCAGATAATGTTGAACCGCACCAGCGGCTGGTGACGCGGCTTCATTCGCAGGAGTTGTTCACCCCTTACCTCAAGATGCTGAACCATGCACGCGTTGATCAGATTATGGTCGTGGGCCGGCACATCGCGGACATAGCGGCAAGAGACCACGGAATTCCGCGCCACAAACTGGTTCTGATTCCGAACTCAGTTGAAGTGCCGCCAGCCCCGCAGCGTAAGGAAACTTCGGCACGGTTCCGGCTTGGCATGGTTGGTATCGTCCCTGCCCAGAAACACCTTGATCGGGCGCTTGATCTACTGAGCATGCTGAGAGCAGCAGACCAGCGCTTCACCCTTTCAATCAAGGGAAAAAGGCCCGAGGACTACCCATGGATGGCTCACCGCCCCGAGGAGATGGCCTACTACGAGGAACAGTATGAGCGGCTACAGGCTGACCCTAACCTGGTTGGGGCGGTGACTTTTGACGGGTTCGGCAATGATATGGATGAGTGGTACGAGAAAATAGGCGTTGTCCTGTCGGTCAGCGATTTCGAGTCCTTTCATCTAACGATTGCGGATGGGGCTGCGCATGGGGCCCTTCCGGCGGTGATGGGGTGGCCGGGATCGGACCACATCTACCCGGCCACGTGGATCTCCGCATCGCTCAACGAAATGGCCGCAAGGATACGTAGTGTCACTGGCGACGGATCAAAGTATGACGATGAGACCTCGGAAGCGCGCGAGTTCATCGGCACTTTCTTCTCATCGACCACGGTTCTACCACGGATTACAGCTGCCGTTCTTGGAATGGAACAAAAGGACCAGGGATTGCGAGGAATCGAATCGTGAGTCATTCGCGTGCCCTGGCGCCGGTGGCGATCTTCGGGCCTACCATCCCCACTAACGGTCAAAGTAGTCTCGTCGTTAGCCGAAACTTGGTTGTACTTAACGCCGATAGGATGGCGACTGGAAAGACCGAACAAGGAAGGATCTCCTGTTCGCTGACAGGGACTGCAATATATGGAAATAGCGCCCTGCTGTCCGCTGCAGATGTGGTGGCCGCAGTAGAGAAAATGGGTGACGCTGACCAGTTTATTGAGTTGTGGGGTAAGCGGGCAAAAAACCCGTGTTCAACTGTGATAGTTGATCATGCTCGCTCGAGAGTATTGATCCTGCCAGATCCCTTGGGCGGCTGCCTTGTGTTCACTTACAGGTACGGCGACACCACCTTTGTCTCGCCTGACCTTGAGAGTTTAGTGGAAGCTGCCGACGGACTGGGGATGAAGCCGGGTAAAAGCCTGACCTACCAGCTGGAGCGCAGCGTTCTTGGCAACGGTGGTCTCACACCTGCCAGTTATAAGGGTGTTGAGACCCTGCACATGATGGATTATGCAGCAGTAGGTCCGGAGGGACTCAGCCTCCAGTCGTATCGGGCTAAGAGCGATTACCTGGAACCCGGATTGTCTTACTCGGCTGTCCTCAACGACTATCGGCAGGACGTGCTGGAGACTGTTCAAGCGATTGCAGCCATAGAAGACACGAGAATCGCTCATCTCACCGGGGGGTTTGATTCTCGCTTGGTACTGGCCGGCATTATGAATGCTGGCGTACCGTCTCAGTTCCGTTATTTCTGCTCTGGACCCGTTGGCACTGCGGACCGCGACACTGCTGATGGCCTTGCTGCCTCATTAGGCATCGTTCGCACTCATGACGCTGGGCTCAGCATTGCCACTCCGAGTTCGGTGGAGGAGAAGTTTCTAGCTCCCATGGTCAACTCAGCCGGACTAACCAGTTCTGGCCCTTTGGGAACCGAGGCATACTCCGGGGGTGTGGTGGCCGGGGGCGGGTATGGCGGCCTTCTCCGGTCCGTGTACTCGACCCATATATCCGGTAGGGTCGATCAGCTCAGCCCCAGCACTGTCGCGGAGAAATTCTGGGGAGCACCCGCTATGGCGCCAAACGGGCTGATGACAGATACTTCCCGTGAAGGAATTTTAGAGCGGCTGGCGGCGGCACTCAACGAGTTGAAGAATGATGGTTACGAGGATGATTATCTTGGTGACGCCTTCTATCTGACTGGCCGGAATCGGTACCATTTTGGACAGAATTCCGTTCTGTGGAGCCGGGTTGGGCGACGTTATGACCCGCTCTATTCTGTGCACGGCCCCCGCCTGGCGCGGATGCTTCCAATCCACTCAAGAAAGACTAACGTAGCAGGCTTCGACGTTATGTCCTCGATGCAGCCTGACTTGATTTCATATCCTTTCGATCGTGACCGTTTCACGGGCGAATACCCGAATCTCCGCCGCGTTCCGAGTGTCAAATCCTTTAGTGGTGCTGCTCCAAGGTTTGTGTCCAAACCCGCCAGCCCTAAACCAGCCTCGGTCACGATCGATCATGAACTACGTAAAAAACAGATAATTCAGTCTCGCAAATTCGGGGTCAACTTCTGGCAAATTGAATCGATGGCCGCGGCGCAATCTGGACTCGCTACTTTGCTTCGTGACCTAGATATCTCGGACCTCGAAGAGGCGGTAAATCCAAATTATGTGTATGACTTGTCTAAGAACACACTAAAAACGCGTTCCCAAATCCGTCACCTTTATGCCGTCTATTCAATGCTGTTGTGGTACACCACGCCATGAGCGCTGACGGAGCGCTGAGGGATAGCGGAAGTGTGCTAGCCCGGCTGTTCCCCGGGGGTATCGCCAGACTGGGTCCACTCGCGAGCATCCTGATCGGTCACATGCCGTTAAGGCTTCCCCTGGTGCGCTTGGCTGAGCGGGAAAAAGCGGCAGCCAGTAGCCGATTCTCAGCTGTGACATTCGAATCAAATGGGAAACGGCTCCGAGTTTCCGGTTTAGGAAAGCGAAACAGTAAGTATCGACGAATGTATCGAGTGGTGGGCGGAAGAGGAACTTCTCGTACGGTTACTGCAGAATGGCGCCCCGAAGGAATCAGTCGCTTTGAAGTGCACGGGCAGTCCTTGGCCGCATTTTCTCAATCGGGCGCTAAAGTGGCCGAGCTGGAAATCGAGTCGAATGTCCCCTCCGTAGTCCGCTTGTTGGAGGACGACGGCGGCAAGCCATATCCGTCTGTCCGTATGGTGGGCGAGGATATCGACGCGCGACTGAGTATCCGGAGTTCGCAATTTCAAATTGTGGATAGAAATGTCGGGCATGCAGCAGCCGGATGGAAGTCATGGCAAAACAATCTGCACCTTAATTACTTGTTGGATGCCCCGAAAACTGAAAAGGGTCGGAGAAACCTGATTGTTGTTTTTTCTTCCTTGGGCGGTGACTACGACTTCACTTACAATTACCGGTCCGCCCTTCAGGACATGAATGCATACCGGCTTTTCGTGCTGGACGACTTTGGCAAGCGTGGTTCGTATTATTTTGCGGATCATAAGGATACGACAATTTACAGTGAAGTGCAGGAGTTTTTATCGCAGATTATTGCGGAGTTGGGTGTCAATTTAGATCGTGTGGTCTTTGGCGGGTCATCGAAGGGCGGGACGGCTGCGATGCTTCATGGCTTAGGTTTGGGCGTAGGAAAGATAGTCGTCGGCGCTCCCCAGGTTTTTCCTGGGAGTTACCTCCACGGCGCGGCGCCCGCAGTCCTGCAATTTATCGCGAACGGTCAGGATGCGGTTGCGAAGAAATGGTTGGATGACGCAGTGGTATCAAGGATTTGCAACCCTCCCGCGGGGACAGCAATTAGGATACTGGTTGGCGCGAAGGACCATCACCTTAAACGGCACGTGGAACCTCTGCTGATGCTTACTAGTTCGCACGGCCGCGATATTACGGCGACCGTAATACCTGACTTGGATCACAGTAATATTGGGTCTGTTTACCGACATTATCTAAAGAATATTGCGGGCCAGGCGCCGAGTTCTCCAAGCGAACATGTGCTTCCATATCAGTTCAGAATTCCCACGGTGTCCGGTGATCCACTGGAAGTCTATGTGTGGAAACCTAAGGGCGAACAGGTTGCGTGTCACCTGTACCAAGGGCAAAAACTAATTGCAAAGCGCGGATACTCAAAACGTTCGGATTTTGAGTTCCCCATGGTGCAGGGTGGTGACGTTAGAATGAAGGTATTCCGCCGGCGTCAAGGTGAAGTGCGGCCATTCGCGTGGTTCTATACAACAGTAATCAAGGTATAGCTCCACACTGAGATTATGAGGCCCTGCGCTCCCAGTTCTAGCGGTAGCGCAGGACTTCTCAGCGAGTATGACAGCAGCTAGTGGGCAATCACCTAATGAGTCGGACTAAGCGAAATCTGAAACGCGCTTACCAAGACCGAGCAGCTGCTCGATTGCGGCAACGGTCCGCTCGGCAGCCTTGCCGTCCCCGTACGGGTTCACTGCGTTGGCCATGGAGTCGAAGTACGCCTGGTCATTGAGCAGCCGGTCCACCTCGGAAACAATGCGGTCCTCGTCGGTGCCGATCAGCTTCACCGTGCCGGCCACCACTGCTTCGGGGCGCTCCGTGTTCTCGCGCATCACCAGCACGGGCTTGCCGAGGCTGGGGGCTTCTTCCTGGACTCCGCCGGAGTCGGTCAGGACCACGTGGGAGAGGGAGAGCATACGGGTGAACTCGCCGTAGGCGAGCGGCTCGGTGACGACAATGTTGTCGATGCCTTCGATGAACGGCATGACGGCGTCCCGCACCACGGGGTTCTTGTGCAGGGGGAGCACGATGGTCAGGTCAGGCTCGGCAGCGGCGATGCGCGCGAGGGCCCGGCCGACGCCGCGCATAGCCTCGCCCTGGTTCTCGCGGCGGTGGGTGGTGGACAGCAGAATGCGACCACCGGCCTCGGCAAGTTCTTCGAGCTTGGGATCGGTGAACGGGATGACCTTGTCCACAGTCATGAACAGGGCATCGATGACGCTGTTGCCGGAAACGACGATGTCCGCAGCAGTGACGTTTTCAGCCAGGAGATTGTCCCGGCTGGTGGTTGTGGGGGCAAGGTGCAGGCTGGCGATCTGCGATGTCATCTTGCGGTTCGCCTCTTCGGGGAAGGGCGAGAAGAGATCGTGGCTTCGCAGTCCCGCTTCCACATGGATAACCGGAATTCCGTGATAGAACGCCGCAATGGCGCCGGCCGTGGAGGTGGTGGTGTCACCCTGGACGATGACGGCGTCGGGCTTATTGACGCTGAAGAGCTTGTCCAGGCCGTCAATGGTCTTGGTGAGGATCCCGTTCAGGGTCTGTCCCGGGGCGAAAATATTCAGGTCGTGGTCCGGAACAATGTCAAAGAGGCTGTTCACCTGATCCAGCATCGACCGGTGCTGGCCCGTCACCGTCACGAAGCAGTCCAAGGTCTTCGATTCTTGAAGTGCGGCGACAATCGGAGCCATCTTGATGGCTTCCGGTCTGGTGCCATAAATAGGCATGATGACTGGCATGAGATTCCCCCAAATACGCTTGACAAAAGACAGTTATTTGCTGCCAGTCTAGCGGATTAGATCGTATTGGGTTTGGTCTCTAGAAATCCCTGGCGGCAGGAGGGCCCCAGCAGCTCGCGGCGAGCCTCAGCCGAAGAGCACCAAAAGGGTAATCAGCGTGGGCACCGACAGGCACACCAAAGTCGTTAAAACCATCGCCACCAGGCGCTTTTTCCGGTACGCCTTATCCTTCTCCAGCCGGGGCCTCCGGCCCGCTTTCGCTGGGCGCGCCGAAGCATCGGCACGCTTTCCGCGACCGGGTTCCTTCTCCGGCTCCGGCAGCGAGTCCTTCATGTGTCTCGCTGCGGCAATGTCCGGGTACTGCTTGTGCGCCATGGACTCAAGCTTCCCACATTTGTGCAAATCGTTATCGGCACCGCAACGGTGCCTGCGGTAGGCTTCCTACTGTCCAAACTGGCAGGCAAGCAATGACGCCGCCTGGCGAACATCAGCGACAGCACGGAAACGGGTTCACTTTGCAGACCAAGATCACCGCGAACGCACAAGCGCTGAAGCGATGGTTGAGCAAAGCGGAAGTCGCTCTGGGTAACCACAGCGACCGGCTCAATGCAATCAACATCTTCCCGGTGGCCGACGGCGACACCGGCACCAACCTGTATCTCACCCTCCGCTCCGCCTCCCGGGCCATCGCCGACGTCGAGACCACGGACATCGGCGAGCTGCTGGGCATCGCCGGACGGGCCGCCATGGAGGACGCCAAGGGAAACTCCGGCACCCTGCTCTCCGTCTTCCTGACCGCCATGGCGGAACCGCTGCAGGGCAGCACCCGGCTTTCGGCCCCGCTGCTGGCCTCCGCCCTCAACCGTGCCCAGCTGCGCTCCTGGTCCGTCCTCAGCGATCCGGTTCCCGGCACCATGCTCTCGGTACTGGAGGAAGCCGCCCGCGCCGCCATGGACGAGCCCGCCGCACAGGCCGGAGATGACTCCAACGCCGGTCTGGCCACCACCTTGCGCGCCGTCATGGAGGCCGGCCTGGCCGCCGTCGTGCACACCGAACTGCAGCTGGACGCACTCACCCAGGCCAAAGTGGTCGACGCCGGCGGCGTGGGCTTCCTGCTCGTGCTGGACGCCCTGCGCGCCTCGGCGCTGGGCGAGGAACTGCAGGAGGAGCTCCTGGACGGCCTGCACGGTTACGACGTGCAAGCCCCGCATATCCACAGCGACATGCCGCGGATGGAGGGGGTGGAGGTCATGTGCACCATCAACCTCAGCCCGCTGGACGCGGCCACCCTGCGCCTGCAGCTGGACGAGCTGGGGGACTCGGTGATCATGAGTGCCGTCAACGCGGTGGGGGACGGGTACCGCTGGCGCGTGCACGTCCACACGCCCGACGCCGGATCCACCATCGACCTGCTGCGCACCGTGGGGGAGCCCATGAACCTGACCATCACGGAACTCTCCGCCGACGGCCACGAAACAAACGAAATCATCGAGGACAGTGAAATCCACGAGGCCCATGAAGTCTAACGTTCCCCCGGAACTCGATTTCCCGCTCGACCGGCGCATCGGCAAGCCGTCCGCCACCAAGCTCGACAAGCATCTGGGCCTCAAAACCGTCGGTGACCTGCTGCACCATTTCCCCCGCCGTTACATGGAACGCGGCGAACTGACCCCCATCGCGGACATCCCGTACGACGAGGACGTCACGCTCATCGCCCGGGTGCAGACCGCCAACTCCCGGCGGATGCAGACCCGCAAGGGGATGCTGCTGGAAGTCACCGTCACCGATGACGATTCCGGCGCCCTGGGCCAGCTTCACCTGACCTTCTTCAACGGCTGGAAGGCCCAGCAGGAACTGACCGTGGGTACCCGCGCCATGTTCTCCGGCAAGGTGAGCGTTTACCGCAACAACCTGACGCTGACCAACCCCAACTACGTGGTGCTCACGGAGGAGGCCGACGACGAGGAAGAGGCCAAACGGCCCATCCCCATCTACCCGGCCACAACCAAGCTCAACAGCTGGGACATCAAGAAAGCCGTGGACGCGCTGCTGCTCACCCTGCAGACCGAGGAACTCCACGATCCCATTCCGGAGTCCATTCGAGAGCGCGAGCACCTGCTGGGCCTGGCCGAGGCCTATGAGAAGATCCACCGGCCGGCCGAAGTGGGGGAGGCGTACAAGGCCCGGCACCGGTTCCGCTACCAGGAGGCCCTGGTGCTGCAGACCGCCCTCGCCCGCCGGCGGAGCGTCGCCGCGCAGGAGGACGCCACCGCCCGCCCGCCGCGTGCCGGCGGCCTGCTGGACCGTTTTGATGCGTCCCTGCCGTTCACCCTCACCAACGGCCAGTTCGACGTCGGCCGAGAACTGAGCGGGGATCTGGCCCGCCCGCACCCCATGAACCGGCTGCTGCAGGGCGAGGTGGGTTCCGGAAAGACCCTGGTGGCACTGCGCGCCATGCTCCAGGTGATCGACGCCGGAGGGCAGGCCGCGCTGCTGGCACCCACCGAGGTCCTCGCCGCCCAGCACTATGAGTCCATCACCCGCACCCTGGGACCGCTGGGCCAGGGCGGAAGGCTGGGCAGCGACGACGACGCCACTGCGGTGACGCTGCTGACCGGGTCCATGAACACCGCGCAGCGCCGCGCCGCCCTGCTGGACGCCGCCAGCGGTGCCGCCGGCATCGTCATCGGCACCCACGCGCTGCTCTCCGACAACGTGCAGTTTGCTGACCTGGGACTCGTCGTTGTGGATGAGCAGCACCGCTTCGGCGTCGAACAGCGCGATGTCCTGCGCACCAAGGGCCGCAGCACCCCGCACCTGCTGGTCATGACCGCCACCCCCATCCCGCGGACCGTGGCGATGACCGTGTTCGGTGACCTCAACGTCTCCACGCTCTCCGAGCTGCCCGCCGGCCGCGCACCCATCTCCACCTACATGGCGCCGCTGGCGGAAAAGCCGGCCTGGAACCGCCGCATCTGGGAACGCGCCCGCGAAGAGATCGACGCCGGCCGGCAGGTCTACGTGGTCTGCCCCAAGATCGGTGACAAGGAGGAGGAGCCAGGCTTCGACATGGCCTTCTTCGACGAGGGACCGGGGGCCGGCAGCAAGGCGGACAAGCTGAACCTGGCGTCCGTCCTGGAAATGCACCAGCAGCTCTCCGAGGTCCCGGCGCTCGCCGGCGTGCGCATCGGCGTTCTGCACGGGCGGCTGGATCCGGCGGACAAGACCGAGACCATGGCAGCCTTCAACCGCGGCGATATTGATCTGCTGATCTCCACCACGGTCATCGAAGTGGGAGTTGACGTGCACAACGCATCCCTGATGATCATCGAGGACGCGGACCGGTTCGGCATGTCCCAGCTGCACCAGCTGCGCGGACGCGTGGGCCGCGGCGGTCTGCCGGGAACGTGCCTGCTGGTGACCCGGCTGGAACCCGGGCATCCCAGCCGGGAGCGGCTGGAAGCGGTGGCGGCGACCACCGACGGCTTCGAGCTCTCCCGGAAGGACCTGGAGCTGCGGCGCGAAGGCGACATCCTGGGCGCCTCGCAGTCCGGCGGCCGCTCAACGCTGAAGCTGCTGCGTGCCATTCAGGATGAACCGCTGATCGAGAAGGCCCGCGCCGACGCCACCGCCCTGGTGGAGGAAGATCCCGACCTGGAGCAGTATCCGGCCCTGAATGAAGCGATCGAGGACTACCTGAATCCGGAGAAGGAAGCCTTCCTGGACCGCGGCTGAGTCCGAAGCCGGGCGGTCCTTCAAAGGCCCGGGTTGGTTCCGGCCCAGGCTGCGGTGAGAAGCTCGGTGAGATTCGAAGAGGTGACCTTCCGCGGATTCGAAGCGGGGATCACGGGCAGGATCAGTTCCACTGCCTCGGGTATGTTTTTCTCCGCAAAACCGTAGTCCTTGAGGGCTTTGGGCGCGTCAACAGCGGTACGGAGGCGGTCCAGGCCGGCCGCGGGGCCTTCGGAACCGAAGGCGTCGGCAATCCGGGCAGCGGCATCCGGTGCCTGGGGTGCGTTGAAGGCGAGCACATAGGGCAGCACCGCGGCGTGGGTCTGTGCGTGCGGCATCTTCCAGGTGCCTCCGAGAACGTGACAGATTTTATGGTGCATTCCGGAACCGGCGGAGGCGAAGGCGACAGCCGAGAGGTACGCGCCGTAGAGGGCCTGTTCCCGGCCTGCCAAGTCCTGCGGATCCTTGAAAATCCGGGGCAGACCACGGTTCAGTGCGCGAATGCCCTCCGCTGCCAGAGCCTGGTTGATCGGGTCCGCTCCGGGTGCCCACATCGAATCGATGCAGTGGGCCATGCCGTTCAGTCCGGAGGCCACCGACAGACCCGCCGGAAGGGATAGCGTCAGTGCGGCGTCGTAGATCACGGTCGCCGGCAGGACCCGGTCATCGACGCCGGTGGATTTACGCGAAGCTTCCGTCAGGCCCCAGACATTCGTCGCCTCCGAGCCGGAATAGGTGGTGGGGACAGCGATGATCGGCAGTCCCGAGGTCATGGCCACGGCTTTGGCCAGCCCGGTGGTTGAGCCGCCGCCGATGCTCACCAGGAGGTCGATCCGGTGGTCGGCTGCGGTGGCCCTGGCTTTCTCGGCTTTTTCGATCGGTACGTGCGCTGCCACATCGCCGTAATTCACGGCGACCTCGATTCCGGCGGAAACGTCGGCGGCGACCTGCGCTCCGGCCCCCGAAGCGATCATCATCACCCTCTTCGCATTGAACCTCGCGACCTCGGCCGTCAGGTTCTCTGCGGCCATGCCGGAACCGAAGAGCACCCGCTGTCCAAGGCTGACATGCTCAAACGTCAGGCCCATGCTCACCTCGCTTTGCAGTGGGTAAAACCGTCCGGTGCCTGAGGTAACGGCGGATCCTTTGGATGGAATCGTCATTGAGGTGGTGCTCAGAATCGTCGTAAACCGTCAGCTCGGCCGCCGCCCCGAGGGAACGGAACGCGCGTTGTGTTGCTTCAACGCGGTGCAACGGGACCCAGGCGTCTTCCCGGGCGGTGCATAGCTCCACCGTCAGTCCAGACAAATTGGACGGTGACGAAGCTTGGGACGGCGAGGAGAGACCCCACTCCCGTTCGGACGAGCCGAGGTAGCCGCCGGTGTGGAGGAAAGCCCCGGCCAGGTGCGGCTGGTCCCGCAGGAGGTATTCGGACAGCAGGCATGCGCCTTGGGAGAATCCCAGTACGACCACTGGTGGCCCATCGTGGTCCATCAGGGAACCCAGCTGTGTCCGGACGGTTTGCAACGCGTCATCAAGCGCCGGTTGATTCTCCTTGATCGGGGCCAGAAAGCTCTCCGGGTACCAGCTCTGGTTACGAGCCGCAGGCAGGGCCCACGCCACCTCGGGTATGTCCACGCGGTCCGCCACCTGTGCCATGAAGGCGGGGGACTGACCCCGCCCATGGACTGCATAAACGACCAGGGCCGCATCCTCAAGAGACGTCCCGTACCAGAGGGGTTCGTGCATCAGATGGGGGTTGGCTGGCATCAGTCGTTGTCGGTGGTGATGGGTTCGAGTTGGGACATGATGTGTTCGCGTTCGTGTTCAAACTGCGGCGGCAGCATGAACGCCCGGCCCAGCTCCTCGGGCGACTCGTCACAGTCCCAGCCGCCGTCGTCGTGGGTTACTGCGAGCTCGAACAGCGCACCGCCGGGTGAGCGCACGTAATGGGACTTGAAGTAGGTCCGGTCCTTGAGCTCGGAGATGTCGGTGTAGCCGGCGCCCTCTATCTCAAACTTTGCCTCTTCCTGGTTCTGCAGAGTGTCCAGGTTCCAGGCGAAGTGGTGGTAGGTCCCGGCGCCGTAGCGCCACGTTCCCTGGGGATCGGTGCGGTTGCCGGTGAGTTCGATCCAATTGCCGAAATCGCTCTTGCCCACCTGGAACCGTGCACGGTCGCCCTCCTCCAGGATTTGATCCCGGGCAAAGAATGCCTCATTGCCAAAGTCGACCATCCGGTCGGCGTCATACACATGAATACCGATTCCGTGGATGCCGTGGACCGCGGCCGTGGCAGGCACACCGTGCCCGGTGAATCCCCGGCGGGGGTCCTGTGAAGTTCCCACCAGCTGATACTCCAGTCCGGAGGGGTGGTGGAATGCCACGCGGCGCTCCCCGAAGATCTCGACCTGTACGTTTTCCACCCCGTGGTCCCTGAGGCGCTGCGCCCAGAAGTCCAGAGACCCGTCCGGGACTGACAGCAGCACCTCGCGGGCCTGATTGGTTCCGCGCGTGCCGAAGAGCCCATGCTGGGCCCAGGGAAAAGTGGTCACCACAGAGGATGGATCTCCGTCGGCATTGGAGTAGTACAGGTGGTACACGGGTTTGGAGCCGTCATAAAGGACGGTCTTCTTGATGAAGCGCATGCCGAGGATCCGGGTATGGAAGTCCACGTCCTCCTGCGCCGCGCCCACCGAGAGAGTCACATGGTGGGAGCCAATGAGATATGTCATGGCTGGTTCGTCCTAATCGTCGTGATTGTCCAGAGACCCAGGACCGTACTCGATTCAGGCAAACAGCGGATCAGTACTCGGGGAAATATGGCTGCGCCGGACACTGGTTGCTCCGGGACAGCCGGAAAGATGTCCAGCCAAAGCCCGATAAAGTAAAACCATGAGCCGCATCATTGCCGGAACCGCCGGCGGAACCTCCCTGACCAGCGTTCCCGGAACAGGAACCCGCCCCACCACGGACCGAGTGAAGGAAGCGCTGTTCTCCCGGCTTGAGTCCTACGACATCCTCTCCGGCGCCAGGGTGCTGGACCTCTTTGCCGGTTCCGGTGCCCTCGGCGTGGAAAGCGCCAGCCGCGGCGCCGTTTCCGTGGACCTGGTGGAACTGGCCGACAAGGCCGCCGGCACCTGCAAGCAGAACGCCAAGCTGATCAACGACGCCGCCGGCCGCACCGTGGTCAGCGTGCACCGAGCTAAGGCCGACACGTACCTGCTGCGCGTGCCCGCGGACGTCACCTGGGATTTGGTGTTCCTGGATCCGCCCTACGACCTGGACGAGGAAGACCTCTCCGCCGTGCTCCGGGCGCTGCCCCGGCACCTGGCCGAGGGTGCCGTCGTCGTGCTGGAGCGCTCCACCCGCTCACCGGAACCCGTGTGGCCCGAGGGGATGGAACGCTTCAGCGAACGCAAGTACGGCGAGACCACGCTGTGGTTTGCTGAGCCGGCCCAGCCCGCGGACGACGACGCCGCTGCGGCAGGCTCCTAACCTCTCCCCACGCTCCGCCCGCTCCGATAGCTGACGTCTAACCGGCTGAGGCAAACACGTCCAGGCGCTCGCCGGTCAGCACGTCCGCGGGATGCGGACCAGTGGCCAGCAGCTGCTCGGTCCAGTCCTCAGGCCAGGGGAACGCCGTGGCGGCCAGGACAATGTTGCCCGGGAAGCGGCCGGTGAACATGGACTTCGGTCCCAGCGCCGCGAAACCGGCTGACGGAATCCCCGCAAACCCCTCCTGGAGGGCACGGACCTGCCGGCGGCAGAACGCCAGTCCGGGATCGTCACCCACATTCACCAGCAGGACACCGGTGGGGGACAGCAGCGCGGCGGCCTCGGCGTAAAACTCCGGGGTGGTCAGGTGCTCCGGGGCGTCCGCGCCGGCAAAAACATCGAGCACAATCGCATCGAAGGAACCCGGCTCGTAGCGCGAAAGGGCATCACGGGCGTCACCAATAACGGTCTCCAGCACGGTGCCCTCGGGCAGCGGCAGGTGCGCCAGGACAAAGTCCAGCAGTTCGCGCTCCAGTTCCACCGCGTGCTGCTCCGAGCCGGGGCGGGTGGCCTGCAGATACCGGGTCAGGGTCAGCGCTCCGGCGCCCAGATGCAGGGCGCGCAGCGGCTGCCCCGCCGGGGCCACCAGGTCCAGGACGTTGCCGATCCGGCGCAGATACTCGTAAAAGATCTCCTCCGGATGGGCCAGGTTCACGTGTGACTGCTCCGCACCGCCGATGCTCAGCACCCAGGCCCCGGGACTGAAGCCGTCCTCGGTGATGGTGGCGTGGGCGCCGATGCCGCGCAGCAGCCGCGACGGTGTGCGACCGTCGTTCCTGGGACTGTGGGCCGCCATTAGAGCACCTGTCCCAGTTTGGAGATACGTTCGGCCGCTTCCTGCAGCACTTCGGTTTTTTTGCAGAACGCAAAGCGCAGCAGCGTCCGGGTGCGCTTGGCCCCTTCCTCATGGCAGAACACCGCCACCGGGATGGCGCCCACACCCACCAGTTCCGGCAGCCGGCGGGCCAGCGCGGTGGCATCGGTGATGCCCAGGGGTGCGACGTCGGCGTTGACAAAGTAGGTGCCCTGCGGCTCAAAGACGGTCAGGCCAGCGGCGCGCAGCCCCTCGCTCAGCACATCGCGCTTGGCCTGCAGGGTCTTGGCGGCGCCGGTGAAGAAGGCGTCCTCCATTCCGAGCCCCAGGGCAATGGCGCCCTGGAACGGAGTTCCGGAGCTGTAGCTGAGGAAGGACTTCACTGCCCGTACGGCCGCCACCAGCTCCGCCGGTCCCGACAGCCAGCCGATCTTCCAGCCGGTGAAGGAAAAGGTTTTGCCGGCGGAGGAAATGGTCAGGGTACGCTCTGCAGCGCCCGGCAGGGTCGCCACGGGAACGTGCCGGGGGCCGAAGGTGAGGTGTTCGTACACTTCGTCGGTCACGATGAGCGCGTTGTACTTTGCGGCCAGCTCCACAATCCGCTGCAGCGTTTCGGCGGGGAAAACGGCGCCCGTGGGATTGTGCGGGTTGTTGACCAGCACCACGCGGGTGCGCTCCGAGAAGGAGTCCTCCAGGGTGGACAGATCCGGCTGGAAGTCCGGCGCTCTCAGCGGGGCGGTGGTGTGGGTTGCTCCGCTGAGGCCGATGATGGCTCCATAGGAGTCGTAGAACGGTTCGAAGGTCAGGACTTCGTCGCCCGGCCCGGTCAGGGCCAGCAGGGTGGCGGCAATGGCCTCGGTGGCTCCGGTGCTGATGATGATCTGGGTGTCCGGATCCAGGGACAGTCCGTAGAAGCGTTCCTGGTGGGCGGCGACGGCGTTGCGCAGCACCGGCAGGCCCTGTCCGGGCGCGTACTGGTTCCTGCCCTCGAGGATGGCGGCGCGGGCGGCCTCCATCACCTCGGCGGGACCGTCCTCGTCGGGGAACCCCTGGCCCAGGTTGATGGCGTTGTGCCGGCCGGACAGGACAGTGATTTCCTCGAAGATGGTCACCCCCAGCGCTCCGTCCGCGCCGAGCAGGTTGGCGCCCGCGGCGGTGCGCTGCCAGGGCGGGGTTCCTGCGGCGGAGTCGGAACGTAACAGCGGTGCGGAGTGTGGAGAGCTCATGCCTTCCAGTATTACCCGCTTTGCTCGGGTAGATTCGACCTATGCGACGCGCTGTATGCCCCGGCTCCTATGACCCCCTCCACAACGGACACGTGGAGGTGATTGCCCGTGCAGCCAGCCTGTTCGATGAAGTGATCGTGGCGGTCTCCACCAACTACGCCAAGAAGTACCGGTTTTCCGGCCCGGAACGGCTCGCGATGGCCCGCGAAACCCTGGGCGCGCTGCGCGGGGTCTCGGTCATTCCGATGGGGGACGGACTGCTGGCGGACTTCTGCCGCGAACACGGGGTGGACGCCATTGTGAAGGGGCTGCGCTCGGTCCAGGACTACCAGTACGAACTGCCCATGGCCGTAATGAACCGCCACCTCACCGGCGTCGAAACCGTGTTCCTGCCCGCCGAGAGCCGCTACACCCACCTGTCCTCGACGCTGATCAAGGAAGTCTCGGCGCTCGGCGGCGACGTCAAGGAACTGGTGCCGCTGGCTGCTTTCCGGCGGCTGCAGCAGGACCACGGTGCCTAAACGGAACGGCGCCTAAAGGGAAATGTACGGGCAGGACCTCGACATCAAGGGGCACCGGTTCCGGATCGAACTGGTGCCAGCCGCTGACGGCTCCGCAGGCGCGGTGTGCGCGAGGGCCGCGGACGCGGGTGGGGGAATCGTTCCGGAGACGGACCCCGCGGCTGTGCTGCTGCGCAGCGCGTTGATCGGACACGCGGACCTGGTCCGAACGGGGACGGAGCAGCCGCAACAGGCGGCGGCGGCGGAGGACTCCGAGCGTCATCTCCTCGGCTACGTTGCTGATGGCGCGTCGGGGGAGCAGTGCAGGACAGCCGTGGAGGAGGCCCGACGGCGGCTGGCCGGGTTATTCGCTCCGGCTGCCGCAGTCGCTGCAGGGGCATCGGGTGTTCCCGAAGGCTGCGTAAACCTGCTGTGGTGGGACGAGCGCGCGAACTTCGGCGACGCCGTCGGGCCGTGGCTGGTGCGCAGGCTCACCGGCCGTACTCCCGTCAACGGCTGGCGCCGGAACCTGTCCGTTCCGCCGCTGGCAGCCGTCGGTTCGACCGCCGGCTGGCTGGAGCAGGACGGAACCCGGGTATGGGGCGCGGGCCTGATGGCGCCGCTGGCACCCGACGCCGTGAAGCGGCTGGCGGGGCTGTCCGGGATCCGGATCCATGCCGTCCGCGGGGAACTTACCGGCGCCGAGCTGCGCTCGCAGCTGGGCTGGACCGTGCCGGAGGTGTACGGAGACCCCGCCCTGCTGCTGCCGCGCTTCCTGTCCGTCCCGGATGGCCAGGCGTCCCAGGGCAAGGTGGCTGTTCTGCCGCACCTCGACCACCGCGGCCTCTTCGGGAATCCGTTGGCGTCGCGGGAGGACGCGGACCTGGTGCACAACATCGATGCCCGGCAGGGGCTGGAACGGGTGGTCCGGGAAATTGCCGCTGCCCAGGTCTGCATCTCCAGTTCCCTGCACGGCATCATCGTGGCGCAGGCCTACGGAGTTCCGTGGGTGTGGATGCGGATCGAGGATGCCCTGATTGCCGGAGACACCTTCAAGTTCCGGGACTTCTTCACCACCCTGGACTCCTCAGCGGTGTCCGCGGTCAGCATCACCGCGGCTGAAGCACGGGCGATGGATCCTGCGGCGTTGGCACGCAAGGCAACACTGCCGCGGCTGAAGGTTTCATTGGACGCGCTTTTGGCCGCGTTTCCACTGCCTTTGAACGCTTACTGAATCCGGCGTAGCCGTGCGCTCCTGAACCCGTAGCCGTGCGCTCCTAGATCCGGCTCGCGCAGGCAGGCCGCAGCACCGCAGCCGCCAGCCCGCCGGTCTCCTCGACGAACCGCCCCAGCCACTGCCCGGGGGAAAGGTCGGGGTCCGACGGCACCATGGTGAGTGCCGCCGTCGTGCACTGGCTGAGGTTGGTTTCAGCGCGCAGCAGGTGATAGCGGGAGGTCACCACAATGAGGTTGTCCCAGCCGTTGTCCGCCGCCAGTCGGGCGACGGCGCGCGCCTCGCCGCGGGTGGTCAGCGGTTCCGGAAAGAAGCAGGTCACCGTGGGGCTGGAAATGTAGTCGCAGTACATGTCGGTGATCCTGTTGCCGGGGGTGTCAGTGGTGGACAGCACCAGGTCGCCGGCGTAGCCCTGGTAGGACAGGTCCCGGCCCACCGGCAGACGCTCGGACGCTGCACCGGCGAGGACGACGACGGCGTCGGCCCTGGCCGGTTCCTGCACCTGCGGATAGTAGAAGAGCATGGTGGCCGTAAACAGCCAAATGAGGGCAGCTGAGACGACGGTGGTGACGGCAACGTCGACACTGCGCGGCACTCCACGCTGAAGCCGGACCAGCAGGCGGTGCGGCACGGTGCGGAGGGAATCAAGCATCCCGACAGTTTATGCGAGCGGCGCCTTGATGCGAGCCGGGACGGCCGGGATGTAAAACGGCGGCGCTGTGGCCTGTAAACTGGAATGAGCAGCCCGTGCCATGCCTCGATCTGAGGCGGGGTGCGGCGCAGTTTGAGAGAATCGGCCGTATCAGGCTAAGATGATATGTCGGTCTATGTTCTACAGGAGTTCTCATTAGCGTTCAGTCGCGGATTAATCCGGGTTCGTCGCCCTTGGCCATTAGTGTCAAGGATCTCGGGCGCAGCCCGGGGGTTATGCGGACTATGCACGAACATGTTCCGGCACCGAAGGACTTCGGTGTTGCGCTTATCGGCGTACCGGAAGGTGCGGATCTTGATCTGGACCTGAGGTTCGAAGCCGTGCACGAGGGGATTTTGGTATCCGGAACCGTCATCGCTCCTGTTCAGGGAGAATGCGGACGGTGCCTGAAGCCCATCGCGTACGACGAGGAAGTCGATGTGCAGGAACTCTTCTACTACGAGGACGCTGAGTCTTTCGGAACAGAAGAGGAAGAAGAGCAACACCGGATCGAGCGAGATGTCATCGATCTTGAGCCGGTTTTGCGGGACGCAGTGGTCACCACCCTGCCGTTCCAGCCGGTGTGCCGGGAGGACTGCGAAGGCCTTTGCTCCGAATGCGGAGCGCGCCTTGAGGAGGATCCGGGTCACCACCACCAAAGCGTGGATCCTCGCTGGGCAGCCCTCTCCGGGCTGGCTGGCAGCGCCGCAGACAATTCTGCGGCAACAAGTACAGAGTCAGACGAGAGAGAAGAGAGTTAGTCGTGGCTGTTCCCAAGCGGAAAATGTCCCGCTCGAATACGCGTGCACGCCGGTCCCAGTGGAAGGCAACTGCCCCCAACCTGGTGAAAACCGTTGAGAACGGCCGCGTTACCTACAGCCTGCCTCACCAGGCCAAGGTCGTGACCGACTCAGCTGGTACCGCGCTGTTCCTTGAATACAAGGGCCGCAAGGTAGCGGACGTCTAAAACAGTATTCCTTTCCCGGTACGGCCAGCCGGACCGGGATCTGAATACTGCTTTTCGGGTCAAACCAAAAAGTGAAGAATACTGAAGAGCTTCTGAAGCGTCTCGGTGTCGATATCGACGCCGGGACGCTTCGTCTTGCCCTCACGCACCGCTCGTACGCCTACGAGCAGGGCGGCATCCCCACGAACGAACGCCTCGAGTTCCTGGGTGACTCCATCCTGGGCTTTTCCGTCACCGACGCGCTGTACCGGGACAACCCGAACCTGTCCGAGGGCGAGCTGGCCAAGCGCCGCTCCGCCGTCGTCAGCACCCGCGCGCTGGCCGGAATAGCCCGCGACCTCGAACTGGGTCAGTACATCCTGCTGGGCCAGGGCGAGAAATTGACCAACGGCCGCGACAAGTCCTCCATCCTGGCGGACACCACCGAAGCCCTGATCGGCGCCGTCTACCTGTGCCACGGGATCGAAACTGCTCGTGCCATGGTGATGCGCCTGATCGGTCCGCTGCTGCGCAATGCCGATGCCCTGGGCGCCGGCACCGACTGGAAGACCAGCATCCAGGAGATCGCCGCGGCCAAGAAGCTCGGCGACATCGAGTACAAGGTTACCGGCTCCGGCCCCGACCATTCCCGCAGCTTTGTTGCCGTGCTCCACATCGGCGACAAGCCCTACGGCAGCGGGACCGGACACTCCAAGAAGGAAGCGGAGCAGGAAGCTGCCGCCGCCACCTGGAAGATGGTGCGTCCCGCCGGCAGCTCCGCGGCTGCCGGAGCCTAGCTCCCGTGCCCGAACTGCCGGAAGTGGAAGTGGTCCGCCGCGGACTGGCCTCATGGGTCCGCGGCCGGACCATTACCGGCGTCGAAATCCTCGATCCCCGCTCCGTGCGCCGCCACGCGGCCGGACCCGAAGACCTCCGCGGCAACCTTGAGGGCGCCGTGGTCACCGACGTCGCGCGCCGCGGCAAGTTCCTGTGGATGCCGCTGGTTGAGGCCGCGGCTGCTTCTCATGGTTCCGCGCCGGCTTCCGCCGCATCTCCTTCTCGTGTGGACGACGACGGCGTTCCCCGCCTCGCGCTGATGGCCCACCTGGGCATGAGCGGGCAGCTGCTGATGGAAGATCCGCACCTGCCCGACGAAAAGCACCTCAAAGTCCGGCTCACCCTCAGCCCCGCAGTGTCCGGCGACGGAACCCCCATGCCGGCTGAGCTGCGGTTTGTGGACCAGCGGATTTTCGGCGGTGTCTTCCTCACCGATCTGCAGCCCACTCCCGACGGCGCTCCCGGCGGGCTGTCCGAGACCGGCCTGCCGCTCATACCGGAGGAAGCGGCGCACATTGCCCGGGACCCCCTGGATCCGGCGTTCTCCTTTGACGACTTCTATGCCCGGCTGCGCAAGCGCAAGACCGGCATCAAACGCGCGCTGCTGGATCAGGGATTGATCTCCGGCGTGGGCAACATTTACGCCGACGAAGCCCTCTGGGCCGCGAAACTGCACTTTGCCCGGCCCACCGATACGATGCGCCGTGCCGATGCACTGCGCCTGGTGGAATCCGCCCGAGATGTGATGACCCGTGCCCTGGCCGCCGGCGGCACCAGCTTCGACTCCCTGTACGTCAACGTCAACGGCGCCTCGGGATACTTCTCCCGGTCCCTGAACGCCTACGGGCGCGAGGGTGAGCCGTGTCCGCGGTGTGCCGCACTCGGGCTATCCACCCTGATCCGGCGCGATTCCTTCATGAACCGTTCCTCGTACAGCTGCCCGGTATGCCAGCCCCGGCCGCGGAACGGCCGCTGGTAGGGAGTTTTTAGTCCGGCCGGCTGAGTCTCATCTACGGCAGTTCGGTCGGTTTCCTGCACGCGTTCCCACCCTATGTTCCCTCCTGTGACCAGCGGGGTCACTCCAGCCACAGGAGTCCCAGACGGTGGGAACCCATGCGCTGACGGCCGAGTCTGTTGTACCCGGCGGCATCTTCTGAACCGATCTCCTCAGGAGGACGCTCTTGCGCACCGGCTTCGAGCCTTCCCCATTCCCGCCCGGCGCCAGCCAACGTCAGGAGCGGCCGAGCTCCGCAAGGACGCCGTCGGTGAACGGAGGCCAGACCTCGGCAGCCCAGGGCCCAAAGTCGCGGTCCGTCAGGGCCACGGCTGCGGCTCCGGCTTCCGGGTCGACCCACAGGAAGGTCCCGGACTGGCCGAAATGGCCGAACGTCCGCGGGGAGCTGTTGGCTCCGGTCCAGTGCGGGGACTTGGAATTGCGGATTTCGAAGCCCAGGCCCCAGTCGTTCTCCTTCTGCCGGCCAAAGCCAGGCAGCACACCGGACAGTCCCGGGAAGACCACAGCGGTTGCCTCGGTCAGGCGACCCGGTGCGGTGAGCACCGGTTTCTGCAGTTCGGCGGCAAACCTGCTGAGATCGGCCACCGTGGAGACAGCACCTGCGGCGGGGGATCCTTCGAGCGCCGTGGAGGTCATGCCCAGGGGAGCGAGGACGCCCTCGCGCAGGTAATCGGCCATGGAAATGCCGGTGGCCTCCTCCAAGGTTTCCCCGAGCACCTCGAATCCGGCGTTGGAATACAGGCGCCGGGTCCCCGGCTCATACCGGACGGTGCGCTCACCGAAGTCGTAGCCTCCGCTGTGTGCCAGCAGATGCCGCACTGTGGAGCCTTCCGGCCCGGCGGGCTGGTCCAGTTCCAGCGCCCCTTCATCCAGCGCCACCAGCATGCTGTAAGCGGTCAGGAGCTTGGTCACCGATGCCAGCGGAAACCGCCGCTCGACGTCGCGGGATGTGCCGGCCACGGTGCCGTCCGCCAGCACGACGGCGGCCGAGGCGTTCTCGACCGGCCAGTTTTCGGTTGCCTTGACGCTGTCCATGAAGTTCCTCTGCAGTAAATCGACGGGTAACGAAGAAGGTCCGGCACGCAGGGCTGGGCCCGGCACGAGGGGCTAGGCCGCGCTGCCGCCGTAGTGCGCTGCGAGCCGGCGCATGCCATCCTCCACCGTAACCGCGGGCGTCCAGTCCAGCACCTCGCGGGTGCGGCGCTGGTCAAACCAGTGCGAGGTGGACAGCTGCTCGGCCAGGAACCGGGTCATCGGCGGCTCGTCGTGCACCAGGCCGCGTGTACCGGCGGACAGCCAGGCCCGCTCGATGACGGATCCGGCTCCGCGGGCCAGCCAGCCCGGAACGCTCCAGGCGGGAGCGGAAACCCCGGCGGCGGCGCAGATACCGGCAATCAGCTCACCCACCGGACGCGGCTGCCCGTTGGTCACCACCAGCGCCTGCCCGTGGGCATGGTCCATCCGCTCCAGCCCGCGGACAATAGCGGCCGCGGCGTTGCTGATGTACGTGGTGTCAATCAGCGCCGTGCCGCCGTCCAGCAGCGGCAGCCGGCCGGCGCGGGCGCGGTCGATCACGCGCTCCACCAGCTGCGTGTCGCCCGGGCCCCAGACAATATGCGGACGGATGGCACCCACCCGGAAAACGGGGGAGTCCTCGGCGAGGGCCAGCAGCTCTGCGGCAGCCTTGGACCGGGCGTAGAAACCGCGGGCACGGTCCGGATCAGCGGTGCCGGCGTCAGCTCCGGCGATCGGCTCGCCAAAGTGCGCCACCGACGGCGAGGACACAAACACGAAGTCCCGCACCCCGGCTGCCTTCGCCGCGTCGAGCAGGGTCCGGGTTCCGGTGATGTTGGTGTCAACAAACTCCTGCCACTGGCCGGTGAAGGAGACCTTTGCCGCCAGGTGCACGACGGCGTCCATCCCCTCGACCGCCCGGGCGCCGGCCGCGGGATCGGAGACGGAGCCTGCGATGGACTCGAACGCCGAACCAGCGGCCGCCAGCTTTCCCGGCAGCGACGCGGAGGACGACGGCGGCATGGGGGTGCGCTGCAGGGTGCGCACCTTGTGGCCTTTATCGGCCAGCAGCTGTGCAACAGCTCCGCCGAGCAGCCCGCTGGCACCGGTCACCAGGACCCGGCGCGGCTCTTCAACCGAGCTCAGCCCAGGCACTTCCGCAGGCCGGGATCCGTCTGCCGGGCTCATTTGCGTCCGCCCGTCCCGGGAACCGGCGCCCGCCGGCCGGCCAGCATCTGCTCGGCCCAGCCCGCCAGGGCAGCGCGGTCGATCTTGGAGTTGTGCCGGATGTCGGTGGGCATGGCGGGCAGGACCAGCACGGCGGCCAGATCCAGTCCGGCTCCGGCGGAGACCGCGGTGCGCACGGCGGCGGTCAGCTCCGGCGATGCGGTGCCGGCACGGCGCACCGGATCCTGCAGTTCCAGCACGGCCACCGGAACCTGGGTTCCGGCCGGGCCCACGCCCACAACGGCGGCGCGCCCGACGCCGGCCACGGACTCCGCGGCCTGCTCACCGGCCACCGGGGTCACCACTCCGTCGGGAGTGGTGAGGATGTGCCCGAGCCGGCCTTCAACCCACAGCCTGCCCTCCTCGTCGAGGTGTCCGACGTCGCCGGTGCGGTGCCAGCCCGGCAATGACGAGCTCTTGGCTTCGGTGATCCACAGCCGGTCGTAGCGGTCCTTGACGTGCGGGGCGGAGACCAGGATTTCGCCGGTAACGCCGGGCGTGTCCAGCGCGGTGTCCCCAACGCTGCCGTCCGGGCCCAGCGCGGCAATCGCCACCAGGGCTCCCGATACGGGCGTGCCGACACAGACCCCGTTGCCGGCTCCCGCAGCGCGGATCCCGTCAAGACTGATGTCGGTGATGGGCAGGGCCTCGGTCATCCCATAGGGAGTGTGCAGCTCCGCGTTGGGCGCCAGAGCCGATACCCGGGCCAGCAGCGGTTCCGGGATCGGCGCTCCGGCCGAAAGCAGCAACTCCACCCGGGCCAGGGCCTTGCGCTGGTCCGGTCCGAGATCCGCGGACGAGGCCAGCACATTCACCAGGGCCGCGGGAGAGGCAAACACCGTGGTGGCGCCGACGGCGGCTGCAGCATCGGCCAGCGCCGCGGCTGTCAGGGTGCGCGGCGAGGTCACGTCCATGTCCGGCGTGACGGAGGTGGCGCCCAGTGCCGGTCCGAGCAGCGCAAACGGGGCGAACCCGGCCACCAGCGACGTGCCGGCCTGCAGGTTGTACGTGTTCTTGAGCGCATCGCGCATGGCGGTGAGCTGGCGGTGGGTGTAGACAACGCCCTTGGCCGGTCCGGTGGAGCCGGAGGTGAAAAGCACGGCGGCGTCGGCGTCGGGGTCCTCCCGCTGCCACGGCACCTCTGCGTTTTCTCCGGCGGTTATCAGCTCGGGCACTGAGTGCTTGACGCCCAGCAGCCGCGCCTTGGCCGGCGGAAGGGTCTGCGCGCTGATCCGGATGCCCGGCCAGCCGAAGATCCGCGCACCGGTCAGCGCACGTTCAATGCCGATGATGAACTTGGGTCCGGCTCCCTTGATGGCACGGCTCATTCCCTTGGTGCCCAGTCCGGCGTCGGCCACCACAATCACGGCGCCCAGCCGCAGGCACGCGTAAATCAGCGAGGTCAGTTCGATGCCGGGGGGCACGAGCAGGTTCACACGGTCCCCGGGGCGCACGCCGGCGGCAGACAGTCCGGCGGCCAGCCGGTTGACGCGGCTGGCGAGCTCAGTCCAGGACAGTGTGGCGGGAGCACTACCAGCCGGCGCGCCCAGCGGTGCCATGTCGACGACGGCGGGGGAGCTGTCGCCGTCGCGCTCGTCCAGTTCGGCCAGCATGGGCCGGAAGACCGACAGTCCGGCGGCGGCGCGGCTGCGCAGTTCCGCATTCTCGGTGTGCGGGCCGCGGCGCAGCCAGTCGAAGACGGGAGCGGTGATGTCCACGTCTTCGGGCAGCAGGTGGCTGGCACCTTCGAAGCGGTGCACGTCAGCCTGCGGAAGGCGGTCCATCAGGTCCCGCAGATAGCGGTCGGAGAACACCGGATCCTTGGGTCCCCAGAGCATGAGTGCGGGGACATCCAGCCGCCGGATGCCCTCGGCCACGCGGTTCAGGGTCCGCCAGCTCGGATGGGTGGGCTCGGCGGGGATGTCCGCGACAAAGTTGGCGACACCCTCCCGGCGGGCGGCGCCGCGGTAAGGGACCGAGAAGGCGGCCCGCACATCCTTGGCCAGCGCGGGCTGCGCCAGGGAATGGGTGACGCGGATAAACGTATCGGTGGCCTGCGTGCCCCAGCGGTGAACGGCCGGATGCAGCGCCAGCTGCAGTGCCGGCGGAAGGTTGAAGCCGGCCGGATGCACTGCCGTGTTGGTCAGGACGACGCCGGCGAGCTGGCTGCGGTGCTTCAGCGCCCAGCCGAGCGAAATGATGCCTCCCCAGTCATGCCCCACCGTGACGACCTTGCCGGTCAGGCCCATGGCCTGGGTCAGGTCACCAAGATCGGTGATGCGGTCCTCGAGGCGGCGGAAGGCGCCGGTGCGGGCGGAGAAGCCCATGTCCAGCTGGTCGACGGCGATCACGCGCCAGGGCTGCTCGGCAGCGGAGCCAGCGGCGAGCAGGGTCCGCCACAGATAGGACCAGGTGGGATTGCCGTGCACGCAGAGCAGGGTGCCGGCTGGCTCGACGCCGCGGGCTTCAAGGTCCGGGCCGTTGTCGAGGATGTGCCACTTGTGGACGGTTCCGGGACGGTCCACCGCCGCCGTCGAAGGAGCCTGAACAAAGGAGGACCAGGATTCGGGCACACCGGGCCACAGCTCGGTCACCAGGCAATCTCCATCATCATGGTGTTCAGTCCCGATCCCACGCCCATGCACAGGACGCGGTCGCCGGGGTTCAGCGTGCGCGATTCCTGGGCCAGGGTCATCGGCAGCGACGCCGGTCCCACGTTGCCCCAGCGCGGGAAGGTGATGGGCACCCGGTCCCGGACCAGGTCCACGGCCTTGATGATGGCGTTGGTGTAGGAATTGGAGACCTGATGGGTGACGTAGCGGTCCATGGAACGCCAGTTCCAGCCCTTCTCGTGCGCCTCGTCCCAGGCCTTGACCACCAGCTCCAGGCCGCCGTCGAGCAGTCCCTTGGTGTCCGTGTACATGCCGTCGACGCCGCCGACGCACAGTTCATGGTGCTCGGTGCCCGCACGGGACACGCCGCCCATGATGCGGTGGGAGCCCGGATTCTCGTCGGCGCGGCCGATGACGGCTGCTGCGGCGCCGGAGCCCAGGGTCAGGGTGGCGAACTCGCGCAGGTAGTCATCGCGGGTGGAATCGGGGCGGTTCAGGCGCGCGAACGTGGCCTCCTGCGTGCCCTGGGCATCCTCGCCCGCCACGATCAGGGCGTACTTGATCTGCCCGGATTCGATCATGTTCGCGGCCAGGGTCATGCCGTTGACAAATCCGAGGCACGCATTGGCCAAGTCGAAGTTCAAAGCGGAGGACGGCAGGCCCAGGGCGTTGTGGATCTTGACGGCAACCGAGGGCTCAAGGTTGCGCCGGGTCACCGAGGTGTTGATCAGCAGTCCGATCTCGGATGGCTCGACGCCGGCCTCGGCGATGGCCTTCGCGCCGGCCTCGATGGCGGCGTCGTCGAAGTCAGTGCCCGGCGACCACCATCGCCGCTCGCTCACCCCCGCAACCCGTTCCAGTAGCCGCTTGGAGAGCCGGAGCCGTTTCAGGGACGGCGCGAGCCGTTCGTCGAATTCAGCTGAGGTCATAACTACCGGTGCTTCAACGCTGGTGACGCTGAGAAGAGCCGTGTTTTTATGCTGGAAGTTGAAGTTCCCGGTCAAAATGCCTGCCTTGTCTCCTGCTGAAGTGATCCCGTGGCTGGCTGGGGGCAGCCCGCATCCACATCCTGATTCACTTGTTCCTTAGAGAATCCTACGTTCCCTCTGGGGCGCGAGGGACGTGGGGGTCCTGATTACGCTCTGCGAGTACTGCAGTTAAGTCTCAGGCACCAAGTAGATTTAAGGAATCACCCGCCTGCAGGAAAGATTGGCCCCCGTGCATTTGAAGACGCTGACGATGCGTGGATTTAAATCCTTCGCATCAGCCACCACGTTCGAGTTCGAACCCGGTGTCACCGCGGTGGTGGGACCCAACGGGTCCGGAAAGTCGAATGTGGTGGACGCTCTGGCCTGGGTTATGGGGGAGCAGGGCGCCAAAACGCTGCGCGGCGGGAAAATGGAGGACGTCATTTTCGCCGGGACCAGCGGGCGCCCGGCGCTCGGCCGCGCCCAAGTGTCACTGACCATCGACAACGCCGACGGCGCCCTGCCGATCGAATACTCCGAAGTGACCATTTCACGCACTCTGTTCCGCGCCGGGGGCTCCGAGTACGCCATTAACGGTTCCCCCGCCCGGCTCCTGGACATCCAGGAACTGCTGTCCGATTCCGGTCTGGGCCGTGAGATGCATGTCATAGTAGGGCAGGGGCAGCTGGACCGCATTCTGCACGCCGGGGCCGACGAGCGCCGCGGCTTCATCGAGGAGGCCGCCGGGATCCTCAAGCACCGCCGCCGCCGGGAAAAAACCGTGCGCAAGCTCGACGCGATGCAGGCCAATCTGGCCCGGCTGACCGACCTCACCTCGGAACTGCGCCGCCAGCTCGGACCGCTGGGCAAGCAGGCCGCCGTCGCACGCCGGGCCCGCACCGTCCAGCAGGACGCCCGCGATGCCCGCGCCCGGCTGCTGGCCGATGACCTGGTGACCCTCACCGGCGCCCTGGCCCGGGACGCTGCCGAAGAAACGGCGCTGCTGGCCCGGCGGGACACGGCTGCCGCTGCGCTGGCCGCCGCCCGCGCCCGCCAGACCGAGCTTGAAGGGCTGGCCGCGCAGGCCACGCCGCGGGTGAACGCTGCACGCGACACCTGGTATTCGCTGTCCTCGCTGCAGGAGCGGTACCTGTCCCTGGCGGCGCTGGCAGAGGAACGGCGGCGGCTGCTGGGCTCCTCCGAGCACCGTGAGGACACCGGCGCGGATCCCGAACGGCTGCAGGCACAGGCCGGGCGGGTCCGGGCCGAGGCTGCGGCGCTGGTGGAGTCCATCGATGAACGCCGCGGTGCGCTGGAGGACGCTGAGGAAATCCGGGCTGCCGCGGAGGCCGAAGCCGCCGCGGAAGAGCAGCGTCTGGCCGCCGTGCTGCGCGCCGCAGCGGACCGGCGTGAGGGGTTGGCCCGTTTATCCGGCGCGGTGGGTGCAGCGCGGTCGCGGGTGGATGCGGCCGAGGCGGAGCTGGGCCGGCTGCGCGCGTCCATCACCGAGGGCGAGGAACGGCGCCGGAAGGCACAGCAGGAGTTCACCGCCCTGGAGAACTCCGCCGCTGGTGTCGAGGAAGGCGAAGAAGGGCTCGACGCCGAGTACGAGGAGGCCATCGCCGAACTTAATGCGGCCTCGGCCGCCGTGGAGGAGCTGCGCCGCACCAAGCAGGACGCCGAACGTGAACGCGAGACCCTGACAGCACGCCGGGATGCCCTGCGGGTGGGGCTGGACCGCCGGGACGGGACCGCGCTGCTGCTGGACTCCGGGATTGACGGCGTGCTGGAACCCTTCGCGCAGCTGCTCACCGTCCGTCCCGGCTGCGAACGTGCCATCACCGCGGCCCTGGGCTCGGCGGCAGCGGCAGTTGCGGTGGCCGACACCGGTGCCGCCGTGCGTGCCCTGACCCATCTGCGAGATGCCGACGGCGGGCAGGTGGATCTGGTGCTGGCCGCCGGCCGGCCGGGGGCGCCCGAGGATGGGGGCGAAGCACAGCAAGTGCAGAAAGCCAGCCGGCCAGCCCCGGCGGATGGCGCCTTCTGGGCGGTGAACGCTGTGCAGGCACCGGAGCAGCTGCGGCACACGCTGGCGCAGCTGCTGGACGGCGTCGTCATTGTGGAGTCCCTGGCCGCTGCCGCCGATATTCTTTCCGGCCGGCCGGAGCTGAAGGCCGTCACGATGGAGGGTGAGGTTCTTTCCGCTTATGCCGGGCGCGGCGGCTCGGCCTCCGCGCCCGGCCTGATTGAGCTGCAGGCGGCGGTGGAGGAAACCGAGGACCGGATCCGCGCTGCCGCTGCCCGGTCCGAACAGGCGGGTTTTGCCCTCGCCGGAGCCGTGGCCGGCCGTGATGCGGCCCAGGCCCGGTCCGATGCCGCGCTGGCGGCGCTGCATGAATCCGATGCGCGCCTGGCCGCCGTCGCCGAGCGGCTCGGAACGCTGGGCTCCGCTTTGCGCTCGGCCGTAGGCGAGTCAGAACGGCTGCAGCGGCTGGTCAGCGCGGCCGAAACCAATCTTGCCGCGGAACAGGAAGCGCTGGCTGCGGCTGCCGCACGGTTAGCCGCAGCGGGCGATGCACCCGCGGAAGAGGAGCCGTCCACGGAACGGCGCGAGGCTCTGGCGCTCGCGGCGGCCGAAGCCCGCAGGGCCGAAACCGAGGCCCGCCTGGCGCTGCGCAGCGCGGAGGAACAGCATAAAGCCGTGGCTGGCCGGGCCGCGGGGCTCGAACGGGCGGCGGAGAGCGAACGCCGGGCGCGGGCCGCGGCAGAGGTCCGTGCCCGGCGCCGTGCCGTGCAGGCGGCAAAAGCCACGGCAGTTGCGGAGGCCGCCCGCGGGGTGCTGCGCTTCTTGGAGGTGTCCCTGGAGCTGGCCGCCGCTGAACGGGATCACGCGGAGGCTGTTCGCACCGCCTGGGACGCCGAACTCGCAACGGTCCGCACCACTGCTGCCGATGCCGGCGCCGAGGTGGCCAAGCTCACCGATTCAGTCCACCGCGATGAGCTGGTCCGGGCCCAGCAGCAGCTGCGCGTGGAGGCGCTCGAAACCCGTGCCGTCGAGGAGCTGGGGCTGACCCCCGATCACCTGGTGGCCGAGTTCGGACCCGATCAGCCGGTTCCGGTTCCGGTCGCGGCGGAAAGTGCCGGCGGGTCCGGCGGCGACAAATGGGCGGCGCTGCATGCCCCAGTGGACGAGGACGGCAACCCGCTGTTGACCGGCGTGCCCTATGACCGGGCCGTCCAGGAAAAACGGCTCAAGCAGGCGGAGCGTGACCTGGCTGCTCTGGGCCGGGTGAATCCGCTGGCGCTGGAGGAGTTCGCAGCCCTGGAGGAACGGCACACGTTCCTCAGCACCCAGCTGGAGGACCTCAAGGCAACCCGCCGCGACCTGCTGGAGATCATCAAGGACGTGGACCGGCAGGTGGAGCAGGTCTTCACCGCCGCCTACCGGGACACTGCCGAGCAGTTTGAACGCGTCTTTGCCACGCTGTTTCCGGGTGGGGAAGGCCGGCTGGTACTCACCGATCCCGGGGACATGCTCACCACCGGGATCGAAATCCAGGCCCGTCCGGCGGGCAAAAAGATCAAGCGGCTGTCCCTGCTCTCCGGCGGGGAGCGGTCACTGACGGCCGTGGCGCTCTTGGTGGCCATCTTCAAGGCCCGTCCCTCGCCGTTCTATGTGATGGACGAGGTTGAGGCGGCGCTGGATGACACCAACCTGGGCCGGCTGCTCACCATCTTCGGGGAGCTGAAGGAGTCCAGCCAGCTGATTGTGATCACCCACCAGAAGCGCACGATGGAGATTGCGGATGCCCTCTACGGCGTCACCATGCAGGGAGATGGCGTGTCCACCGTGATCAGCCAGCGGCTTGCTTCCGGCGCTGCCGCCGCCGAGGCCCCTGCCGCCGGCTAAATGCACGAACTGAAAGCACAACTGGCCTAACACGCAACGGCGGTGCTGCCGAAGCAGCACCGCCGTTAGTCTGTTTTTTAGAAGGGCTTTTTTAGAAGGGCGTGGGGTACGGATAAGCCTTCCATACCGCGTTGCAGGCCCATTCATTAAAAATGTGGTCCACGGGATAATCGTTTCCGCAGGTTGTCCACGCGAATTCCTTGTAATGCACTCCGTCACTGCCGTAAATAGCTCCCGGGGCAACATCCTTGGGGCACCAGACTTTGTACATGTGCTGTGATGCGCCAGGTGCCGGACCCGGTCCCCACTGGAAGCAGTACCAGGCCGGAGAGTCCTCAACCGGTGACGTGGGAGGATTGGGGCTCGGATACGGATTGACCGGCTGGCCGGGGTCCGGCACCGCCGCCGCGGGGCCTGCTGAGAGTGCCAGTGCGGTCAGTGCCGTTGCTGCGATCGCTGCGAATTTCGTGCGTTTCGTCATGGTGTTTCCCCGATCGAATCGTCTAATTCAGATGCTGCTTTCGGTTTCCGTTGTTCAAATTGTTGGCCTGTTCGGATAACAAGTTGAAAACAGTACCGGCTGACCACGATTCAATCAAGGATAAATGCAAAGAAATCTAAAAGTGCGAATTCACGGGAGCGCAAAAATCCGGAAACCGCCCGCTGGAGGGGTGGGCTTAGCGGGCGTAGCGGAGCACAAAATTGCGCAGGATCAGCGGGGGAACGCTGACGTCGGCGCCGCGCACCGAGTCGCGGACGGCGTCGGCCTCCTCGGGCGGAAAGTACCCGGCGTGCCGGTAGACGGTGATCCGGGTCAGCAGCCCCGGAACATCCAGCTCGGGGTGGAACTGCGTGGCGTAGAGGTTCTCCTTGACCCGGAACATCTGGACCGGGCAGGTGGATGAGCCGGCCAGGTTCACGGCGTTGGGCGGCAGTACGGAAATAGCCTCCCGGTGACCCACAAACGCCGTGAAGGAATCCGGAACCCCCGCCAGCATCGGGTCCAGCCGCCCGTCTTCGGTGAGCTTGATGTCCACGGCGCCGATGGCTTCGCCGAACTGACGGTCCACCGTTCCGCCCTGATGCCGGCCCAGCGTTCCCACCCCGTAGCATGCGCCCAGGAAGGGGAAGTCCCGCTCCACCACGTCGTCCAGGAGCCGGCCCAGTTCGCTTTCCACCCGCAGCTGCAGCTCCGACTTGGAGCTGTCCGGATCGCTGGCGTTGAACGGACTGCCGCTGACAAAGATGCCGCTGTACCGGTCCAGATCGATGCGGGACAGCGGACCGGCCTCGAGCCGGATGCGGTGCAGCTGCTCCGGCAGCAGGTTTCCGAAGCGCAGGAACGCTTCGTATTCTTCATCGGCGGCTGTGTCTTCGGCCCGGGAGGCCAGCAGCAGGAAAGGCTTCATTCTTCGATCGTAGTGCGGGACGGCCCGGCAGGTGAGTCCGGGGCGGGGGAGGGTTTCGCCTGTGCGCCGGGGGCGACCCGCTTGCCGTCCGCGGCCGCGGTCTCCGCCGCTCCTGCCGCAGGGCCGGGCACCTCGTCGTCGGGAACCGACGGGGCCGGGGTGCTCGCCTCGGGTTCCAGTGTTTCCCGGGCGCCGATCCAGGCGAAGCAGGCCATGATGACAATGGCTCCGGTGACGCCGAAGGCCCAGCTGAAGCCCAAGTAATCGGCCAGCAGTCCGGCCAGGATGGGTCCGATAATGGCGCCGCTGTCACTGGCCATCTGGAAGGTGGCCAGCACCTTTCCGCCGCTGCGGTCATTGCCCACCACGTCGCCGACGGCGGCCTGCTGCGCGGGGTTCAGCAGTCCCGTGCCCATGCCGGCAATGACGGAAACCACCAGGAACATTGGCACGTTGGTGCTGAAACCGATCGCTGCGGTGGCCACGGCATTCACGGCCAGGCCGGTCAGCACCAGCGGACGCCGGCCCCAGCTGTCGGCCAGCCGCCCGGAGAAGGTCAGGACGACGGCGGTGCCGACGGCGAAGGCAGTCAGTGAAATGCCGGCGATTTCCGGACCGGCGCTCAGGGCGGCTGCCGCGAACAGCGGCAGCAGGGAGTTGCGCACACCAAAGGATGACCATCCGTTGGCGAAGCTCGAGGCCAGCGCCGCCCGGTAGGCGGAGTCGCCCAGCGCCTCGCGGACCGTCAGCACCGGACGGGCCGCGGGCTTGGTTTCGCCCTCGGCCAGCCGTGCGTCCTTCAGATGGATGGCGACGACGGCGGCGGCAACCACCAGTGCCGCCGCATAGACCAGGAACGGAACCCGCAGGCCAAAGCCGGCCAGCAGGCCGCCGGCCAGCGGTCCGGCGATGTTGCCGAGCAGGAAGGAGGACGCATAGGCGCTGGAGACCCGGCCCCGCACCGAGGGCTTGGCCAGCCGGATGATCAGGGCCATGGCCGAAATGGTGAACATCGTGGAACCGATGCCGCCGAGGCCGCGGAAGATCAGCAGCTGCCAGTAACTGCCGGCAAAGGCACAGGCCGCGGTGGACGCGGCGACAATCAGCAGCCCGGCGATGTAGACCGGGCGCTCGCCGAACTTTTCCAGCAGGGCACCGCCGGCCGGTGCGAAGACCAGCCGGGTGAAGGCGAAGGCGCTGACAATGACGGAGGAGGCGGCAACTCCGACGTTGAAGCTTTGGGCGAATTGCGGCAGCACCGGTGCCACGAGGCCGAAGCCCAGGGCGATCACGAAGGCGGCGGCAATGAGGACTTTGATTTCCCGCGGTATCGCGAGACGGGGAGCACGGACCATGATGCCTCGATTCTCTCAGACCAGCACCCATTCCGGGGATCCGCGCCGGCCCTGCCGCTGCCGCTTCCGCGGCAGGCCGTCGGGTGCCCGGAAACACACCGGTGTGACATGCTGGAGAGCGTGAATGAGACTCTTTCGATTGTGATCTATGTGGTCCTCGCCCTTGCGGTGGTCGGATCCGTGGCAGCCCTGCTGGTGCGGACCCGCCGAACCCCCAAGGGCATGTATCCCACTACCCGTGACGCCAATGATCCGGTGACCGGTACGGGAGCGCATGCCGCGGGCACCGACGTCCTGGACGCGCCGCCCGCAGGCACCGCGCCGCCGGCGGAAACCGGCGTCGTTGTGCCCGATGACCTGCGCGATCTGGAGGAAGCGGCACCCGCGCCCGAAGCGCCGTCCCTGGAAACCCCGGAACCGGTGCAGGGCCGGCTGGCCCGGCTGCGCGCCAGGCTCGCCAAGTCCAACAACGCACTGGGCAAGGCGCTTTTGGCGCTGCTCTCCAGTGACAAGATTGACGAGGACGTCTGGGACGAGATCGAGGAAACGCTGCTGCTGGCGGACCTTGGCACCGAACCGACCATGGAGCTGGTGGATGCCCTGCGCGAGCGGGTCAAGATCTCCGGCAGCCGTGACCCGCAGGAAGTGCACCAGATGCTCCGCGAGGAGCTCATCAAGCTGGTGGATCCGACCATGGACCGGTCGCTCGCCGTCACCCGGCATGCGGACAAGCCCGCCGTCGTCATGGTGGTGGGCGTGAACGGCGTCGGCAAGACCACCACGGTTGGCAAGCTCGCCCGCGTCCTGGTGGCCGAGGACAAGGACGTCCTGCTGGGTGCCGCTGACACCTTCCGCGCCGCTGCCGCCGAGCAGCTGGCCACCTGGGGTCAGCGCGTGGGCGTTCCCACGGTAAAGTCCGACGTCGACGGCGCCGACCCGGCGTCCGTGGCCTTCGAAGCCGTCAAGGCCGGGATCGACGGCGAAGTTGACGTGGTCCTGATCGACACCGCCGGGCGCCTGCAGAACAAGGTGGGCCTGATGGACGAGCTGGGCAAGGTTAAGCGCGTCATCGAAAAGCAGGCCGAGGTGGATGAAGTCCTCCTGGTCCTGGACGCCACCACCGGGCAGAACGGCCTGATGCAGGCCAAGGTCTTCTCCGAGGTCGTCAACATCACCGGCATCGTGCTGACCAAGCTGGACGGAACCGCCAAGGGCGGCATCGTCGTCGCCATCCAGCGCACGCTGGGCGTGCCGGTCAAGCTGATCGGCCTGGGCGAAGGAGCCGATGACCTGGCGCCGTTCAGCGCCGAGGGCTTCGTGGACGCACTGCTGGGCTAGCAGCACCGGACAGCCTCAGCAGCACCGCTGATACGCCAAAGGGCTCCGCACTTCCGAGGGGAAGTGCGGAGCCCTTTGTCTGTCCTGCTATTCCGCCTCAGCGGAACCGTTGCAGTGCCGGTTAGAACGTGAAGTTCAGGACCGTCACTGTTCCCGCGGTCAGGGGGAAGGACTGCGTGCTGGATCCGTATTCGAAGCCCGGCACCGTGAGACGGGCCTCGGCCGGGGTGCCTTCGCCGGCGGCACCGTCAATCAGCGTTCCGTCCTGGGCGCCGTAGGACGGGCCGGTCATCTGGGACATCGTTCCGGTCAGCGCCTTGCCGGGCAGCTCAAGGCTGACCATGGTCTGGGCGGCGGTCTCGGGGTTGTTGTTGTTCACCACCACCACACTGATGCTGCCGTCCGCATGGCGCACCGCGTACGGGTAGGCCAAGCCGGTGCCGGCGGTGTCCAGCTTCAGGAACTCGCCGGGCTGCATTTCGCCCACCATGGACAGGCCGTAGTAGTTGGCCCGCTCATCCACGACGCCGTTGGGCTGCAGGTACTCGCCGCCGGTGCAGATGGCTGACATGGGCGGACCGCCCTTGCAGGTCAGCAGCGAGCTGTGGAAGCTGACCCGGGTGATCCCGAGCTGCGCCGCGCTCAGCGCGTAGTCAGCGCTCCACAGGGCGGACGCGTGGGTCTTGGTGGTTTCGTTGGAGCCGGGGCAGGCGGAGACGCCGGTTTCCGGGATCCATGTTTCGATGCCCGCCGCGATGGCCGGTTCCAGTGCCGCGCTGCGGAAGTTGTTGGCGTGGTCGTGGATGTGCCGGGTGACCAGGGCGCCCATGACGGGTTCTCCCAGCGGATCCGCGCCTTCGCAGGAGGAGAGCGGGTAGTGGTGGAAGGACAGGATCTTGCGCTGCGGCAGTTCCACCTCGGCGAAGGGGCCCCACCATGACTGCTCATAGGTGCCAGGTCCAACGATCGGCACGTTGGGTGCGACGGCGTGCATCGCGGCCGCATAGGCCTGCAGCTCCGTGAGGTAGTCCTGGACGCCATAGCCTCCGGGACGCAGCCCGGTCTTGGCGAAGCCGTTGGGCTCGTTGCCCACGGTGATGCCGACCAGGCGCTCGCCGAAGGCTGCGGCGGCAAACTTGGTCATGTCCGCGGCCCGGGCCGGATCATAGTTGCCCAGATCCACGGTCAGGGCAATCTGCCCGTCCACCGCCTCCAGGAGCGTGTTGACCCGTTCCAGATCCGCCGGGGTGACGGCGCGCACGGGGTGTGCCTTGTCGCCGGAGAGGTTTCCGGGGATGGCTTCACCGGCGGAGGTCCAGAAGAACCGGCGGTCCACGGCGTTTCCGCCGAAGCGCAGCAGAGGCCGGCCCAGCCCGGAGATTGACTGGACCATTTCCGGGTTGTCGCCGCTCAGTGAGGGATCGGCCAGGTCGGTTGCCTCCAGGGAGAGGCCGATCAAGCCTGCGGGCAGCGACGTGCCGGTGGTTTCCGGAATCACTGTGACGGCCAGCGGCTCAACGGGGGTCAGCGGCGAGCCCGCCGGAGGGCCGGCCTGCTCGTAGTAGTTGACGGCGGGAGCCGGCGGCAGCGTGGGCTCGGGCTTCGGCGTCATCGTAAAGGGGGTGCCGGTGGGTGATGGAGCGGCCGCGGGCGCAGCCTCGTTGTCCAGGATCATGGGGGCGGCGACGGCGCCGGCGGCCAGCACCACCACCAGAGCCGCACCGGAGATAATCCACGGTTTCTTCCGGCTCTTGCCTGGTCGGTGGTTGTAGCCGTCTTCGGCGTCCAGGGAATCTGGGCCGCCGGAGAAGGGAGACTGCTCGGGCATAAAGGATGTACCTCCGGTTGTGAGACTTAGGGACCATCCTAGCGGCGGGCCCGGGTGACGAATGCCGCGGTGTTGGTCTGCGGGAGCCCCGGGGAGCGGAAGCGGAAATGCTGCGGAAACACCACCGACGCGGAGTTTTTACACCGGGGGCGGGTTTGTAATGTTCCGGCAATCCGCACGGGCGGTTCCCGAAATCTGGCCCGGGCAAAGTTCATGGTGCGGGAAGGGCCCGCAGCATGTGAAGGGACGTGAAGATGGATCTGTCAGCAGGTCACGTCTGGGTGATGATTTCGGCGGCACTGGTGCTGCTCATGACGCCCGGAGTGGCATTCTTTTACGGCGGGATGACCCGTGCCAAGGCAGCACTGAACATGATGATGATGAGCTTCGTGTCCATCGGTCTCGTGGGGGTTGTCTGGGTGCTGTGGGGCTTCTCGATGACCGGAGGCGACGGCGTGGGCGGCCTCTTCGGCAATCCCTTCACCTCCTTCGGCCTCGAGTCCCTGATCGGCACCGAGGACCTCATCGGTGCCGGGTTCGGAGCCACGTTCGCCATCATTACCGTCGCCCTGATCAGCGGCGCCATTGCCGACCGGGCCAAGTTCACGGCCTGGGCCGTCTTCGTGCCCATCTGGGTCACCCTGGTGTACTGCCCGCTGGCCTTCATGGTCTGGGGCGGGGGCCTGCTCGGTGAGGATGGCGCCATCGGCTCAGTGGTCGGAGAGGCCATCGACTTCGCCGGCGGCACCGTGGTCCACATCAACGCCGGTGTCGCAGCCCTGGTGCTGGCCCTGATCATCGGCAAGCGCAAGGGCTTCGGCAAGGACCCAAGCCAGCGCCCGCACAACATCCCGTTCGTCATGCTCGGCGCCACCCTGCTGTGGTTCGGCTGGTTCGGTTTCAACGGCGGCGCCGCCGGCACCGCCGAAGAAGCTGGCCTGATCTGGGTCAACACCATGGCCGCACCGGCGGCCGCGATGGTTGGCTGGCTGCTGATTGAACGCCTCCGGGACGGACGCCCGACGTCGCTCGGCGCCGCATCCGGTATCGTCGCCGGCCTGGTGGCCATCACCCCCGCCTGTGCCAATGTCAGCCCGCTCGGCGCCGTCGGCCTGGGCCTGGTGGCCGGAGTGCTCTCGGCCCTTGCCGTCGGCCTGAAGTACAAGCTGGGCTACGACGATTCCCTGGACGTGGTGGGCGTGCACCTGGTCGCCGGCATCGTCGGCACCATCGCCCTGGGCTTCATCGCCCTGCCCGTTGAAGGCGAAGGCGGCGGCCTGTTCTATGGCGGCGGATTCGCACAGCTCGGCGCCCAGCTGGTGGCCGCAGTGGTCGCGATTGCCTTCTCCGCAGTCCTGACCCTGATCATTGGTTTGGCCATTCACAAGACCATCGGCTTCCGGGTTTCTGAGGATTCCGAAGTCAACGGCGTGGACCTGAGCGAACACGCCGAAACCGCCTACGAATTTGGTGGCCTGGGCGTCGGCGGATCCTTCCGGCCCTTCCCCGACTCCGCACGCACCACTACTAAGGAAACGGTGAACTCATGAAGCTGGTAACCGCCATTGTCCGCCCGGAAAAGCTCGACGCCGTCCGTGGCTCCCTCGAAAGCTACGGCGTGCAGGGCCTCACCGTGAGCCAGGCCAACGGCTACGGACGCCAGCGCGGACACACCGAGGTTTACCGCGGCGCCGAATACACGGTGGACCTGCTGCCGAAGATCCGCATCGAGGTCCTGGTGGCCAACGAGTGGCTCAACGACATCGTGGACGTGCTGGTCTCCACCGCGAACACCGGCCGCGCCGGCGACGGCAAGGTCTGGGTGGTCAACGTGGAGGAGGCCCTCCGGGTCCGCACCGGCGAGCGGGGGGACTCCGCGCTGTAGCCCTCGAACCTCCAAACCCGCTCGGTGACAACCAAGCCGCGTGTTGGCACACAGGAAGAGATGAAGACCCCTTGAACCTGCGGTCCGTTTCCGCAAATTCAAGGGGTCTTCGCTGTGTTCCTGCACGCGTTCCCACTCTTTGGGGCTGTTGAAGCCTCACGGGGTCACTTTGCCCCAAGAGGCTACAAAGGGTGGGAAGCCGTGCAGCCATTCCGGTGATGCACCTGTCCTCGGGGGCCGGGTCCCGTCAAACGTTCCCCGACCTTCACAGCTCGGAGCGGCTGCTCTCCCACTCGGGTGGACCTGCGGTTCCGGCCGGATACGTTTCCAGCGGCACATCGCCGTCGGACCAGGCTTTCAGCACCGGGTCCACAATCCGCCAGCATTCCTCCGCGATGTCCGCGCGCACGGAGACAAGCGGATCACCGGAGAGAATCCCGTCCAGCACTTCGCCATAGGGAGTCATAGCGGACTTGTGCATGGGAGCGGTGAGCCCGGCCCGCTCGAGCGTGAAGACGTTGTCGGGCCCGTTGACGTTAAGTTCCAGTTCCAGCCGGGCCGGTGCGAAGGATATCCGCAGCCGGGATGCGTCCCCGGCGGTTCCGGTGAATCCGTTGGGCAGGTGGCTCACCGGTTTGAAGGTGATGACGGCCTCCTGCCGGTTTTCGCCCAGGGCCTTGCCCGAGCGCAGGATGAACGGCACGCCGGCCCAGCGGTCATTCTCAATCCGGATTTCCACTTCCGCCAGTGTCTCGGTCTCCCGGTCCGGATCCACTCCGGGGGAGTCGGCATAGGCTTGCACGCTTTCGCCATTGATCTCCCCGTCGGTCCACCGGGCCCGGCGGGTGCTGTTCCGGTAATCCGACGGCACCGAGGATGCGCGCAAAGTGGCGGCGATCAGATCCCGCACGTCGCGCTCGCCGAGGGTTGCCGGAGCACCCATGGCTATCACCGCCATGGTGTGCAGCAGATGGCTCTGGATCATGTCACGCAGGGCGCCGGCGCCGTCGTAGTACTTCGCCCGGTCCTCGAGCCCGAGCTCCTCGTCAAAGAGAATCTCCACGCGCTCAATGTGCAGGTTGTTCCACACCGGCTCCAGGATGCGGTTGCTGAACCGCAGCCCGAGGACGTTCATGACGGTGGCCATGCCCAGGAAATGGTCCACCCGGTACACATGGCTCTCGGGCAGCAGATCCGCCAGCATGCGGTTCAGCTCCCGGGCCGAGGCCTCGTCACTGGCAAACGGCTTTTCGAGCACCAGCCGCGTATCCTCCGGCAGGTCTCCCGGCTTCAGCGCAGCCACGGTGGACTGTGTGACCTCCGGCGGCAGCGCGAAATAAACGGCCAGCGGCGTCTTTAAGCTGCGGATGTCATGGACCAGCCGCTCCGGATCCTTCAGATCCACCTGCAGGTAGCTGCCGTTCCGCACCGTCGCATCCAGCGCCTGCCGGCCGTCGTCGTCGGCATCTGTGCGCGCAGCGGAAAAGGACTCCTCCAGCCGTTCCCGCCAGGCGCCGTCATCCCAGTCCCGGGAGCCGGACCCGACAACCAGCAGGTCATCGGGCGCCCGGCCGCTGCCGATCAGCTGGCCAAGCCCGGGCAGGAGCAGACGCTGGGCGAGGTCGCCGGTGCCGCCGAGAATAAGGAGAGTGCGCAGAGGGGAAGATTCAGTCATGGCTACAGCCTGCCACCGGCCGCGCTGCACTGGTAAGAGTTTTGCGGCAATTACTCAACCTGCCTTGGTACCCTTAACAGCTGGGCCTGCCAAACATGGCGAAGAACTGACGAAAGAAGTGCGCGGCACGTGTTCAATTCACTGTCTGACCGGTTGACTACAACCTTCAAGAACCTTCGCGGCAAGGGCAAACTCACCGAAGCCGACGTCGACGCCACAGTCCGCGAGATCCGCCGCGCCCTGCTCGACGCCGACGTCGCGGTGCCCGTGGTCCGCGCCTTCACCGCTTCCGTTAAGGAACGCGCGCTCGGCCTCGAGGTCTCGCAGGCCCTGAACCCGGGCCAGCAGGTTGTCAAGATCGTGAACGAGGAGCTTGTTGGCATCCTCGGCGGCGAGACCCGGCGGCTGCGCCTGGCGAAGAATCCGCCCACGGTGATTATGCTCGCGGGCCTGCAGGGTGCCGGTAAGACCACCCTCGCCGGCAAGCTGTCCAAGCACCTCAAGAGCCAGGGCCACAGCCCGCTGCTGGTGGCCGCTGACCTTCAGCGACCGAATGCCGTCAAGCAGCTGCAGGTCAACGGCGAACGCGCCGGCGTGCCGGTTTACGCACCGCACCCCGGCGTCAGCTCCGAGTTTGAGTCCGCCTCCGGAGATCCGGTTGCCGTTGCCCGCCAGGGCATCGAGGAAGCGCGCACCAAGCTGCACGACGTCGTCATCGTGGACACCGCCGGACGCCTGGGCGTGGACGCCGAACTGATGCAGCAGGCCGCGGACATCCGCGCCGCCATCAACCCCGACGAAGTCCTCTTTGTCATTGACGCCATGATCGGCCAGGACGCCGTCAACACGGCGCAGGCCTTCAACGAGGGCGTCAACTTCACCGGCGTGGTGCTGACCAAGCTCGACGGCGACGCGCGCGGCGGTGCCGCCCTGTCCGTGGCATCGGTGACGGGCAAGCCCATCATGTTCGCCTCCACCGGCGAGGCCCTGACGGACTTCGAGGTCTTCCACCCGGACCGCATGGCCAGCCGCATCCTGGACCTCGGCGACGTCCTGACGCTTATTGAGCAGGCCGAGCAGAACTGGGACAAGGACGAAGCATCCCGGATGGCGAAGAAGTTCGCCGACCAGGAAGACTTCACCCTGGACGACTTCCTGATGCAGATGCAGCAGCTGCGCAAGATGGGCTCCATGAAGAAGATGCTCATGATGATGCCCGGCGCCGCCGGCATGCGTGAGCAGCTGGAGAACTTCGACGAGCGCGAAATTGACCGCGTCGAGGCCATTGTCCGGTCCATGACCCCGCACGAGCGGGTGGCACCGAAGATCATCAACGGTTCCCGCCGCGCCCGCATAGCCCGCGGTTCCGGCGTGCATGTCTCCGAGGTCAACGGACTGCTGGAACGTTTTGTGCAGGCACAGAAGATGATGAAGAAGATGGCCGCAGGCGGCGGCATGCCCGGAATGCCGGGCATGGCCGGGCCTGGCGGTTTCGGCGGCTCGCGCAAGAAGCAGCAGGCAGCCAAGGGCAAGAAGAAGGCCCGTTCCGGCAACCCGGCCAAGGCCGCGCAGGAGCTGGCCGAGGCGGAGGCGCGGCGCGCCGGCGCCCGCAAGGCCCTGCCCACCGGCAGCGCCTTCGGAACGCAGGACACGGACTTCGACCCGTCGTCGCTGAACCTTCCCAAGGGCTTCGAGAAGTTCCTGGGCAAGTAACGGACTACGCTGGGCACCGCCGGACCACTCGTCCGGCGGTGTCTGTTTAACCGCCGGTTTGGTTCACCGGCCCGGGCAACTCAGGGGAAGAGGCTTCCGTGTCAGCACAGGGACTGAGCGGGTTCTACGGATCCGTGTTCAAGCGCAGCACCACGGCCGCAGCCCTCATCCGCAACGCTGAGGCAAGTGTGCTGCTGCTGCGTTCCGGCTCAGGCTCCGGCGGGTGGGATCTTCCCGGCGGCGTGGTCCTGGGCGGAGAGGATCCGCGCTCGGCGGCCCGGCGCATCGTGGCCGGGACGCTGGGACTGGAGCTCGGCGTCGGCCGCGTCCTGGTGCTGGACTACGTCCAAGCCGGCGGCCAGATCGGGTCAGGCCCCGGTGCGGCGCGGCCCGGCAGCCAGGGCGACTCCATCGCTTTTGTGTTCGACGGCGGTGTGCTGGCCACATCGGTGGCCCAGTTCACCGCTGGGGGCGGGGAGCGGGAAGCGCGTTTTGTGCCGGTGCCGGACTGTGCCGGACTGCTTGGTGCGGCTTCCGCCCGCAGGGTGGCCGGCGCGTTGGAAGCATTGGATCTTGGCACCGTGGCCGAACTGGTGGACGGCAAATTCACCGCCGGGGAACCGGCTGCCCCGCCGCCCACCCGCAAAATGATGCCGCCGGTGGCCGGTTTTTCCGGAATTCTTGGACGTTAGGAGTCCCGCATGCCTTCTGAACGAGTGGTCTTTGTGCACGGCGCCGGAAGCTTCGGCGCGGCGGCCTGGCCGCGGCAGCATGGATTGGCGCTGGACTACGACTGCCTGTTTATCAAGCGGCACGGATTCGACGCCGTCGCGGAGCCAACCGCACCGGATCTGGAAGCAGACATTGCCATCATCCGGGAAGCACTGGGTGAGGGCGGGCATCTGGTTGCGCACTCGGCGGGCGCTGTTCCGGCCATGTTGGCCGCACTGCGGGATCCGAGCCGGGTGTACTCGCTGATCCTGTGCGAGCCGGCCGTGTTCTCGCTGACGCATGATCTTCCGGCGACCGCCGCCCACCGGCAACTGCTGCAGCCGCTCTTTGACGCCGCACCGGACATGAGCGACGAAGACTTCGAGCGCGAGTTTGTCCGCCGTGTCTTTGCCGTTGATGCCGCCGCCGCGGGCCGTGCCGCCCGGCCGGGCCATACCGCCCCGGCCGATGAAGCCGCCCGGCGTTCGGCCGCCCGGCTGCGGCTTCAGGCCCCGCCCTGGGAAGCGCCGCTGGATATTGTTCCGGGCGTTCCCACTCTGGTTCTGACCGGCGGCTGGGAGCCGCTGTATGAAGAGGTTGCCGATTTCCTGGTGTCCACCGGCGCCGAGCACCAGCAGGTGGGAGGAAACCATCGTCCGCAGGATACCGGGGCAGGGCGCAAAGCCATTCGGGAGTTCCTGGCCCGTGCCCGGCGGACGGAAGCGGGCCGCTCGGCAACCGGCGGCTCCTCGGACGGAGGTGGGGACGCCGGCGGCTTCTCGAACGGCGGCGGCCAGGCCGGCGGCTCCTCGAACGGCGGCGGTCAGGAAGCTGGAGGTCGCTGATGCGACGGGCAGTGCCTGACATCCACGTTGCCCGGGCGGAGGATCTGGCACTGTTGCCTGCGCTTGAGGCGGCCTCCGACACCCTATTGCCCGGGGTGCCCGGGGTGCGGGGGATGGCCGGGATGCCCGGGATGCCCGGGGTGCCCAGAGTGCCCGGGACGCCCGGGGTCTGGAGTTCGACTTCGGGGGCAGGAGTGGGGGCCGAGGCCGGAACTGGAGCGGGCCAGGATTCCGGAGCCGATCCGATGCCGCTGCCGCCTCCTGCTTCGGCGGCCGAGCTTGCCTCCGCCCTGCACGTTCTGGTGGCGGGGCGCCCGCCGGTGGGGTTTGCCCGGCTTGAGGAAGTGGACGGCCAGGCTCATCTGGAGCAGCTATCGGTGCATCCAGACGCTGCCGGTGCCGGAGTTGGCCGGGCCTTGGTGGAAGCAGCACTGACGTGGGCGCGGACACGGGGATACACCTCGATGACGCTCTGCACCTTTGCCGGGGTCCCGTTCAACGCACCCTTCTACGCCAGCTGCGGTTTTGCTGAGGTCCGCAATCCCGGCGGTGAGCTGGCCGCGCTGCGCGAGCACGAGAGGCAGCTTGGCCTGGATGCTCTGGGGGAGAGGGTTGCCATGCGAGCCGATCTCGATCCGTCGTCCTGAGCTTGAAGTGCACGTCGTCGTTGTGGGGAAGGCGTTGTGGAGGGGCTGACTCCGGCCGCCGTTCAAACCCCCACTGCGCGGGGATGAGTGTTGAGAGTGCGCCCGAGCGGGCAGATCCATCTGAATTTGCTGCCTGCGGCACCGTCTTCTTAGCCTGGCGGGTCCCATAATGCAGGTCGCGGGGCGTCCCGGGATACCAGGCCGATCTCGCTGATCTCTCGTGCAGATAACGGGCCATCCCAAGTTCTCTCGTGCAGATAACGGGATCAAAAGGCCGTTTTTCGAGGTTTTGAGCCCCTGATCTGTACGAGAGATTCCGGGAAAGCCCTTGATCTGCCCGAGAGATGCTCCGGCGCGGTGCGGGGACGCCCGTGAGCCCCTGATCTGTACGAGAGATTCCGGGAAAGCCCCGGATCTGCCCGAGAGATGCTCTGGCGCGGCGCGGGGACGCCCGTGAGCCCTTGATCTGCCCGAGAGATAGGTCCAACTCCCCGCCACTTGGTTTTACGTGAAGCTTCAACTAAACTAATTACATGAACCTTCAAGTAAACCCCTCCGATCTGTTGCCCTCCCAGCTCGCCATGGGCACGGTGATGCTCAAGGTCGGCGACCTCGCGGGTGTTTCCGCCTACTACCGCGAAGCCCTCGGCCTGGACGTGGTGGCCGAAGCCGACGGCGGCCAGTACCTGGGCCGCAGAACCGTGCCCCTGGTCCACCTGGCCCCGGCGCCCGGACTGCAGGTGGCCTCAAGGGGTGAAGCGGGCCTGTTCCATACGGCCATCCTTTTTGACTCCCAGGCTGATCTGGCTGCCACCGTTGCATCGGCGGCACAGTACGACCCTTCGGCCTTCGTTGGCTCGGCCGACCACCTGGTCAGCGAGGCGTTCTACTTCACCGACCCCGAGGGCAACGGCATTGAGCTGTACTACGACAAGCCCCGGGATGTCTGGAACTGGGATGAGACGGGCACGGGCCGGGAAGTCCGGATGGCATCGCTGGCACTGTCCCCTCAGGAGTACTTCCGCAATCACCTCACCGAGGATGCTTTGACCGGACTGCGCTCCGCCCAGGCCGGCGTCGGCCACGTCCACCTGCAAGTGGGCAACACGGACACCGCCGCTGCCTTCTACGTGGACACGCTCGGCTTCGAGCGCACGGCAGGTTTCCACGGCCAGGCCCTGTTCGTTTCCGCCGGCGGCTACCATCACCACATGGCCATGAATGTCTGGAACAGCCGCGGCGCCGGCCCCCGCCGGGACACCCTCGGCCTGGGGGAGGTTCTGATCACGGTGCCAGCGGCCGACGACGTCGCCGGGCTGGCTGACCGGCTGAAGGTCGCCGGAATTTCCAGTCACCACACCGGTGCCGAACTCCGGTTCGAGGATCCCTGGCGGAACCGGCTGCGCGTCGCCGTCGGCTAAGCGGGCAGCTGCCCACCGTTTGTGCCGCCAAAGCCCGCAGGATCAGTCCCCAGCGGCCCGTGCCGCGCCCGGCCTGGCCGAAGTCGCCAAACATGGACTCATCTGGCACAATGGTCAGGTACTCGATCTGCGTGGACCCTCTCTCCGCGCATGCATCTTGTCCTTTTTGAACCCCAACGTTATGGCCCGCCCCACGGGAGCAGAAGTACGGGTTCGCCCCTTTTCAGATCAGGAGTGACCACAAAAGTGGCCGTAAAGATTCGCCTTAAGCGCCTCGGCAAGAAGTTCTCAGCACACTACCGCGTTGTTGTCATGGATTCCCGTGCCAAGCGCGATGGCCGTGCCATCGAGGAAATCGGACTGTACCGTCCGACCGAGAACCCGTCGTACATCGACATCAAGTCGGACCGTGCCCAGTACTGGCTCGGCGTCGGCGCCCAGCCCACCGAGCAGGTCGCAGTTCTGCTGAAGATCACCGGTGACTGGCAGAAGTTCAAGAACATCGAAGGCCAGGAGGGCACCCTCCAGGTCAAGGCTCCGAAGGAAGCTTTCGTGGCTCCCGAGAAGAAGTCCGTGATCGTCCCCGAAGCCATCACCCCGAAGGCCAAGAAGGACGAGGCTCCCGAGGCTTCCGCAGAGGCTGAGGCTGAGTAACTTGCTGGCCGAAGCGCTGGAGCATCTCGTCCGCGGAATCGTTGACAGTCCTGAGGACGTCAAGGTTTCCGCCAAGAACAACCGCCGCGGGGAAACCCTCGAGGTGCGCGTTCACCAGGATGATCTGGGCCGCGTCATCGGACGCCAGGGACGGACCGCACGCGCACTGCGCACTGTGATCGCAGCCCTGGCAAACGGTGAGCCGGTTCGCGTCGATGTAGTGGATACCGACCGCCGCCGCTGATTATCCGCGGCACGGCCGGACTGCACCGGCAGTTCTCAGCACTTACCAGCAGTACCAGTTGGACCCAGCAGTACCAGTTGAACAGCAGCACGAGCTAAACGCAGTTCACGGCATCCGGCCCCTGCACCAGATAATGGTGAAGGGGCCGGATGTGTTTTCCGGGCAAGACCCCGCATGCGCCGCACACTGTCGCGACGCTGCACCCGTCGCACCATTTATGCCGCACCACAACAAGGAGATCCCCCATGCAGTTACAGGTGGCACGTATCGGCAAGCCGCACGGCATCCGCGGCGAAGTGACCGTCCAGGTCATGACCGACGCCCCCGAAGACCGCTTTGTGCCCGGAACCGAGCTCACCGTCGAGCCCGCGTCCAAGGGTCCGCTCACGGTCATCAGCGCACGGTGGAACAAGGACATCCTGCTCCTGGGATTTGAAGAGGTGGTGGACCGCAACGGTGCCGAGGAGCTGCGCGGCGCCATGCTCTCCGTTGACACTGAAGAGCTCGACGGCGAGGACGACGACGAGGGCTGGTACGAGCACGAACTGGTGGGCCTGCAGGCGAAGGTGGGCAACGACGTCGTCGGCACCGTCAGCGGCCTGCGCACCCTGACCGTGCAGGACCTTCTCGTCGTGGACGACACGCAGGGACGCGAAGTCCTGGTTCCGTTCGTGGAGGCCATCGTTCCCGAGGTTAACGTCGAGGGCGGCTACGTCCTGATCACACCGCCGCCGGGTCTGTTTGAACTGAACCTGCCCGAGGACAAGCCGGCCAAGCAGGACAAGCCGGCCAAGCAGAATGCGCCGGAGAGCGCAGCGGACACCGACAGTGCCCGGGGCGGGGCCGGCAGCTAACGTGCGCATTGATGTAGTCAGCATTTTCCCGGAGTACCTGGCCGCGCTGGATCTGTCGCTGATCGGCAAGGCGCGCCAGGACGGCCTGTTGGACCTGAATGTGCACGACCTCCGTGACTTCACCACCGACCGGCACCGCACCGTGGACGACACCCCTTACGGCGGCGGGGCCGGCATGGTCATGAAGGCGGAGCCATGGGCGCAGGCGCTGACGTCAGTCGCGGATGCGGAGGAAGCGGCCCGGCCCGTGCTGATTGTTCCGTCTCCGGCCGGCGCGGTGTTCACCCAGGCCATGGCCTATGAGCTGGCCGAGGAAAAGCACCTGGTGTTTGCCTGCGGCCGCTACGAGGGCATCGATGAACGCGTTCTCGAGTGGGCCGGGGAACGTTTCGACGTCCGCCCGGTCAGCCTGGGCGACTATGTCCTGAACGGGGGAGAGGTGGCCGTTCTGGCGATGGTCGAGGCCATTGGCCGCCTGGTGCCCGGCGTCGTCGGCAATCCTGAATCGCTGGTGGAGGAATCGCACTCGGACGGTCTGCTCGAGTACCCGGTGTACACCAAGCCTTCCTCCTGGCGGGACCGCGGCGTTCCGGACATCCTGCTCAGCGGCAACCACGGCAAGATTGCCCAGTGGCGCCGCGGACAGCAACTGCAACGCACCGCGGCACGCCGTCCGGACCTGCTGGAAAAGCTCGATCCCACCCAGCTGACCAAAGCCGACAAGGCGACGCTGGAAGCCCTGGGATACGAAGTGACCAAGGACAAGGTCCTGCCGCGCCAATAATTGGTGGCGTTTGTCCGGGTATGGCAGAATAGATAACTGTGTCATCTGGGTCCGCACCTGCCACAGGGGGAGCGCGGCCAACAGACTGCACGCCGGCAGCCAATCCTCGGCTCAGCCGGTCTTTAGCTTCGGCAGCATCTGTGCAGCGTCAGCGCTGCATCCTTGCCTGCCGTTACCAAAGTGGGTGACCTGTGGCGTCCACCAGGAGTGATAAACAATGCACATCCTAGATTCTGTTGACGCAGCCTCGCTGCGCAAAGACATCCCCGAGTTCCGCGCCGGTGACACGGTCAAGGTCCACGTAAACATCATCGAAGGCAAGAACACCCGTGTTCAGGTCTTCCAGGGCTTCGTCATGAAGCGCCAGGGCGATGGCCTGCGCGAGACCTTCACGGTCCGCAAGATCAGCTTCGGCGTTGGCGTGGAGCGTACCTTCCCGGTGCACTCCCCGGTCATCGACAAGCTGGAGGTTGTCTCCAAGGGTGACGTCCGCCGCGCCAAGCTGTACTACATGCGCGATCTTCGCGGCAAGGCAGCCAAGATCAAGGAAAAGCGCGACGCACGTCCCGTCAAGTAAATTTCTTGATCCACGCAGCATCCGCTTCGGACGACTCTCCGGATTCTTCCCCGAAGCACACGAAACGCCGGTCCAGGTTTGTGGGCTGGCGTTTCGTGTTATGCGCCCTCGCCGCCGCCGTCGTTCTGGCGGCACTTGTCCGTGCGTTCGTCGTCGACATTTACTACATTCCATCCGCGTCAATGGAGCCGTTGCTGGAACCGGGTGACCGGGTGGTCGTCTCGCGCACCGACTACCGGTCCGGGGACATCCAGCGGGGCGACGTCATCGTCTTTGACGGACGCGGGTCCCTGGCACCGCTGCACAACGGCGATCCCGCACCCGTGACCGCGCTGAAGTCCGTGGCCCGCTGGGTTGGCCTGGCCGGAAGTGACACCGTGTATGTGAAACGCGTCATCGGAATTCCGGGGGACCGCGTCAGCTGCTGCACCGCTGAGGAACCGCGGGTAACGGTCAATGGAACTCCGGTGGACGAGTCATACGTTTATCCGGGAGACGCTCCGAGCGAGCAGTCCTTCGACGTCATCGTCCCCGAGGGCCGGTTGTGGCTCATGGGGGACCACCGGTCCGAGTCCGCCGATTCGCGCTCCCTGCTGGGAGCTCCCGGCGGCGGCCTCGTATCGGAGGCACGCGTTATTGGCAGGGCCACGTCCATCCTGTGGCCGCTGGAGCGTAGTTCGGATATTGAGCGGCTAGAGTTAGGAGCCGAGTGGAACACGGCGAAGTAAGAGGAAAGCACATGGCTCAGAATGTCCCGGACGAGCCCATCCAGAGCGCCGGAACCGGTATCCACGGCGCCCATTCAGCAAAGCCGCGTGCAGCGGCCCCCGGCAAGGGGAACAGGTTCAGCCTGAGGCACAGAGCCGACAAGAAGCACAGTGAGAAGCCCCGCGGATTTGGCGGCTGGCTGCGCGAAGTGGCCACCATCATCGTGATCGCGCTGCTGCTTTCCTTCCTCATCAAAACCTTCCTGTTCCGGGCGTTTTACATCCCCTCGGGTTCCATGGAGGAAACGCTGGAGATCAACGACCGCATCTTCGTGAACCTCCTGGTCCCGGAACCTTTCGACTTGAACCGCGGCGACGTGGTGGTGTTCAAGGACACCAAGGGCTGGCTCCCCGAACTCCCGCCGGCCTCTGAGGGACCGGGCACCTGGATCCGGGATGCGCTCACCTTTGTGGGCCTGGTGCCGGACACCTCGGAGCAGCACCTCGTCAAGCGTGTCATCGGCACCGAGGGCGACCGGGTGGTCTGCTGCGACGCCGACGGGAAGATTACCGTCAACGGCGAGCCCCTGAACGAGCCCTACATCTATCCCGGCGCATCGCCGTCGGACGTAGCTTTCGACGTCGTCGTGCCCGAGGGCAAGGTCTGGGTCATGGGTGATCACCGCAATGCCTCAGCGGACTCCCGCGAACACCTGCAGGATCCCAGCGGCGGCTTTATTGACGTGGAGGACATCGAGGGCAAGGCGGCAGTGACCGCATGGCCGCTGAACCGCGCGGGCTTCGTGGGAAGCTACCCGGAAGTCTTCGAAAACGTGCCCGAACCCTCCACCTCCCTTCCGGCTGAATCGAAATGACGGCAGCCCCGGCCCGCCCGCGTCCCAAGACCGGAACCGGCAGCAAAGCCCCGACACTGCGGTTTGAGCGGTCCTTCGCCGCAGCCGGACACAAGGTCCTGGCCGGCTGTGACGAAGTGGGCCGCGGCGCCCTCGCCGGTCCGGTCAGCGTGGGCCTGGTGGCCGTGGACCTGGCGACGGTCCGTTCCCTCAAGGGTGTGCGGGACAGCAAACTGCTTTCCGTTAGCGACCGGGAAACCCTGGTCCCGCTGATCAAGAAGTGGGCACTCGGATGGGGCGTTGGCCATGCCAGCGCGGCGGAAATAGACCTTCACGGCATCATGGCCGCGCTGCGGCTGGCCGGGACCCGCGCCTGGGAGCAGGTTTGCGCTGACCTGACCCCCGACGTCGTGCTCCTGGACGGCAATTACAACTGGCTCTCCCCGGCGTCGCAGGCCAGTCTTTTCGACATCCCGAACGACGACGGCGGCGGCTGCCGCGCTCCCGTCCACACCAAGATCAAGGCCGACATGCAGTGCCTGAGCGTGGCTGCGGCCAGCGTCCTTGCAAAAGTGGAGCGTGATGCCCTGATGGTGGACTACGCTGTGACACATCCTCAGTACGGCTGGGAAGTGAACAAGGGATACGCTACGGCGTCCCATCGGTTGGCGATTGACGAGCACGGGCCCACGCCCCTGCACCGGATGTCCTGGCAGTTGGGAACGCGTCAGGAACCGTATGCCGGGGACCAAGAGAGCGTCGTTGGGGGATGATGGAATCATGAGTGCCGAAGACCTTGAGAACTATGAAACGGACATGGAGCTTCAGCTCTACCGTGAGTACCGCGACGTGGTGGGGCTCTTCAGTTACGTAGTCGAAACGGAGCGCAGGTTCTACCTGGCCAACCATGTGGATCTGCAGGCACGCTCGGCCGACGGCGAGATCTACTTTGACCTCACTCTCCAGGATGCCTGGGTGTGGGACGTGTACAGATCCGCCCGCTTCGTCAAGAGTGTCCGCGTGATCACCTTCAAGGACGTCAACGTGGAGGAACTCACCCGCAACGACGACCTCACTATTCCAAAGGCAGACGAACTGGGCTGACGCCGGGGAGCCGGGCCGCGACGTCGTCCCACCGGGCCCACGCCCCCGTAGGTGTCCGCGGATCCTTCGGAGTCAGGCTGGAAATCCATCCCTCCACCATCTTTCCCCGGTGGGCCAGGAAATGGGGAACGGCGATCGGCGGCGGAAAACCGTTGCGCCAAACCGTTTTGTAGCTTCCGGTGTTTCCCGCGTTTGCAGTCCATGTGAGAACGTCCCAGCCGAGGTCATCAAAGGCATGGGCAACCGCCAGGGCAACGGCGCGGGACATTAGACCCCGGCCCCGGTGCTCCGGAGCAGTCACGAAGCCCAGGTTTGCGGAGTTAGCCCCCTGGAAGCGCAGATCCAGTGTGCCCGCATAGGCGCCGTCGGCCTCCAGCGCCCATGAAACGGCGTCCTCCTGCTCCTTGGAGATGGTGGCCACGTACTCAGCTGCCATTGGCTCGGTGTACTCCAGCGGAATGGTGGTCCACTGCCGGGTCAAGGGATCAGTGGAACGCGAATACACAGGTCCGACGTCGGAAGCGCGGTGCGCGCGCAGCGTCAGTGTGCCGTCGGTCAAAAGCGGGATGGGGAAAGACATGGATCCACCCTAGCCGCAGGGGTGCCGGTCCGGTGTCCATCTTTTAGACTGCTCCCATGGGACTCCCTGATTCTCCGCTGGCCGGGTATCTGGCCGGGAACCGGCGCCTCTACGCGCAGCTTCGGCCCGATGATGGATCGCTGATGCGCCTGAGGGACCTCCAGCAGGAATTAGCTGCACTGTCCGAGATTAATGACGGCGGCAGGCCGCGCTGGGTTTCCGAGCGGGGGATGCACCTCACCCTGATCCATTTCGGCAAGGTCCGGGATGTTTATGCGCTGGTGTCAGTGGCCACCGGGATCACTTGGGAGGACTACGAAGAGCTGCTGGCCGGATATGTTGCGGAAACCGAGGCTGCAATGCCGCGCCAGCCCGTGGTCCTTGAGCCTGCGGTCCTGTCCCGCTTCGGCCGGCACGGAAGAACCCTGGTGCTGGAGTATTTTCCTTCCGCCGTCCTGATGCAGTCGCACGCCGCGGCCGTTGCCGCTCTGGAGAAGTTTCTGCGCGGCTGCGGGATCGCGGAGGTGGACGCCTTCACCGCTGCCGATCCGAACTTCATGTTTGCTTCCCGGCTCCGTCCGCACATCACCCTGAGCCGCGGTTTTGAAGGGACTTTGCCGCCTCCGTCCCGCGGTTCCGGGGCCTTCCATGCTCCGGGCGTGCGGCTCGAGTCCATGCCGGTGGTGTACTAGGAACTTTGTCCGGCGGACAAACGGACGGCCCCTTGGATTCCACGTGTGTGGAGTCCAAGGGGCCGTTCTGCATGTCCGGTTCCTAACCCGCTAACCGGTGCGGAACTAGCCTTGTTGCCTGTCAGGCATCGGAGGCATCACTTCGGCGGCGGTTGCGCACCAGAGCCACGGTGCCCAGGCCTGCGGCCAGGAGCCCGGCTCCGGCCAGGGCAGCCAATCCCGGATTAGCTCCGGTGTCCGGCAGTTGCCCGGGGGTGGCCGGAGCAGATGGTGCCGGCTTCGGGACAACTACGGCAGGCGGCGTTGGGCTGGGGCTGGAATCCGGCGTCGGCTTGGGACTCGGCTTCGGATCCGGTGTCGGGCTCGGGCTGGGCTCCGGTTCCGGTGTCGGGCTGGGGCTGGGCTCAGGCGTGGGGCTCGGCTCGGAGTCCGGTGTCGGGCTGGGACTGGGCTCAGGCGTCGGGCTCGGCTTCGGATCCGGTGTCGGGCTCGGGCTCGGGCTGGGCTCCGGTTCCGGTGTCGGGCTGGGGCTGGGCTCCGGTTCCGGTGTCGGGCTGGGGCTGGGCTCAGGCGTGGGGCTCGGCTCGGGGTCCGGTGTCGGGCTGGGACTGGGCTCAGGCGTCGGGCTCGGCTCGGGGTCCGGTGTCGGGCTGGGCACGGGGTCCGGTGTGGGGCTGGGGCTGGGCTCCGGTTCCGGTGTCGGGCTGGGGCTGGGCTCAGGCGTGGGGCTCGGCTTCGGATCCGGTGTCGGGCTCGGGCTCGGGCTGGGCTCCGGTTCCGGTGTCGGGCTGGGGCTGGGCTCCGGTTCCGGTGTCGGGCTGGGGCTGGGCTCAGGCGTGGGGCTCGGCTCGGGGTCCGGTGTCGGGCTGGGACTGGGCTCAGGCGTCGGGCTCGGCTCGGGGTCCGGTGTCGGGCTGGGCACGGGGTCCGGTGTGGGGCTGGGGCTGGGCTCCGGTTCCGGTGTCGGGCTGGGGCTGGGCTCAGGCGTGGGGCTCGGCTCGGGGTCCGGTATCGGGCTGGGACTGGGCTCAGGCGTCGGGCTCGGCTCGGGGTCCGGTGTCGGGCTGGGCACGGGGTCCGGTGTGGGGCTGGGGCTGGGCTCCGGTTCCGGTGTCGGGCTGGGGCTGGGCTCAGGCGTGGGGCTCGGCTCGGGGTCCGGTGTCGGGCTGGGACTGGGCTCAGGCGTCGGGCTCGGCTCGGGGTCCGGTGTCGGGCTGGGCACGGGGTCCGGTGTGGGGCTGGGGCTGGGCTCAGGCTCCGGTGTCGGGCTCGGCTTGGGGTCCGGTGTGGGGTCCGGTGTGGGGCTCGGGCTAGGCACAGGTGTCGGCTTGGGGTCTGGTGTCGGGCTCGGGCTGGGTTTCGGGTCACAGTCGGGTACCGGTCCGTACGTCTCGAGGTCGTCGTGCCTGTGATCCGTCAGTGTGGCGCCGACGCCGAAGCTGTCGGGGTACTCAATAGTTTTGGGCCAGGTGAAGCCGATGCTGGTGTCGATATCCAGTTTGTCCTGCTGAATGGCCCATCCGGGGCCGCAAATATCCGCAGGCAACAGACTCATAATGTCAGCGGATTCGAACCACTTTGTCGTGTTCTCGTTAACTCGCAGCAAGTCCTGGGTTTCTGAGTTTCCCCAAGCGGCAGGCTTGGACTCGTCTTTTTTCTTGTAGAGATAAGCACCAACGTCCTGGCGGACGGTTGGGGAAGTTTCGGGTGCGGTGCTGCCGGTGGCTATGGCTGGCTGGATGACAGCTAATGAAAAGCCGCCTAGCGTCAGGGCTGCTATGGCAGCAGTCGCAGTTGCTTTCATGACGTTCTTCATAATTCCTTCGGTGCGCGGTTTGGGTCGAATTCGTCATGTGGGGGGCCGACCCATCCTGTCGGAGGATCCTCAGGTCGAACGCAAGACTGCGGCAAGATCGCGGCAAGATATGATCTGCGTCATATGTGCTCCGGTAGGTGGCAAGCGCTATGTCGGCACATCGAACAAGAAAAATCGGGGTATTGGTTGCGGGACTGGATGCGTGAAAGCAATGGCGGAGGATATATCAACCGATCCACCTATCCATCGAGGACGGCTGCCGGCAGCCGTGAACCCGCGGGGCCGCCGCCTCAGACCGAGCAGACTGTTATTGCGGGGGGCTGCACGGCATCACGTGCCTGGACTGCAGCCGCTGGCGCCGCTGGCCTTCCGGGTATCGTGGGTCCGCCTGCTCGCGATGGGACTGCTGGCCGCACTTTTCGCCGCCCTCGGAGTGATCATCCTCATTGCCAGCCCCGAGTGGGGGCCAAAGATTATCGCGCTCGTGTGCGTGGTCTTCTTCGGTGGCGGTTATGGCGCCCTGGTGGTGAAGAAACTGCGGAACGCCACCGTCCTCGAGTTGTCCGTGGACGGCAATAAACCTCAGTCCGGGGGCTTCATACCCTGGGAGGATTTCGAGGCCGCCGGCCTTGGCCGGATTGAAGGCGCACGCGGGGGAACAAAAGTGATCGGAATCCGCCTGAAATTCTATGCGGGGTACCTCGCATCCCTCACGCCTGAACAGATCCGGCTGGTCCGGGCGACTGCGGTGGCGGGAAAGTTCACCGGCTCAGTGCTGCGCCGATCGGCTCCCGGTGCTGCGCTCAGACGGAGCAACGGTGGGCTGCAGTCACTTGCCGGCCTCCCGCAGCGGGACATCTCCGGCATGTCGGAATGGAGCCGTGCCGTGTCGGGTGGCTGGGACCTGCCCTTTTCGCCCTAATTATTCAGAGGCAGCGCCCGGAGCGTGGTCCGGGAAATAGAAGAGTATTACCTGTCCGCGCTGATCGCCCGAGCGCGGCGGTAACTCCGGACTGACGGGGCTGCGGTCGCCTGTCACAGCGCACTTTCATGTGTCCCCAAATCCGCAGCCAGTAGCGCACTGACGTCTCGCTTCGTGAGGAGCGGGGGTTTGCGCCTCCACAGATGACTCCCGTTGCCCAAAGGTGCGGCGCCGTACACAACCGGAACCGTGACACTGTGTTGACCGCTGTCAGGGCGGCAGGCTTCAGGCATGAGAGCTAAAGACACTTTGGGACGCCGTGGAGAGGATCTCGCGGCAGGCTACCTTGCTGCAGCCGGCATCGAAGTCATTGACCGCAACTGGCGCTGCCCCGACGGGGAGATTGACCTGGTGGGGTTTGAGGACGGGACCCTCGTCATTGTGGAGGTCAAAACCCGCTCTTCACTGGATTACGGCCACCCGCTGGAAGCCATCACCCCGGCCAAGCTTGCCCGGCTCTACCTCCTGGCCAGCAGATGGAAAAAGGCCCAGGACCGGCGGTTCACCGCGTTCCGGGTAGACGCGGTGTCAGTGGTCGACGACGGCGTGGGCACCCCGGTCATCGAACATCTGCGGGAGGTGACGCCATGACTCTGGGAAGAACCTACGGCGTGGGCCTCGTGGGGCTGGACGGGCGGATGGTGGAGGTGGAAGCTGACATCGGCCAAACACTTCCATCGTTCGTTCTGCTGGGGCTTCCGGACGCATCCCTGAATGAGGCTAAGGATCGGGTCAGATCGGCAGCGAAAAACGCCGGGCTGCCGCTTAGCCGACGGCGGATCACCGTCAACCTTATGCCGGCGGACGTCCACAAACGGGGCTCTGGATTTGACCTCGCCATCGTCATGGCCGCCCTGGCTGCGGCAGGGGACATCCACGGCAGCGGCCGCCGGGTGTTCATTGCGGAGCTCGGTCTGGACGGACGGCTGCGGCCGGTGCGGGGTATCCTGCCCGCGGTCATGGCCGCGGTTGAAGCCGGCTATCCGGAAATCACAGTGGCGGCTGCCAATGCCGCCGAAGCTGCCCTTGTGCCCGGAGCAGATGTTTCGGGGTTCGAGTCCCTGGCGGAAGTGGCAGCCTTCCTCGGTGCTGACCCCGGCCGACTGTCCTTCCCGCCGCGGGTTGCGGAGGAACCACGCGACGTGGACGACGGCGGGTCAGACGGTTCCGCGCCGCTTCGCGACATGTCGGACATCGCCGGTCAGTCTGAGGCCAGGTTTGCGGTGGAGGTAGCCGCAGCCGGGGCCCACCACCTCCTGATGACCGGACCGCCGGGTGCCGGCAAAACCATGCTGGCTGAACGGCTTCCCAGCCTGCTGCCGGATCTTCCGGACGCCCACGCCATGGAAGTGACGGCCATCCACTCACTGGTCTGGGGCGGCCGACCCTGCTCCCAGCTGCTCCGCCGTCCACCTTTTGAGAGCCCGCATCACACAGCTTCCTCGGCAGCCATCATCGGTGGGGGCTCCGGCATCGCCCGTCCGGGGGCCGCGTCCAGAGCACATCGTGGTGTCCTCTTCCTGGACGAAGCACCGGAGTATGACCGGCGTGTGCTGGACGCACTGCGGCAGCCGCTGGAGAGCGGCAAACTGGAGCTGCACCGCGCTGCCGGCACCGCCAGCTACCCGGCGCGGTTCCAGCTTGTGCTCGCCGCCAACCCCTGCCCCTGCGGGTTGGCTTCCGGAAAAGGGTTGGACTGCACCTGCACGCCGCAGCAGCGCCGGCGGTACTTCAGCAGGCTCTCAGGACCGCTCCTGGACCGCGTGGATCTGCAGCTCACGGTTCAGAGGGTTTCGCTGCGGGAGCTGTCAGGTGATGGCGGGGCAGAGGTGAGTGCGGCAATAGCGGCCAGGGTTGCTGCCGCGCGGAAGGTGCAGCACGAGCGGCTGAAGGGCTGGGGGTATGAAACCAACGCAGAGGTGGCCGGGAATGTGCTGCGCGGCGCCCTGAGGCCGGCGCCCAGCGCCACATCAGCACTCGATCGGGCCATGGACCGGCAGACTCTCACGGCACGAGGATATGACAGGGTTCTGCGGGTCGCCTGGAGCGTGGCAGATCTGGCGGGACACCCGTCGCCCGACGCCGACGACGTCGGCCAGGCACTGGGGTTCCGGCAGCAGGCGGCTGCAGCATGAGCGGCGCGCAGCTGGACCTGTTGAGAAGCCGGGCCGCTCTTTCCCGATTGTTTGAACCGTCCGACAACGTGGGGCTGGCTCTTGTGGCCGCGGCCGGACCGGTGGACGCGGCACGGGTGGCCACGGGGACGCTGCGGGCAGGGACAGCGCTGGCCGGTGAAATTATGGAGGAGCTGGTGGCCGCGGGGATCTCCGGGCATGGGAGCACCCTCACCGAAGCTTTGACCCGGTGGGCGCCAAGGGTTCCTGATCTGGCTCCTGACCGTGACCTGGCGACGATCGGCCGTTCAGGGGGCGAGCTGCTCATCCCGGAGGACCCGCGCTGGCCCGAAGCCCTGCGGGATCTGGGGTTGGGGATGCCGCTGTGCCTGTGGGCACGCGGCGACGTCGGCCGGGGGCTGCCCCCGCTGTCCAGAACAGCAGCGGTAGTGGGGTCCCGGGACAGCACGGGGTACGGGGTATCAGTGGCCGGTGATCTGGCCGCAGGACTGGTAACGCGGGGATGGACCGTTGTTTCCGGAGGAGCCTACGGCATCGATGCCCAGGCACACCGTGCGGCGTTGGCGATCGGCGGCACCGGTGAAACGCCCACCATTGCCGTGATGGCATGCGGCGCGGACCGCTATTACCCCTCGGGCAATGAGGATCTCCTGCGTGAGGTGGTCCGGCGCGGGGTCCTGCTGTCGGAAGTACCGCCGGGATCCTCTCCCACGCGCTGGAGATTTCTGCAGCGGAACAGGATCATCGCGGCTCTCAGCGCCGTCACGGTGGTGGTCGAAGCCCGCTGGCGCTCAGGTGCACTTAATACGGCCCACCATGCCGCAGCGCTGGGACGTGAGGTCGGCGCGGTGCCGGGGTCGGTCTATTCAGCCAACTCGGCCGGCTGTCACCGGCTGCTGCGGGACGGCAGCGCTGTATGTGTGACCGATGCCGCAGAGGTCATCGAACTGGGAGGCCCCATCGGTGCTGCTGCAGACTCCGTCGGGACTGCACACGAGCAACCCGCAGCAGCTCACGACGGGCTCACAGTCGAAGATCTTCTCCTGCTCGATGCCCTGCCGCTACGGCGGGGTTCACCGGTGGAGAAGCTGGCCACGGTGGCCGGGCTGTCAGTGCCGGCGGTCCGGGCCGGGTTGGCCAGGCTGGAACTGGAAGACCTCGCCGTCCGGGACGGCCCGCAACTGTGGAAAAGGAGCCGCCGGTGAACAAGGACCGAAAATGCCGGCCCCCGGAACATCACGACTCAACAAACCACTATTCACCAGCTCCATTTACCGAAGGGATCAAACCATGCGCATCCATAAGAGTGTCGTTACACCATTGGGAGTCCTTACCCTTGCCTCCGATGAGGGAGCCCTCTTGGCCGTCTTTCCGGGCGTTCCCGATCCGGCATCGGATCATGGGTTGGGACGCATCGTCGAGGAGGGGTTTGAGGAAGCGGAGCGTCAACTCGGTGAGTATTTCGACGGGACACGCTGCTGCTTCGAGCTCGAACTGGACACCCGCGGAACCGACTTCCAGCGACGGGTCTGGGCCGAGGTTTCAGCGATACCGTACGGCCAGACGTGCAGCTACAAGGAGCTGGCCATCCGCCTTGGGGATGCGGCCAAAGCACGCGGGGTGGGTGCGGCGCTCTCCCGCAATCCCCTGAATATCGTTATTCCCACCCACCGGGTGGTCGGCTCCAGGGGAGCGCTGACCGGGTACTCCGCAGGCATCGACTCCAAGCGTTTCCTCCTGGACCATGAGTCCTCGGCGGCAACCGCCGTCCTGCGCGTCCAATGTGCCGGCCCGGCCGGTGTGCCTGCTTGAGGTCGGGCCCCGATCCGAGGACAGTGAAGGGGTGAGCGCCGCGACCGACAACGAGCAGCATCCCCGGGAATCCGGGCCGAACACCGATCCCGTTCGCTGGCCCGCGGAATTCAGCAAGGCACTCCGTGGTTTCAGCCGCTATCTGTCGAGCGAGCGGGGGCGGTCCGAGCACACGGTGCGTGCCTATGAAGGCGATGTTGCCCAGCTGCTGACCTATGCGCTGGCCGGGGGAGTACGGACTCTGGACGGGATAGACCTGGCCGTCCTGCGTGGCTGGCTCGGCGAACTCAGCGGTGCGGGCCTCGCCAGGTCCACGCTCGCCCGCCGCGCGGCCACCGCGCGCAGTTTCACCGGCTGGGCCCTTCGGGAGGAACTCATCACAGCGGATCCGGCTTTGCGCCTTCGGGCTCCGAAACGCGAAAAAACCCTGCCCTCAGTGCTGCGGGCAGGACAGATCGGGGACCTGTTTGCCGCGCTCGCAGACGGAGCCGTGGACGGCGGCCCGGTCGCGATCCGTGACCGGGCCCTCGTTGAGCTCCTTTACGCCACCGGTATCCGCGTGGGTGAACTGACCGGCCTGGACATCGATGACCTCAACGCAGACCGGCGCACACTCACCGTCATCGGCAAGGGGAACAAGGAACGCACCGTTCCTTACGGCCAGCCCGCCGCCGAGGCCGTTGATGACTGGCTGCGCCGTGGCCGCCCTGCCCTGGCCGTGACCGACAGCGGCCCGGCACTCTTTCTGGGCCGGCGCGGCCGCCGGGTGGACCAGCGGCAGGTCCGCTCGGTGGTGGCCGGGCTCTTTGAAGCCCTGGGCGACACCGGTGCAACGGGTCCCCACGCCCTCCGTCACTCCGCAGCAACGCATCTGCTCGACGGCGGGGCCGATCTGCGTGCCGTACAGGAAATCCTGGGCCACTCCTCGCTGGCCACCACCCAGCTGTACACCCACGTGTCCGTTGACCGCCTGCGGGCCAGTTACCAGCAGGCTCACCCGCGGGCCTGATGCCGAAGAGTGCGTTGGCGCACACGAATAACCCGCCGCTTGCCGGACGGGGATGATCATTGGCGCATTCCCTGAACTTGCGGCACAATAAGGTCAAGTCCGCACCGGATGAAAGTCTCAAATAGAAGTGGAAGACACCGCAGAAAAAACCAAGCGCAGTTCACAGCAATAACAGGTCCGCTGATTCCGGCTGATCCTGATTGAGCTAACAACAGAAGTGTTTCACCGGGGTTGAAGGTCGTTGGGGAAGACGTACCTACAGCTATGGAGGATGGAATGTCTGTTGTGATGGCCCACGGCGTGTTATTCATACACTCCGCCCCGTCTGCGTTGTGCCCGCATATTGAATGGGCAATTGGATCCGTCGTTGAAAAGCGAACGGATCTAAAGTGGACCCCTCAGCCCGCCGCTCCCGGCATGCTGCGCACCGAGGTGGAATGGACCGGCCCTCAGGGAACCGGATCACTGCTGGCCTCTGCGCTTCGCGGATGGGCGCACCTGCGGTATGAGGTGACTGAAGACCAAAGTGCCGGTGCCGACGGCAGCCGTTGGTGCCACACCCCCGAACTGGGCATCTTTCACGCCGCCACTGACGTGCACGGCAACATCATGGTCTCTGAAGACCGAATCCGGTATGCCTATGAAAACGGCGCCGGGGACCCCTCGGCTGTTTACCATGAGCTGTCCCTCGCGTTGGGCGAGGCCTGGGACGATGAGCTGGAGCCGTTCCGCCACGCAGGCGACGGAGCAAACGTCCGGTGGCTGCACCAAGTCGGTTAGCTGACCAGCTCTGTTAGCTCACCAGACCGGTTAGCTGACCGAACCGGTTAGCCGGACCGCAAAAACCGCACCGCAAAAACTACACAACAGACCATGGCGACACACAAAAGCCGCGGCCGTTTCCCTGGGGAAACGGCCGCGGCTTTTTGGCGGTTCAGCAATCCGGCTGGTGCGCTGAACGGCCGCGCAGACTAACAGCCGTGCAGACTAGTGGCTGCGGTGATTAGTGGCTGCGCAGTGCGATGACGGCGTTGTGTCCGCCGAAACCGAAGGAATTGCTGAGAACCACAATGTCGCCGCCGGGCAGGGACCGGGCGGAGGTGACAACGTCGAGGGGGATTTCCGGATCCTGGTTCTCCAGGTTAATGGTTGCCGGAGCCTGACGGTCGTAGACGGCCATTGCCGCCATCACGGCCTCCACGGCACCGGAAGCACCGAGGAGGTGGCCGGTCTGGGACTTGGTTGCGGAAACAGCGACGTTGTCCACGTGGGAGCCGAGCGCCGCCTTCAGCGCCGCGTATTCGGGCTTATCCCCAACGGGAGTGGACGTGGCATGCGCGTTCACGTGCACCACGTCTTCTGCCTGGGCGCGGGCGTCGAAGAGTGCCGCCTTCAGTGCCCGGGTGGCGCCCAGGCCCTCGGGATCGGGGGCGGTGATGTGGTAGGCGTCGGCGGTTACGGCAGTGCCAGCCAGTTCGGCGTAAATTCGGGCTCCGCGGGCCAGCGCATGCTCTTCGGATTCCAGGACGAGTGCGCCGGCACCTTCACCCATGACAAAACCGTCGCGGTCCTTGTCGTAGGGGCGGGATGCGCGTTCCGGGTCATCGTTGCGCTTGGACAGCGCCTGCATGGAGGCAAAGGCAGCCATCGGCATGGGGTGGATCGCCGCTTCGGCACCACCGCACACGACGACGTCGGCCTTGCCGGAGCGGATCAGCTCCAGTCCCTGGTGCAGCGCTTCGGTGCCCGAGGCACAGGCGGACACAGGGGTGTGGGCGCCGGCGCGGGCACCCAGATCCAGGCTGACAGCGGCGGCGGGGCCGTTGGGCATCAGCATGGGAACGGTCATGGGCAGGACACGGCGGGGTCCTTTTTCGCGCAGCGTGTCCCAGGCATCCAGAAGGGTCCACACGCCGCCGATGCCAGTGGCGAAGGAGACGCCCAAGCGGTCGTGGTCAACGTCTTCGATACCGGAATCGGCCCAAGCCTCGCGGGCCGCGACCACGGCGAACTGGGTGGACGGGTCCATCCGCTTGGCTTCCACGCGGGAAAGGATTTCGGTGGCAGGCGTGGAGACACGGGCGGCAAAGGTGACGGGAAGGCTGTATTTTTCCACCCATTCGTCCTCGAGGGTACGGGCGCCGGCGACACCCTTGAGCGCGTTCTTCCACATGGTGGGAACATCGCCGCCGATGGGCGTGGTGGCACCCAGACCGGTGATGACTACTTTGCGGGCCATGATTCACTCTCTCGAAGACGTTGGTGGTGCGGGAACTGCAGTGGTGCGGAGTGCAGAAGTGCTGACGCGGCGGCCGCCGCCTGGGATGGCGGCGGCCGCCGGCGAATTAAGCCTGGGCTTTGGAGATGAAGTCCACGGCGTCGCCGACGGTCTTCAGGTTCTTGACCTCTTCGTCCGGGATGCGCACGCCGAACTTCTCTTCGGAGTTCACGACGATGGTCATCATGGAGATGGAGTCGATGTCCAGGTCATCGGTGAAGGACTTGTCCAGCTCGACGGACTCGGGGGCCAGACCGGTTTCCTCGTTGACGATCTCGGCGAGGCCGGCCAGGATTTCTTCGTTGCTAGCCATGTTGGCTCCTTTTTCTCGTGATGCCGGCAGCAGCCGGCGTGGGTTGTCCAACCGTGGAACGGTGTGGTGTTGGGGGACGGCAGGTTACGGAAGAACGATAACCTGCGCGCCGAAGACCAGGCCTGCGCCGAAGCCGATCTGGAGGGAAAGCTTGCCGCTGAGCTCGGGATTCTCCTGCAGCAGCCGGTGCGTGGCCAGCGGAATGGAGGCAGCGGAGGTGTTGCCGGCGTCGGCGATGTCGCGGGCAATGATGACCGACTCGGGCAGCTTCAGCTGCTTGGCCATTTCATCGATGATCCGCATGTTCGCCTGGTGCGGGACAAAGGCGCCAAGATCCTCGGCGGTGACGCCGGCGGCGTCGAGCGCGCGCTGGGCGACCTTCGCCATTTCCCAGACGGCCCAGCGGAAAACACTCTGGCCGTCCTGGCGCAGCGTCGGCCACAGCTTGGTGTCGCGCTCGGCAAGGTCCGGAACGCTGACGTCAGTGCCGTCGGCTTCGGCGGCCAGTGACAGTTCGCGGATATCCAGCATCGAGTGGGTCATGCCGATGGTGCTGGATTTGCTGCCGTCTGATCCCCAGACTGACGGGCCGATGCCTGCGGTTTCGGAGGGCCCGACGACGACGGCGCCGGCACCGTCACCGAGCAGGAAGGAAATGGTGCGCTCGGTGTTGTCGATGAAGTCCGACAGTTTCTCCACGCCGATGACCAGCACGTAGTCAGCGGCACCCGAACGTACCAGGGCATCCGCCTGGGCGATCCCGTAGCAGTATCCGGCGCAGGCGGCGGACACGTCGTAGGCCGGTGCGGGGGAGGCGCCCAGCAGGTGCGCGATCTCGGCGGCGGCCGACGGCGTGGCGAAGGGGTGGGTCACGGTGGAGACGATAACGGCGCCCAGCTGGGAGCCGTCAATTCCGGCGGAGGCCAGGGCATCGCGCCCGGCGGCCTCGGCCATGTCGACCACTGAGGTGCCCTTGTCCGCACGGTGCCGAGTAATAATTCCGGTGCGCTGGCGGATCCACTCATCAGAGGAATCGATCCACTGGCACACGTCCTCGTTGCTCACGATGACGTCGGGGCGGAAGGCACCAATGCCGTGGATCCGGCTGAACTGGTGGACGGGGGACTGCTTCAGGGTGGGCGTGCTCACGCGTTACCTTCTCCGGTGGTGGTTGCTGCTGCTACTGCGGCGGCCGTGGGGGCGTGTTCGGAAATGAACTCCCGGGCGGCGTCGAGGTCTTCGGGGGACTTCAGGGCCAGGGTTGGCATGCCCTTGAGGCCGCGGCGGGCCAGACCGGTCAGGGTGCCGGCCGGGGGCAGCTCCAGGAGCCCGGTCACGCCCATGGCGGCCATGGATTCCATGCAGAGGTCCCAGCGCACGGGGCGGGAGACCTGGGCAATCAGGCTGTCGAGGTTGGCTTCCCCGGAAACGACGGCGGCGCCGTCGTAATTGGAGAGCAGGGTGGGCAGCGGGGCCGCCGGCCGCAGCTGCGGGCGCAGGGCCTCAAGGACGCTCACCGCGGGCGCCATGTGGGCGGTGTGGAAGGCGCCGGCGACCTTCAACGGAATGACACGGGCCTTGGCGGGAGGTGCTGCGGCGAAGGCGGCAAGCTGCTCCAGCGTTCCGGCTGCGACAGTCTGTCCGCCGCCGTTCGCGTTCGCGGCGGTGAGGCCGGCGGCAGCCAGTGCGGCGGCAACCTCGTCGGGGTCACCGCCAAGCACGGCGCTCATGCCGGTGGGTGTTTCCGCTGCAGCTCGGGCCATGGCGTTGGCGCGCTCCCGGACGAAGATCATGGCGTCAGCCTCGGTGAGCGCACCGGCCACGGCCGATGCCGTGATCTCACCCACGGAGTGTCCGGCCACCACTGTGGAAGCCGTCATGGCCTGCGGCTGCAGCAGCAGGCGTGCGGCCATCAGTCCCGCGGCAACGATCAGCGGCTGAGCGACGGCGGTGTCCTTGATGGTCTCCTCATCGGAGACGGTGCCGTGGGCGATCAGGTCCAGGCCGGCAAGGGCGCTCAGGGATTCGAGGTGTTCCCGGACTCCGGGCAGTTCCAGCCACGGAGAAAGGAAACCTGGCGTTTGGGACCCCTGGCCGGGGCAGGCAATAGCGAGCACGTATCAAGCTTTCCAAAGAGAAGGGTAGATGCCGGGTGTTTGCGTAGACCAAGCTCCAGGTGAGCCGTTGTAGGAAGTCTACAAGGGGATGTGATTGATGCAACTAACTCAGGAGCGGGCGGCGGGGCGCTCCGGGACGGCCTTTCCGGGTGGCGCGAGCCGGCCCACCACCAGTGCGGTCTGCAGCACGAAGGCCTCGCGCGGCAGCATGGGATCCCATCCCGTGACGTCGCAGACCCGGCGCAGCCGGTACCGCACCGTGTTGGCATGGACAAAGAGCTCACGGGCTGTGGCTTCCAGGGAATGCCCCAGCGAGAGGTACGCGGAGAGGGTCTCCGCCAGGCCGTTCGAGGCCCCGAGCAAGGGGCGGTAAATGCTGCGCACCAGGGCTTTGCGGGCGATGTCGTCTCCGGACATGACCCGTTCGGGCCACAGGTCGTCAGCTGCCACGGGCCTGGGTGCCGCAAGCCATGCGCGGGCAGCCGTCAGGCCTGCAAAGGCCGCCTGAGCCGACGGTCCGGCCTCAACCAGGGACTCGGCCGGCGGACCGTACACCACGGGGCCGGGGCCGAAAAGTTCAGCAAGCCGGGTATAGGAGCCGGGCGTGTCCTCGAGCCCGCCCAGCACGAGGATCAGCCGTTCGCCCTGGATTCCCACCAGTGCGTCTTCGGTCAGCCGTGCGGTGGCGCGGCGCAGCTCATTGACGAAGGAAGCGTTGGTGTCCGACGGCGAGCTTCCCACCATGACGGTGATCCGGGCCGTGGAGGTCCAGCCGACGGCGGCAATCCGGGAGCGCAGCGCGTCTGAACTTTCGCCGCGGAGAATGGCGTCCACCACCAGGGCTTCGAGCCGCGTGTCCCAGGCACCGCGGGTTTCCGCGGCGCGGGCGTACACATCGGCGGCAGCGAAGGCCACTTCCCGGGAGTACCGGAGCACCGCTTCACGCAGCGGCCCCTGGACGTCGTCGCCGGCCAGTTCCGGAACGCGGTCCTCAACGACCTCCACCACCACCCGGATCAGCTGCAGGGCTTTCTGCAGGCTGATCGAGCGGGTCAGCTCGGTGGGTGCGGTGCCAAACACATCGCTGAGGACCCATGCCGGGGACGCCGGGCGCTCATACCAGTTCACGAACGACGCGATGCCCTTCTGGGCCACCATGCCCAGGGCCGAGCGCTCATCCGGCCGCAGTCCCCGGTACCAGGGCAGCGTTTCATCCAGCTGCTTAAGGGTGGCGGTGGAAAGCTTCCCGATGTTGGCTTTGAGCCGCTCCACCGTCGAGGGGTCCGCCGGGTCGGCACGCATCCTGGGTCCGGGCGCGGCTGTGCTGCGAGTCACTGGCATAAACCGAGCTTACGGGGTCTGCGGATCAAGCACCATTTTGTGCGAAGGCTACAACTCGGGGTATGGGTTCAGCCCACCGACCCGAGTTTACGGAACCGTTCCGTGCGCTGTGTGAGCCGCTCGTTTGCCGGCACCAGCTGAAGCGATGCCAGCTCGTATTCCACTGCAGAGGCCATGCGGCGGCAGAAATCCGGGGCTTCATCTGCGGCGTCGGGCTCTTCGGGAACAATGTGGTCCACGATCCCGTGGGCAGCCAGCGCGGACACCGTTACACCCTGGGCTTCGGCCATTTCGGCGCCGTGGTGTGTGTCCCGATAGACAATGGCACTGGCGCCTTCGGGCGGCAGCGAGGACAGCCAGGCGTGCTGCGCTGCGATGGTGCGGTCCGCCGGCAGCAGCGCCAGCGCACCGCCGCCGGCGCCTTGACCGAGCAGTACGGAGACCGTGGGGCAGTCCAGTCCCACGAGGTCGTTCAGACTGCGGGCAATCTCACCTGCAAGGCCTCCTTCCTCGGCCTCCTGCGACAGGGCGGCGCCGGCGGTGTCGATCACCGTCAGCAGCGGAAGGTTCAGTTCTTCCGCCAGCCGCATGCCGCGGCGTGCTTCCCGGAGGGACGCCGGTCCGAGGGCCGGTTGTTCGGTCCCGCGCTGGCGGTCCTGGCCGAGCACGACGCACGGTGTCTGTCCGAACCGGGCCAGCGCCAGCAGCAGCCCGGGGTCCTTTTCGCCCTGTCCGGTTCCGTTCAGCGGAAGCACGTCGGCGGCGCCAAAGTGCAGGAGCTGCCGCACTCCGGGCCGTTTCAAGTTGCGGGAAATGGTGATGGAGTCCCACGCCGGGGCGGCGGCGGGTGTGCTGTCCAGTGAAGCGGGAGCCGGCACGGCTGCGGCCGGACCCGGCACCAGCATGGACAGTGCCCGGTGGACGGTTTCCGCGAGGTCCTCAGGCCGCAGGACGGCATCCACCAGGCCGCGGGCCTGCAGGTTTTCGGCGGTTTGCACCCCCTCAGGGAAGGGCTCGCCGTACAGGGCCTCGTAAACGCGCGGACCGAGGAATCCCAGCAGCGCGCCCGGCTCGGCCACGGTGATGTGGCCCAGTGAACCCCAGGATGCCATGACGCCGCCGGTGGTGGGATGGCGCAGATAGACGAGGTACGGCAGGCCTGCTTCCTTGTGGGCCCGGACCGCGGCGGTGATCTTGACCATGGACAGGAAGGCGAGGGTTCCTTCCTGCATCCGGGTTCCACCGGACGCGGGTCCAGCCAACAGAGGCAGGCCTTCGCGGGTGGCCCGCTCGACGGCATCGGTCAGGCGGTCCGCGGCTGCCACGCCAATGGACCCGCCCAGAAAGCCGAATTCACAGACGACCAGCGCCACCCGGCGTCCCCGGACCAGGCCTTCCCCGGTCAACACCGACTCGTCCTCGCCGGTCTTTTCCCTTGCGGCGGCAAGGTCAGCCTCATAGGCGTCGCTGTGGGCGGCGTAGGCCACAGGGGAGTCCCACGAACGGAACGAGCCGGGGTCCACCACCAGATCCAGCAGTCCGCGGGCATTCAAACGCTTTGGTTTTGTTTCGACACTCATGCCTGTGCTGCCCGTTCGTTCTCCGGCGCCTCGGTGCCTTCAAGCCAACTGCGGATATCGGTGCCGTGCTGGTTGAGCAGGGGCGGAGCAAGGTGAGTGCGGTTGGTTGTTTCAGTGCCTTCTGCGGCTGAGAAAAAGCGCAGCGGCGGGCCGGGCAGGGTGATCGTGCCCAGGACGGGATGTTCAACATCAACTACGAGCCCCTGGGAATGGACCTGCTCCCACTCGTACACTTCATCGAGCGTGCGCACCTTGCCCGCAGGAATGCCGGCGGCGCGCAGCTTCTCCAGGAGGGGCTCGGCGTCGTATTCGGCGAAGGCCTCCTCCACGGCCTCGATCAGCGCGGCGCGATTGCGGACCCGCTGGGCGTTTCCGGCGAACTCGGGCCGGGATGTGTCGATGCCGAAAGCCGCGGCAAAGGTCTCCCACAGCTTTTCACTGCCCACGCTGATCTGCACCTTGCCGCCCCGGCAGGAGAACAGGCCGTAGGGGGCAATGGACGGATGGTGGTTGCCCTGGGCTTCGGGCACCTCGCCCGCCACGGTGTGGCGGGTGCCCTGGAACGCATGGACGCCGACGACGGCGGCCAGCAGCGATGTGCGGACCACCTGGCCCTTGCCGGTGCGTTCGCGTTCAAGCAGCGCCGCCAGAAGGCCGAACGCGCCGTACATCCCCGACAGCAGGTCAGCGATGGGGACACCGACACGCTGGGGATCATCGGGACCGGAACCGGTCAGCGACATCAGGCCGGCCTCGCCCTGGACAATCTGGTCATAGCCGCTGCGGGTGGCCTCCGGACCGTCGTGTCCGAATCCGCTGATGGAGAGGATCACCAGCCGGGGGTTGAGCTCATGCAGCTGCTCCGGCGAGAAGCCCAGCCGGTCCAGCACGCCCGGGCGGAAATTCTCCACCAGGACGTCGGCGCGCCGGACGAGGTCGCGGAGCACGGCCACGCCGTCGTCGGACTTCAAATCCAGGCTGATGGATTCCTTGTTCCGGTTGCAGGACAGGAAATAGGTGGCCTGCTGGTCATCCTCGGGTCCCACGAAGGGCGGGCCCCAGCTGCGGGTGTCATCGCCGGTGCCGGGTGTCTCAACTTTGATGACGCGTGCGCCGAGGTCGGCGAGCATCATGCCGGCATGGGGACCGGCCAGGGCGCGGCTGAGGTCGACAACGAGGTAGCCGTCCAGTGGTCCGCGGGAAACGGGAGTGGTGCTCATGGTGAAGTCTTTCTGTTGGGGAAATGCTGCGGCGCGGGCTGGAGGTTTAGAGCCAGCCGGGAACCACCATCACCAGCCAGGCCACCAGCGGTCCGGCGACGACAATGATTCCGCTGTAGCCAAGAATCTGCTTGTAGAAGCGGTCCTTGTCCACGCCTTCGGGCGCATTGGCCAGGACCAGGGCGCCGTTGGTGGAGAAGGGGGACACATCAACAATCGTGGAAGAGACGGCCAGGGCGCAGATGAGGCCGACGGCTCCAATCTCGCCGGAGGCAAGGAACGGAACAGCCAGCGGAATCAGCGCGGCGAGGATGGCGGTGGAGGAAGCGAAGGCGGAGACGACAGCACCGATGTAGCAAATGAGCAGGGCAGCCAGCAGCGGCATGCCCAGGCCGACGACGGCGTCGGACACGTACTCAACGGTGCCCGCTTCCTGCAGGACTCCCACGAAGGTGAGCATGCCGCAGATGAGCAGGACGGTGGTCCAGCTGATCTTGTTGATGGCGCCCTTCTGGGCCTGCGGGGACACCAGGGCCAGGACCATGGCGATCGTGATGGAGACAAAGCCAACGTCAACCTTGAAGCCGAGGGCAATGACCGCCAAAGCAATCAGCCCCGCAATGGTGACGATCTGCGGGAACAGCTCGCTGCGGCTCTTGGTGGCTGCAACGCCGTCACCGGCGGGGTCGCGGGGGCCGTACATGCCGGAGCCGAAGCCCTTGAGGGCCACGTCGCCGCGGCCGGCGGTGCTGAGGTTCATGCGTGCCTGGGCCACCTCTTCGACAAAGGCACCCGCCTTGCCGCTGCGCAGCTTGCTGCCGCCCAGGACAAAGAACAGGATGAGGGCGATGAACGTGTTGAACAGCAGGCTGGCCATGAAGACGGCGAAGGGGCTGGATTCCAGGTCAGTGCCGCCGATGATGCCGTTGACGGTGACGCCGTACACGGCAATGGGGGAGAAGCCGCCGGCCTGTGCGCCGTGGATCACCATCATGCCCATCATCAGCGGGTTGATCTTGTGCTTGGCGGCGAATCCGAGGGCGATGGGTGCCACGATGGCGACGGCAGCGGGGGACAGCGCACCGACGGCGGTGATGATGGCCGTGATGGCGAACATGATCCAGGGGATCAGCGCCACCCGGTTGCCGACAAGGCGCACGGCTCCCCGGACCAGCAAATCGATGGTTCCGTTGTTCTGCGCTATGGCGAAGAGGTAGGTCACCCCCACAATCGTCAGGAACAGACCGCCGGGGAAGTTGGCGAGGATGTCTTCCGTGCTCATGCCGAGGAAAACGAAACCCAGAAGGAAAGCGCCAACAAAGGCAAGCGCCCCCATGTTCAGGGGCAACACCGTGGCCAGGAGGAACATGGCCACCAGTATCAGGATGGAGAGGATTGGAGCGGACATCAAAAGTTCCCTACGTCGAAGGTTCCGGCGCATACCAGTGTCGTCCGCCGGGGTGAAAGTGACAAACACCACACTTGCACTGGACTAGCCTCTTAGACTCTGGGTCTCTTTGTCAATTGCTGGCTATACTCATTTCGGACCGGCGGACGCCCGGTCACCGTAGAAAGAGGTTGCCATGCCCGGCTCAGACGGCAAGGGGTTTGTCCGGGTTTCACGGCCGCGGCTGTACGAGCGCCTGGTGGAGCAGCTGCTGGGTTTCATCGCCTCGGCCGGTCTCGGACCCGGTGACCTGCTGCCTGCCGAGCGGGATCTGGCAGAGCGGATGGGAGTGTCCCGTGCCACCCTGGCGCAGGCGCTGGTGGCCCTGGAAGTGCTCGGAGTCATTGACGTTCAGCATGGGACCGGCGCAGTACTGGTCTACCGTCCCAGTGTCGCGTCGGTGCTGCGGGAACTGCGCGAGCACCGCGACCGGATGCCGGAGATCGTGGAGGCCCGAAGCACCTTGGAAGTGAAGCTGGCAGCACTCGCCGCAGAGCGCAGGACCTCGGAGGATCTCGAAACAATCGATGCGTCATTGACCGTGATGGCCAACGAGATCACCGACGGCAGCCGGGGAACCGAGGGGGACGAACTCTTCCACCAGGCCGTGGCCGCTGCTGCCCACTCATCCATCCTGGCGTCGATGATGACGTTCATTTCCGAGCTGGTGCGCGAGACCCGTTTGGCATCCCTGGGCCAGCCCGGACGGCCCGAGCGGTCCCTGGAATCGCACCGTGCCATCGCTGACGCCATTCGTTCGTCCGATCCGCAGGCTGCTGCGGAGGCCATGCAGGCCCATATCGATCTGGTCTCCGAAACCGCGATGTAGTTCTTTGGAAGCTGGTTCCCGCAACGGTGCCGGCTTGCCGGCGGGGGTCTGCGATGCGCCTGGTAGCCCCTGGGTTGCCTGTTCCCCACCTGACGAATCCATCGGTAGTTCTCCGAAAAAGACGGGTATCCGACCGGCAATAATGGGGCGCTTTTGGGCCTGCTTTGGGCTTTTTTGACGCTGGAAATGTCAGTGCCGGGTGACACCCTGAAGACATGGATCAGAACGGATCTCCCACCGGCCCCGGCCCCGGCCCCGGCCCCGGCACCGGCCCCGGCACCGCACAGGCGGCAGCTGGCAGCTTCTCGGTTTTTGTTGCCGGGTTCGGTATGGCGATTTCGGGTGACACTTGCCAGCCCGGCACTGTTGGCCAGCGGGCCGGCAGTGATCTCCAGGAGCAGGGCGGGGTTTACCGGGACGGATTCTCCGGTTCACTGGCGTTGCAAAGTGTGGGGTCTCTGAACGAGGAACAAGCCGGGGACGTGCTGTCCCGTTTGAACCACCTGTCCCGGTGGGTGCAGGCACAGCAGGCCAGGGTCCTGTCCCGGATGCAGACCATCTACGAGGATGAAAGCCTGTTCCTCTCCGGCCTTCCTGACAGGGACATGGCCTTCAGCCTGGCGGCGGAGGAAGCCGCGAGGATTCTGGGGGTGCCTACCGGTACGGGAACCAAGTTGATGCTCGAAGCCCGATCCCTCAGCACAACCCACGCCTCCACCCTGGAACGGTTGGGAACCGGGCAGGTCAGTTACGGACACGTTCAGACCATGGTTGAGCAGTCCGTAGGTGTGCCGGCCACCGAGCTGGCAGCGTTCGAAACCGAATTGTTGGAGTCTGCCGCGGGCGATACCGCTGCACAGTTTCGGGTGAAGGCTCGGCGGCTGCGCGAGAACCTGTATCCGGAAACCATTGTGGAGCGTCAGTGCACTGCGTTTGAGGCCCGGCGGATTTGCCTGCAGCCCGAAACCGACGGCATGTCCTGGATTTCAGCGCTTCTGGCCGCCGAGACAGCACAAACAATCTATAACCAGCTCAGCAAGGCCGCCCGGGGTGAGCAAGCGGCTGGAGATCCGCGCCGGGTGGATCAGCTGCGTGCGGATATCCTCGCGGAACTTCTGGAGGGGCATCATCATCCTGGCACTGGCACTGGCACTGGCACTGGCACTGGCACTGGCACTGGCACTGGCACCGGCGCCTACTCCGACGCCGGAGCGGATGCTGGGACCGACACCGACACCGACTCTGACGCCGACGGCGACAGTCGTGGCGTGCGCCGGGCCAAGACCAGCAAACAGTTCGATGATTGCCACGGATCAAAAGCCCGGACCGAAATCTTGGTGCTGATTAACGCCGAAACGTTGTTCGGAGCCGACGATCGCGCAGCTGAACTGCTGGGGTACGGTCCAATCAGTCCTGAAAGGGCCCGGCGGATGGCACGCGAAGCCGTGAAGTGGACACCTGTGGAGAGGGATCCCAACACCGCGGAGATCCTGCGGGTGGGCAATCGGCGAAAAGTTGCTGAGGGTCTCAAACGGTTCCTCCGGGCCAGAGACGGGACCTGCCGGTTCCCCGGTTGCGGGACCAACGCGCTGATCTCTGAGATAGACCATACAAAACCGTGGGCCCAGGGCGGAGCCACGCATCACGACAACTTGGAACACCTGTGCCGGCGGCACCACATGTTCAAAACCAGGGGTTTCTGGAAAGCCTGCCAGCCCAGTCCTGGAGTCATCGAGTGGACGTCGCCGGGAGGACGGAAGTACCGCACCGAGCCGCAGCTCAGCCTGGCCCGGGACAAGGACGGTTCTTCACCTGTGGAGGAGGCCGCAGATACTCCCGGTTGCCGCAACAGCCAAAGGGCGGATGCGATGGGAGGAACAGACCCACGGCTTCCAGGTTTATTGGACCGCGGTGACCCGGACGGTTATGGCTCCGATCCTCCGCCCTTCTAACAAGGCGTGCGATCTTTGTGAAGGCCTTCTTGCGACAGCTTCTTTCCGGGCGCCTGCCCTGTCCCTCAACTTTGCCGGCCGCTCGGCAACAGGAGCTCCGGTGGCAGAAAAGAAACGCGGGTGGCAGAACAAAGAAGAGAACCGCCGCAGGTTGCGACGGTTCTCTTCTTTACTCCTGTATCCAGGAGACCCTGTATCCAGAAGATGCCCTATTCAGGAAACCCTTGGCGCAGGAGCTGCCTGAACGCTTAGGCGTCGCCGCCGGCGTTGCCGGAGGTTCCCGCATTCACGTTGAGCAGGTCGTACTTCTTGATCGCTTCAGTCGGCGCACTGGCGTCAACCTCGCCGCGGCGGGCGAGCATTTCCAGGGTCCGGACAACCATGGAGTGCGAATCGATCTTGAAGTACCGGCGTGCGGCGGCCCGGGTGTCAGCGAACCCGAAGTCGTCAGCACCGAGAGTGGCGAATTCGTTGGGAACGAACTGCCGGATCTGGTCCGGTACGGCCTTCATATAGTCCGTGCTGGCGACGATCGGTCCGGTGGCGCCTGCGAGCTGCTTGGTGACAAACGGCACGCGGGGTTCGGCGTCGGGGTGCAGGAACGCGTCCTCCTCGGCAGCCAGGCCATCGCGGCGAAGCTCGTTCCAGGAAGTTACTGACCAGACATCGGCGGAAACGCCCCAGTCCTCGGCCAGGATCTTCTGGGCTTCCAGAGCCCACGGCACGGCAACGCCGGAGGCCAGCAGCTGGGCGCGGGGGCCGTCGATCTTGGCCGGCGCCAGCAGGTAGATGCCCTTGATGATGCCTTCGACGTCCAGCTCCTCAGGAGCCTTCGGCTGCAGGATCGGCTCGTTGTAAACCATGATGTTGTAGATGACGTTCGGATCCTTCGAATCCGGGCCGTACATCTCCTCAAGGCCGTGCCGGACAATGTGCCCGATCTCGTACCCGTAGGCCGGGTCGTAGGTCTTCACAGCCGGGTTTGTCGAGGCCAGGATCGGTGAATGGCCGTCAGCGTGCTGCAGGCCCTCACCGGTCAGGGTGGTGCGTCCTGCGGTTGCCGAAATCAGGAAGCCGCGGGCCATCTGGTCGCTGGCTGCCCAGATGTAGTCACCGGTGCGCTGGAACCCGAACATCGAGTAGAAGACGTACACCGGAATCAGCGGTTCACCATGGGTGGCGTAGGCAGTGCCGGCCGCGGTGAACGCAGCGATGGAACCGCCTTCGTTGATGCCCACGTGCACAATCTGGCCCTGCGGGGACTCCTTGTAGGCCAGGACGAGGTCCCGGTCCACGGAGAGGTAATTCTGTCCCTTGGGGTTGTAGATCTTTGCCGTCGGGAAGAAAGAGTCCATGCCGAAGGTGCGTGCTTCATCGGGGATGATCGGCACAATCCGCTTGCCGAATTCCTTGTCCCGCATGAGGTCCTTGAGCAAACGCACGAAGGCCATGGTGGTGGCGGCCATCTGCTTGCCGGAACCGCGGTTGGCAACCTCGTACGCCTTTTCATCCGGCAGCTTCACCGGTGCGTGCTTGACCCGGCGCTCGGGAACGTTGCCGCCGAGTTCGCGCCTGCGCTCAAGCATGTACTTGATCTCCGGAGCGTCGGGGCCCGGGTTGTAGTACGGGGGCTGGTACGGATCGGCTTCGAGCTGCTCGTCGCTGATCGGGATCCGCAGGTGGTCGCGGAAGGCCTTCAGATCATCCAGGGTCAGCTTCTTCATCTGGTGGGTCGCGTTGCGTCCCTCGAAGTGCGTGCCCAGGCCGTAGCCCTTGACCGTGTGGGCCAGGATGACGGTCGGCTTGCCCTTGAACTCCATGGCGGCCTTGTACGCAGCGTAGACCTTGCGGTAGTCATGCCCGCCGCGCTTGAGCTGCCAGATTTCCTCATCGGTGAGGCTCGCGACCAGTTCCTTGGTCTCGGGGCTCTTGCCGAAGAAGTGCTCGCGGACAAAGCCGCCGTTCTCGGCCTTGTAGGTCTGGTAGTCGCCGTCGGGGGTGGAATTCATGATGTCCACCAGCGCGCCGTTCTTGTCCTTCTCCAGCAGCGAGTCCCACTCGCGGCCCCAAAGAACCTTAATGACGTTCCAGCCGGCGCCCCGGAAGAAGGCTTCCAGTTCCTGCATGATCTTGCCGTTGCCGCGCACCGGACCGTCGAGGCGCTGCAGGTTGCAGTTCACCACGAACGTCAGGTTGTCCAGCTTGTCGTTGGCTGCAAGCTGGAGCAGGCCGCGCGATTCAGGCTCATCCATTTCGCCGTCGCCCAGGAAGGCCCAGACGTGCTGGTCGGACGTGTCCTTGAGACCGCGGTTCTGCAGGTACCGGTTGGACTGCGCCTGGTAGATCGCGTTCATGGGGCCAATACCCATGGACACGGTGGGGAACTCCCAGAAGTCCGGCATCGAGCGCGGGTGCGGGTACGAGGAAAGAGCGTGTCCCTCGCGGGACTTCTCCTGCCGGAACCCGTCCATGTCTTCTTCGGACAGCCGGCCTTCAAGGAAGGCACGCGCGTACATGCCGGGGGAGGCGTGACCCTGGAAGTAAATCTGGTCTCCGCCGCCCGGATGGTCCTTGCCCCGGAAGAAGTGATTCATGCCCACTTCATAAAGGGTTGCTGCACCGGCATAGGTGGAGATGTGTCCGCCGACGCCGATTCCGGGACGCTGGGCGCGGTGCACCATGATGGCGGCATTCCAGCGCAGCCATGCGCGGTAGCGCCGCTCGACTTCCTCGTCGCCCGGGAATTCCGGTTCCTGATCCACGGGAATGGTGTTCACATAGTCAGTGGTGGTGACCATGGGAACGCCAACCGACTGCGCACCGGCGCGCTGGAGCAGGGAACGCATGATGTACTGGGCCCTTTCGGTGCCCTGGGAACGGATCAGTTCATCGAGTGACTGCATCCATTCCGCGGTCTCCTCGGGGTCACGGTCCGGGAGCTGGTTGGTTAACCCGCTCAGGATGTCCGTTGTGTCTTCTGCGGCCACGGCAAACCTCTCTCATGTACAGATTGTGTCTGCACGAATACGTCTGTGGGGATCCGGTCTCTTTACCGGGCGATCACTCTCGGCTGCGCGGATGCTGGTGCCTCCGGAGCCTCTTCGCTCCACTCTAGTCCCGGCGGACGGGTGTTGCGTAGCCCGTTCGCTAACGGCGGTTGGGCTTCGGTTCGACATTACCCGTCCGCGCACGGGACGCGTACCCGCGCATGCGATACCTTGCCGCCGGAACCTTGTAGGTTCCGGACAAAAGGTGTTGGCTTGTGTCCTAGACACCACATCTCGCCCAAATATGTGATTCCCTTGTATTTATGCAGTCAACCAGGAGGAGTGAAGTGAGCGAGGCCGAAGCCGTCACGGATAAGAACGTGGCGGGAAGATTGGGTTTCAAAGACCAAGACCTGATTCAGGAATTCGGTTACGACGAGGACGTCGATTTCGACCTCCGAGACGGCCTCGAGGACTTGGTGGGGAGCGAGCTCCTGACGGAGGAGGACCACGAAGTCGTAGACGGAGTCATCCTCTGGTGGCGTTCCGACGACGGGGATCTGGTGGACGCCCTGGTGGATTCCATCACCACCCTCGACGACGGCGGCGTTGTCTGGGTCCTGACTCCCAAATCGGGACGGGACGGGTACGTTCCGCCTGCCGATATTGAAGAGGCAGCACCCACAGCGGGCCTGCACGTTACTACATCACCAGCAGTCAGCAGCGACTGGGCCGCAACCCGCCTCGTCGCCCGCCGCAAGAAGTAGCACCGGTTTGCCTCAAAGTCCGGAACCGGTTGCTGTTCGGCAGCGCCCGGCTCCGGACTTTGTGCTTTCCAACCAATTTGGCGAACCCTTGGCCTTGGCGGCCTTGCGGGGAACGCCCGTCGTCCTGGTCTTTTATCCATTCGCCTTCTCCGGTGTATGCACCGGAGAGCTGGATGAACTGCAGGGCGCCCAGACAGAGATCAACCGTGCGGGAGCCAGAATGCTGGCGGTTTCCTGCGACTCCAAGTACGCACTGCGGGCCTATGCGCAGCAGCGCGGATACACCTTTGACCTGCTGGCCGACTTTTGGCCGCACGGACAGGTGTCCGAAGCCTACGGTGCTTTCGACGCGGAGCTCGGCCGCCCGGTGCGGGCCTCGTTTATCATCGATGGTGGGGGACTGATCCGCAGCGAGATCCGGTCGGATCCTGGATCGCCCCGTCCTTTGCAGGCCTATCTGGATGCACTCAAGGAGATACCCCCGGCATGACCCACGCACCACAGCCATACGCAGGTTCGGGATCCGGATCGCCGGCCCCCGGACCTGCTTCATCCGGTTCCTCTCCCTCCGAGGCCCGCCCGGGCCTGGGACTTACCGGATTTGTCCGGTCGGAGCCGGCAACACCGGCCGCACCGGCACCCACACCCGAGGAGGAGCGCGGCCTGCGCCGCGCCGTCGAGCTGCTGAGCGGCCGACGGATCGCTGTCCTCACCGGCGCCGGTTTAAGCACGGACTCCGGAATTCCGGATTACCGGGGGCCGGAGGCGCCGCCGCGCAAGCCCATGACGTACCAGGAATTCGTGGGCGACGACGATCTCCGCCGGCGCTACTGGGCGCGGAACCACGTGGGCTGGCACCATCTGCGGCATGCCGCACCCAACGCCGGACACGCCGCCGTCGCCCGCTTGGAACGCCGGGGCCTGACCACCGGGCTGATCACCCAAAACGTTGACCGGCTGCACACCGATGCCGGCAGCGCCCTGTGCGTTGACCTGCACGGGCGCTTCGACCGGGTGCTGTGCCTGGATTGCGGCACCCGCTATTCGCGCCAAACGGTGTCCCGGCTGCTCGAAGAGCTGAATCCCGGATTCCTGGAGCGCACCCGGCTGGACGGGGACATCGCCCCCGACGCCGATGCCGACGTCGAGGACACCGCGGACTTTGTGGTGGCTGACTGTCCTGTCTGCGGCGGCATGCTCAAGCCCGACTTCGTGTACTTCGGCGAGAACGTGCCCCGGGACCGGGTGGCGGCCGCCTTCGCCATGCTGAACGCAGCCGATGCGCTCGTGGTTGCGGGTTCTTCGCTGACGGTCATGAGCGGGCTGCGCTTTGTTAAGCATGCGCATAAAACCGGTAAGCCGGTGGTGATCATTAACCGGGGGAGCACCCGCGGCGACGATCTCGCGGACGTGAAAATCGAAGCGGGCGTGGCCACGGCGCTGGAATATCTGGCTTCCGAACTGCCCGACCTCACCCGCCGATTCCCCGATGGGCAGGGGCAACAGGGCTCTGATTAGGTAATTTCCCAAAGCGTCGGGTAAAGTAATTCCTCGTGATGCGGCGCTGATCAAGGAGAACTTGAAAGGCATAACGGTCACAAAGGGTCTTTAGCTCAGCTGGTAGAGCGCCACGTTTACACCGTGGATGTCATCGGTTCGATCCCGGTAGGACCCACCGCAGAAGTAAGCGGTAAACAAGAAAACCCCGCCATCCGGTTCCGGACGGCGGGGTTTTCTGCTGTCTGCACCCGGCTAGCGGACGGCCAGGGCCTCCTGCGGAAGCTCCGACCCGGACACCGGCCCCGGTGCAAGGTAGGCCTCCAGGGTGTCATCCATCGCCCTAATCCACGGTGTGTGGTGCGGCTGTGACATGGTGCCGGTCATGACCGACCGGTGCACCCTGTCGCGGTAGCCCATGATGTCCTGCTTCTTCTCCCTCATCCAGGCCTTGAACAGCTCGGAGACGGCGTCCAGATCGAAGGTGGGGTAGTCCGTCCGGTCCATGAGGTCCCGCACATAGGCGCTTTGGAAATCGGCCTCGTCATCGTGCGTTTCCAGGGCATCCTGCGCCGAATGCCAGGCGGCTATGTCCGCGGCGCGTGCCTCGGCGGAAGGTATCCCGATCCGGCCCATCATCAGGTCGCGGGCGTACCAGGCCTGCACATCGAACATATTGAACGTGTAGTACTGGTCCTGCATGCCCAGGTAGATCAGGTTGGGGTTCTCCTGCCACAGGATGCCCTTGTACAGGTTCCCGGGGTAGAGGACGTTGCGCGAGACCAGGGACAGATCAGAGGGCAGGAAGGGGTACGTGTGGCGGTACCCGGTGCACAGTACGACGGCGTCGAAGTCTTGCGTTGTGCCGTCCAGGAAAGAAGCAGTGCTGCCGTTGAAGCCGGTCACCAGCGGGCGCTCCTCAATGCCTTCGGGCCAGTCGTAGCCAAGTTCATGGCTGCGGTAGCTGATGGTGACTGAGCTGGCACCCATCTTGTAGGCCTGCGAGCCAATGTCCTCCGCGGAATAGCTGCTGCCGATCATCAGGACATTGCGCCCGGCGAAGCGTTCGGCCCCGCGGAAGTCGTGGGCGTGCAGGACCTCGCCCGGGAACGTATTGATCCCTGCAAACTCCGGTACAACGGGGCTCGAAAAGTGCCCGGTGGCCACCACCAGTTTGTCGAAGACGTGCGTCTCAGTGAGGCCCGTTACAAGGTTTTCCACCTGAACGGTGAACTCATCGGCGGCCTCGTCCCAGGTGACCCACCGGGCCGCAGTGTTGAAGCGGACGTACCTGCGCACATCGCTCTTTTCCACCCGGCCCTTGATGTAGTCGAAGAGGACTTCGCGCGGAGGGTAGGAGGAAATAGGGCGGCCGAAGTGTTCGTCAAAGGTGTAGTCGGCAAACTCCAGGCACTCCTTGGGTCCGTTGGACCAGAGATGCCGGTACATGCTGGAGTGCACTGGTTCGCCGGCCCCGTCCAGCCCGGTCCGCCAGGTGTAATTCCACTGCCCGCCCCAGTCCGCCTGTTTCTCGAAGCAGATGATGTCCGGAATTTCCGCTCCGAGCTTGCGTGCCGACTCGAAGGCCCGCAGCTGAGCCATGCCGCTGGGACCGGCTCCGATGATTCCTACCCGTTGTGTCATGTGTCTCCTTGGTTCGGGGCCCCGGTGCCGCGGTGAGGCGTTCCCGGTCCGGAGGGGGAGCAGCGGTGCGCAAAAGTGCAAACATCAGCAGCGCCCGTGTTGAGGCTGCTGTTCAGCGAAGCGGAAGTGCAGCGCCCGGATCAGATCCGTCAGGAGAAAGGGGCGGCAAGTCGTTCAGGCAGAACCGGCAAAAGCGGTGTTCCGGCACAGTTTGCGTACGGCCAGCCCGGGGCCCGTAGCGCCGGCCGGCCGCACTGCAACCGAATCAGTTCTGCCGGGGCAAGTCAAAAGTGGCGGAACCAAAGGGCCGCGAAGCGGTGTTGGGCCGGTTGAGCGGGTAGAGTTCTCCGGGCCCTGAAGGTGAAGTTAGCCACCGGGAGCTTGCGGAGGCCTTGGATTTGCGCCGGAAACCGGTGGGTCACACAGATGACGGACAGGCTCCGCTGCTATTCCTGAATAACGGTACGAAACCAGACAGGAACAGGGGGCGCATGCTTTTGCAGACGGAATCGTCACGTACTTTTTTTCGGCGGCGTCCGGTCCTCCGGCGAACGCTCGCAGCGGCTGCTGCCCTGTTGATCCCGCTGACCGCCGGTTGCGCCGGGGTAACGGCAACAGAACAGGTCAAGGCTGCGGCAGAGTCCACCACGAAGGCAGCGCCGTCCGATGCACTGCCGGAGCAGGAAGCACGCCAGCTCGACGACGCCTTAACGGATTACGCCGCTGAGACCGGCTCCCAGTTTTCCGCGGCAATTTATGAGAAGTCGACCGGACGGTCCTGGTATTACAACGACGGCGGAACGTATCTGGAAGCCAGCCTGGTGAAGGTCCCGATCCTGCTGACGCTGCTGCGGCAGGCGACAGAAGAGGAACGGCAGCTGACGCTGGAAGAGGAATACCTTTCCGTCATGATGATCGAGTACAGCGACAATGACGCGACGACTGAGCTGTACCAGTCCGTTGGCGGGGCACCTGAGTTGTCCCGGACGTATGAGCTGCTGGGGGTAACGGAAACCAGCGCCACGGAAATCTGGGGAGCCAACGACACCCGGGCCGGGGATCAGCTGAAGATCGCCCGTGCGCTCCTAGAAGGGGTGGACTGGATCAGCGGCGGCCTGCAGGATTACGCCGTCGAGCTGATGGAAAACGTGGAGGACAGCCAGCGGTGGGGGATCAGCGCCGGGCTGGAGGAGAGCGGCGCCAAGATCGCGCTGAAAAACGGTTGGCTTCAGGACGATGACCTGGCGTGGAACGTGGGAAGCGTCGGCTTTGTGCGCGCCGGCGGCTCTGAATACGCGGTGGTGGTCCTGACAGCCGGAAGCGGATCAATGGAGGACGGCATATCGGCGGTGGAGGAAGTGGCCGGGGTCATTAACGCTTTCGAAACGACCGGAGGCACCAGTACCGGGATCCCGGGCAGGGACACCGGCGACACGCACGGCTCCGTGTGGCGGGCCGGTGGCCCGGAAGCATAGGCTGGAGGGTGAAGACGGCGGGTGAGCGCCGATCGCCACGCCCCTGGCTGGGGCCCCGAAGAATTCTGGAGAAAACTTGAGCGCACAAATTGGCGTCACCGGTCTGGCAGTAATGGGAGCAAACCTGGCCCGTAACCTGGCCCGGAACGGCTATACCGTGGCCCTTCACAACCGGTCCATCGAGAAGACTGACGCACTGCTGGAAGCACACGGCGACGAGGGCGACTTCATCCGCACCGAATCCCTGCAGGAACTGGTTGATTCGCTGGAAAAGCCGCGCCGGGTCCTGATCATGGTCAAGGCCGGAGCACCCGTTGACTCCGTCATCGAAAAGCTGGTGCCGCTGCTGGAAGCAGGCGACATCGTCATCGATGCCGGCAACTCCCATTACGAGGACACCCGCCGCCGTGAGGCTGCGCTGGCCGAAAAGGACCTGCACTTTGTGGGCGTCGGCGTGTCCGGCGGCGAGGAAGGTGCCCTGCTGGGCCCGTCCATCATGCCCGGCGGCTCCAAGGAATCCTACGATTCCCTGGGCCCGATGCTGGAAAAGATCGCGGCGAAGTACGACGGCGACCCGTGCTGCACCTGGATCGGCACCGACGGTGCCGGCCACTTCGTCAAGATGGTGCACAACGGCATCGAATACGCCGACATGCAGGTCATCGGGGAAGCCTATGATCTGCTGCGTTCGGCCGCAGGCATCGAACCGGCCGAACAGGCCAAGATCTTCACCGAATGGAACACCGGCCAGCTCAGCTCGTTCCTGATTGAAATCACCGCCGAGGTCCTGGCTCACACCGATGCCAAGACCAGCAAGCCGTTTGTCGACGTCGTCGTGGACTCCGCCGGTCAGAAGGGCACCGGCCGCTGGACCGTCGTTTCCGGCCTGGACCTGGGCTCGCCCGTGTCCGCCATCGCCGAGTCGGTCTTTGCCCGGGCCCTGTCCTCCCAGCGCGACCAGCGCGAAGAGGCTCAGGAAATCCTGGCCGGCGGCGAGTCCACCGTGGAACTGCCGGACACCTTCGTGGAAGACGTCCGGCAGGCGCTGTACGCCTCCAAGCTCGTCAGCTACGCGCAGGGCATCGACATGCTCACCGGTGCCGCCAAGACCTACGGCTGGGACCTGAAGCTGGATGAGATCGCATCGCTGTGGCGTGCCGGCTGCATCATCCGCGCCGAGCTGCTGGACGACATCATGAAGGCGTACGCCGGCGATGCCGCTCCGGCGAACCTGCTGCTCGCCCCGGCCTTCGCCGAGTCCATAGCAGCCGCTCTGCCGGCCTGGCGCCGCGTGGTGTCCGTCGCGGTCCAGCTGGGCATTCCCGTGCCCGTGTTCTCTTCTTCCCTGGCCTACTACGACGGACTGCGCCGCAAGCGCCTGCCCGCCGCACTGACCCAGGGCCTGCGGGACCTCTTCGGCGCACACACGTACCACCGCGTTGACGACGAAGGCACGTTCCACACACTGTGGGGCGCGGACCGTTCCGAGATTGCGGCAGTGGACACCCACTAAAGAAGCAGCCGCTCCCAGCCGGGAGCATCAAAAAGGCCGCCGTCACCCTGAGGGTGGCGGCGGCCTTTTCCTGCCCCGAGGCAGGTCAATCAGTTCATCTGCAGTGTCGGCTCAGATATAGATGGCCGGATCGATGTACTCCGCCGGATCCACCGCGGGCTGTGTTTCCTTGATCTGGCGGTGGCGCCAGCGGGCCGGAATTCCGGTAATGATGGAATCGGCCGGGGCATCCTTCACCACGACGGCGTTGGCACCGACGGCACTGTTCTTGCCGATCGTCACCGGGCCCAGGATCTTCGCGCCGGCGCCCACGGTCACGCCGTCACAAATGGTCGGGTGCCGCTTGATCCGTGCCAGGGAACGCCCGCCGAGGGTCACGCCGTGGTACAGCATGACGTCGTCGCCGATCTCGGCCGTTTCACCGATCACTACGCCCATGCCGTGGTCAATAAAAAACCGCCGCCCAATGGTGGCCCCGGGGTGGATCTCGATCCCGGTGGCAAAGCGGGTTAGCTGGGACAGCACCCGGGCCGGGAAACGCAGCCCCGGCCGGGCCCACATCCGGTGCGTCAGGCGGTGCATCCAGATGGCGTGAAGCCCCGAGTAGACCACGATGTTCTCGAGGGAGCCGCGCGCGGCCGGATCATGGGACGCGGCGGCGTCGAGGTCTTCACGCAGGCGTGCAATCAGGCTCACAGAGGACTTTCTGCTCGGGTGGATCCGGTCGGAAACCGGTGGAAGGCGGGTCTCAGCCGCGGATGTCGTCGTACAGCACGGTGGAGATGTAGCGCTCTCCGAAGTCGCAGACAATGGCGACAATCAGCTTACCGGCGTTCTCCGGGCGTTTGGCCAGCTCCAGGGCTGCCCAGACGATGGCTCCGGAGGAGATGCCGCCCAGGATGCCTTCCTGCGTGCCCAGGGCACGGGCAGTGGCCACGGAGTCCTCGATGGATGCGTCAATGACCTCGTCATAGATGTCAGTGTCCAGCACCTCGGGGACAAAGTTGGCGCCCAGGCCCTGAATCTTGTGGGGACCGGGGGATCCGCCGTTGAGGATCGCCGAGTCCTTGGGCTCGACGGCCACGATCTGCACGCCGGGATTGCGCTTCTTCAAGACCTGTCCGACGCCGGTGACCGTACCGCCGGTGCCGACGCCGGCGACAAAGATGTCAATCTTGCCGTCGGTGTCTTCCCAGATTTCCTCAGCGGTGGTCTGGCGGTGCACCTCGGGGTTGGCGGCATTGGCGAACTGCTGAGCCCAAATGGCGTTCTCCGTGGTTGCCACGATTTCCTTGGCCTTGTCCACGGCGCCGCGCATGCCTTCGGATCCGGGGGTCAGGACAATCTCGGCACCGTAGGCCCGGAGCATGACACGGCGTTCCGTGGACATGGTTTCCGGCATGGTGAGGATGACCTTGTAGCCGCGGGCGGCTCCGACCATGGCCAGGGCGATGCCGGTGTTGCCGGAGGTGCCTTCAACGATGGTGCCGCCGGGCTTCAGCGCACCTGCCTTTTCCGCGGCATCCACAATGGCGACGCCAATCCGGTCCTTCACGCTGTTGGCCGGGTTGTAGAACTCCAGCTTGACGGCGACCTCAGCGTCCAGGCCCTTCGTCAGCCGGTTCAGCCTCACCAGCGGCGTGCCGCCGACCAGCTGCGTCACGTCGTCGTAAATCCTTGCCATGGTGTGTCCTCAATCCGTTGGAGTGTCTTCGAAGTGCTGCGCCTCAACGCCGGTGGAAGATAGCTGCAGCGGGGGCCCGCTCCAGCTTATCCTCCAGCACGGGTGAGTATCAGTTGTCAAGCCATTCGGCGTAATATTTCCGGGCCTTGGCGAGCTTGGGGTTGATGATCACCTGGCAGTAGCCCTGTTCGGGGTGCTTCGCGTAGAAGTTCTGGTGTTCCTCTTCCGCCACATGGAACTCGGGCAGCGGAGAGATTTCCGTCACGATCGGATTGTCCCAATGTGCCTGGGCGCGGTCCCGCGCCTTCTCGAATTCCTCACGCTGGGTCTCGTCCGAGTAGAACATCGAGGACCGGTACTGCGTGCCGACGTCATAGCCCTGACGGTTCAGCGTGGTGGGGTCATGCGAGATGAAGAACATGTCCAGGATGACTTCGCCAGGGACGATGTCCTCGTCAAATGTGACCGCAACAACCTCTGCGTGGCCCGTGGTTCCCGAGCAGACGCTGTAGTAATCCGGCCGGGCGGTGTGTCCGCCGGTGTAGCCGGAAACAACCTCGGTGACCCCTCGGGTCTTTTGATAGAGCGCGTCGAGGCACCAAAAGCAGCCTCCGCCAAGTACATAGGTCTTCATACCCTCTATCAATGCACGCGGGCCCGGAACAATTCCCGGCTAGCGGTTTGCTCCGGGGCCACGGCCTGTGCCGCGCCACAGGCGGCCCGGAACTCCGGGCGGCACGGCGCGGCCGAATTGAGCGGGGGTACCCGAGCGGGTACAACTGAAACTATGGAAACAGACAAGCCCGCCGAAGGCAGCGCACCGGCGGCACCGGGAACGGTCCCCGCAGCGCCGGATGACAGCACGAAGCCCGCAGCAGCGGGGGATTCCGCTGAAGCGGCAACAGGCTCCGTTCCTACCCTTGGCGATGTCCTGCTTGCTGCCGAGGAACTGTGGCCCGAAGCATTGGCCGAAGGCTGGGACGCCGTCGGTTTGGTGGCCGGCCGCCCCTCCCGCCCCGTGGAACGCATCCTGTTTGCCGTGGACCCCACCACTGAGGTGATCGACGAGGCCCTGGAATGGGGCGCGGACCTGCTGCTGACCCATCACCCGCTGTTCCTGAAGCCGGTCCATTCGGTGGCCGGAACCGGATTCAAAGGTGACGTGGTCCACCGCCTGATTGAAGGCGGCTGTGCGCTGCTGACCGTGCATACCAACGGAGACAGCGCCGTCGGCGGTGTGTCCGATGTGTTGGCGGATGCCTTCGGCCTCGGAAACGTTGAACCGCTGGTCCGTGCCGAGGACGGACTGCCCGAGGAAGGCATTGGCCGGGTGGGGGACCTGCCCGAGGCCACCACCCTCGCGGACTTCGCGAAACTTGTCTTCAGCATCATGCCCGCCGTGGCCGGCGGTGTCCGCGTGGCCGGTGATCCGCACGGACTTGTCCGCCGGGTTGCTGTCTGCGGCGGCGCCGGAGACAGCCTTTTTGACGCCGTTCGCCGGCATCACGCTGACGTTTACGTCACAGCGGACCTGCGCCACCATCCGGCGTCGGAGGCCCGGGAAGCCGCCGTCAACGGGCGGCCGTACCTGATCGATGTGTCCCATTTTGGCAGTGAATGGCTGTGGTTGACCCCTGCGGCCAACGCCCTCGAGAACGTCCTCAATGACCAGGGCTTTACCGCGGAGATCCGGATCAGCGGCACCAACACCGATCCATGGGACTTTGTGCTGACCCCCGGGCTGAACTGACCCGCGCCCTTGGCATAGGCTAGGGGGAAGAACCGGCCAAGTTGGTCCGGTCATAGGTGGAGGTTTTTCGGTGGCAAAAGCATCGTCGGCGGAGCAGCTGAGGCTGCTCGATTTGCAGGCTCTGGACAGTAATATTCGTAAACTCCGGAACCGGGCTCGCAGCGTCAGCGACAACTCGGCCATCGCGGACCTTGGCGTGCAGCGCGCCGCCGCGCAGAGCAAGCTGGTGGCAGCATCCACCGAGGCGGCGGATGTTTCCCGCGAACTCACCCGCGCAGAGGCCGATGTTGCCTCTGTCGTAGCGCGCATTGAGCGCAACCAGAACCACCTGGACAGCGGAAAGGGCAGCTCCAAGGAACTCACTGCCCTGCAAAGCGAAATGGAATCGCTGAAACGCCGGCGCTCCGACCTGGAGGACGTGGAGCTCGAAGTCATGGAGCGACTGGAGGCAGCGAAAGCCGCCGAGGAGCAGTTCCGGGACGCAGCCCGTGCCCTGGACGCCGAGGTGGCAGTCCTGGAGGAAGCACGCGACGCCGAACTGGCGGAGATTGAGGCCGAGCGTGCCGCCGCTGTTGCCGAGCGCGCCGAACTGGCCGATACCTTTGAGCCGGCCCTGCTTGCGGTGTACGAGAAGACCCTCGCCAAGAACGGCATTGGCGCCGCGCGGCTGTTCAACGGCACATCCGAAGGCTCCGGCATGCAGCTGAGCCCCGGTGACCTTGCCGACATCCGCCGCGCCGCCGAGGACGATATTGTGTTTTGCCCGGATTCCGGCTGCATCCTGGTCCGTTCCGCCGAGTGGGGCAGCTGATCCGTGACCCTGTTTGACCCGTCCGACACTGCCGATCTTTCCGAAGGTGCCGGTGCTCCCCAAAGCGCGGCTCCTGCCGGTGGACGGACCGCGGCAGCAACCCGCCGCACCCTCATTGTGGAGGCCGACGGCGGTTCCCGCGGCAACCCGGGGCACGCCGGCTACGGCGCGCTGGTGCGCGATCCGGAAACCGGGGTAATCCTGGCGGAAAAGGCCGAGTACATCGGTAAGGCGTCCAACAACGTGGCCGAGTATTCCGGGTTGCTTGCAGCGCTGGAGATGGCCCACGAGATTGATCCCGACTGCTGGATCCTCGCCAAGATGGACTCCAAGCTTGTGGTGGAGCAAATGAGCGGGCGCTGGAAAATCAAGCATGAGGACATGCAGCGGCTCGCCGCCAAGGCACGCGGGATCGTCAACCCGCGCCGGGTGAAGTACCAGTGGATTCCGCGTGAGCTGAACAAGGACGCCGACCGGCTGTCCAACGAGGCCATGGACGCCGGGATGGCCGGGGTCCCCTGGGTCCACAAGGGGGGTCTGGCGCTCCAGGGCGGGGCGGCATTCGCTGCTTCCCGTGGTGAAACCGATGTCACGGCCGGGCAGGCCAGTAGTACAGCCGGGGACGCTGAAGAAAGCCAAGACCCACCCGTTGAAGCCCCCGTGCCGACCGGTCGGATCCACCACACGGAGCTCTGGGTCCGGGACTTTCCGGCCGCGGAAGCATCCCTGGGCTGGCTGCTGGAACGCCTGGGCTACGTGCGCGCCGACTCCTGGGACACCGGTGCGAAGTGGCAGGGCGCCGACGGTTATATCGTCATCGAGTCCGGGCCCGATGTGCTGGATGCCGCCCATGAGCGCCGGCGCCCGGGGCTCAACCACCTCGCTTTCCACGCAGGCGCACGGGCCGAGGTGGATCTGCTTGTCCGCCGGGCGGACAGCCACGGCTGGACACTGCTTTTTGCGGACAAGCACCCGCACGCCGGCGGGCAGAACCACTACGCCGCATATCTCGAAAACGCCGAAGGCTTCGAAGTGGAGCTTGTGGCGGACTAAGCCAGGATGATGTTCAGCGCGAACGGCTTGCGGGCGGTGGCCGGCACCAGCTCCGCCTCCCACTTTTCCTGCGCTGCCGCTAGTAGCTCTTCCGGTGTGGCGGGATCGCTGCCGTCCCGGGTGAGCAGATGACGGGCGAGCTCCCCACGGGTGTGCTTGGCGAAGTGTGAAACCACGGTCCGTTTTCCGTTGCGCACCTGGAAGACGTTGACGGCGGCGGCCGTCGACGGTTCCGGCCCCCACGCCGCCGCATAGGTGCTGGACCGGCAGTCCACCACCAGATGCCCGGCCGAGTACTCGTCCAAGACCCCAGTCAGGTGCTTCTTCCAGAAGGACGCCAGTTTGCCGGTTTCCGGCAGTTTTACGGCCATCGACAGCCGGTACGCGGGAATCGGATCGCTGAAGCCCAGGGCACCCCACAGTCCGGAGATGACGACGACGGCGGCGTCGGCTTTGGCCTGCTGCGCGGGTGTCATATCCGCATAGCCCAGGGCGTCATACAGGACGCCGGAGTAGATGCGGTGGGCCGGGGCACAGGGCTCGTTGTGGAGCACGGCGTTTCGGCGCACCTCAGCCGCCAGCGACGGACCGACGCCCAAAATGGTGTGAGCGTCGTCGGCTGCGCTGGCCTCTGCCAGGGCTGCCAACACCTTTTTTCGCGCATCGGTGAGCCCGGGGAAGTGCAGTTTGTCGGGGTCAAAGGCGGAACCGGTGACAGCCGGTGTTTTTCCTTCGGAGGGAGGCAGCAGAATCAGCACCAATTAATCCTACGCGAGGCCCGCGTGCCCTCCGTCCGGGACCCCCGAATCAGGAGAACCATGCGCAAGGCGGTAGCATTGAGGCTGGACGGGTTGGCCAGGCGATCGCGTTGGTTCCTTTTTTCGAAAGGGAGCCGCCGAGGAAAGTCCGGGCTCCGCAGAGCAGGGTGGTGGGTAACGCCCACTCGGGGAAACCCGCAGGCCAGTGCCACAGAAAAGAAACCGCCGCGGGCAGTGTTCCTCTTATAGGGAATGATTGCCCTCGGTAAGGGTGAAAAGGTGGTGTAAGAGACCACCAGCGTTCCGGGTGACCGGAGCGGCTAGGTAAACCCCACCCGGAGCAAGGCCATACAGGACACGTTTGAGGGCTGCTCGCCCGATGTGTCCGGGTAGGCCGCTTGAGGGCGCCGGCAACGGCGTTCCTAGATGGATGATTGCCGCCTCCGGTTTCGGTAACGGTCCGGAGCTACAAAACCCGGCTTATCGGCCAACCCGTCCCCTAAAACACGAAAACGCGTTCAGCCCCCGCGGATTCTCCCGGCACAAGAGTGCCGGGGCCCTGATGCCGGTTTTTCCACAGGATTTGCGAAAGACTGCCGCAATTAACGTGGCGCCGCTGCTCCCGGGACTATTCTGTGGCAATGTCCCGAACGATGACAAAGCCCCGGCCGCTGGTGGTCCGCAACGCGAATTTCCGTGCGCTGTGGGTTTCATCAACGGCGGGAATCTTCGGCACATCCGTTGCGGCCGTGGCTCTTCCCCTGATCGCGGCAGTGGAGTTGAATGCTTCAGACTTCGCCGTGGCGGCCCTGTCCGGCGTGGGCTTCCTACCCTGGCTTCTGTTTGGCCTGCCGATCGGCGCCCTGGTGGACAGGTACCGACGAAAACCCGTGGTCATGACCGCGCTGGTACTGAGGATTACCGTGCTGCTGTCTCTTCCGGTGGCGTTTTGGCTGGACCGCCTCACCGTGACGCAATTGTTCGTGGTCTCTTTCCTCTCCGGGCTGGCAGCCGTGTTTTCCATGCTGGCCGAGTCGGCTTTGCTGCCGCGGGCAGTGCCGCGCGGGGAACTGATCGAAGGCAACGGCCTGATGACGGGCTCAGCCGCCTCGGCCGACGCCGTCGGGCGCAGTTTGGGCGGGTGGCTGACGGGGGCGTGGGGCGCCTCGAACTCGCTCCTGCTGCAGGTGGGCGCATCCGCGGCGTCCCTGGCCTCCGTCGCAACCCTGAAGGTTTCCGAAACCGTGGCTGAACCCGGCGCCCCGAGCCGGATCTTTCGGGACATGGGGGACGGACTGCGCTACAGCTTCAGCACAGCACCGCTGCGGACCATCCTCCTCGCCGGTGCGCTGTGGAACCTGGGCGGAGCCATTGTTGTCTCCCTCATGGTGATCCTCGTGGTGCGCACCCTGGGGGAGTCGGGGGCGATGCTGGGCTTCCTGACCGCTTCCACCGCCCTGGGCGGCACCCTGGGAGGGCTCACCGTTACCCGCGCCACCCAGCGCTGGGGTTCCGGAACCGTCTGGCGGTTTTCCATGATCCCCGCAGTGCTGGGCTACGCAAGCCTGCTCCTGATGACCCCCGGCTGGGGCCTGGTTCCCGGCTTCATCGGCCTCTTCCTGGCCGGCTACGCCATCTCCATGAACGTTGTTGTCGGCACGAGTTTCCGCCAGCGCGTTTGCCCGCCGGGCATGCTGGGCAGGCTCGGATCAGCATCCCGCATGGTGACCTGGGGAATGCTGGCCATAGCCGGAGTCATCGGCGGAGCCCTCGTGGACCCGCTCGGCGTCCGCGGCGCCATCATCGCCGGCCTCGGCATCGCTGTCCTGGCACCGGCGGTGGCGGCCTTCGGCCCGCTGCGCAGCATCAAGCATCTGGAGGATCTGGAGCCTGCCCAGGAGGGGACCGCAGCCGAAAGCCGCTAGGTGATGTGACAAACATCTCCTGCAGCGTGCGGATGTGTCATGTGTGTCCTAATACACTTGGAGGGACCGAGGCGCGGGATATCCGCGGCCTCGGACGCACGTCGCACGTCCGCAGGTCCTGCAGCCATGAGCCGCAGTGCACCGCGGCGCAGTGGCCTGACCAACCGGCACAGAGCAGTGCCGGCTGAGAGAAGGATGTGAAAATCTTGAGCCAGATCTCCGATGCCTGCCTTGATACCTGGATGGACCGTGAGGCCATCGCCGAGGCAATGATCCCGCTGATCGGGCGGCTGTACCGGGAAAACAGTGTGGTCACTTCCGTTTACGGGCGGCCGCTGGTGAACCGGTCAGTCATCGACATTCTCAAGGCGCACCGCTTTGCCCGGCAGATCGACGAGGTGGAGTTGCCGGTCTCCGACACGTTCCCGCTGCTGCAGGCCCTCTCCGGGCTGGAACTTGGCGCGGCATCCATTGACCTCGCCCGCCTGAGCCTGAAGTACAAGTCCGAGGGCAACGGAACGGATCTGGTCGAGTTCCTCCGCGCGGAGCTGGCCGGTGTGGCCGGCAGGCACGGTGCTGACGACCGCACCAGCACCGACGTCGTGCTCTATGGCTTTGGCCGCATCGGACGCCTGCTGGCCCGCATTCTCATCGACCACGCCGGCGGCGGGCAGGGCCTTCGGCTGCGCGCCATCGTGGTTCGCCGGGGCTCGGACAATGACCTGGTCAAGCGCGCGTCGCTGCTGCGCCGTGACTCGGTCCACGGCGCCTTTGACGGCACCATCACGGTGGACGAAGAGAACAACACGATCCTCGCCAACGGCACGCTGATCCAGGTCATCTACTCCAATGATCCGGCCAGCGTGGACTACACGGCCTACGGCATCAACAACGCCGTTGTGGTGGACAACACGGGCCGCTGGCGCGACGAAGAGGGACTGTCCCAGCACTTGGCCGCCAAGGGCGTCTCACGGGTGCTGCTCACGGCTCCGGGCAAGGGCAACCTGAAGAACATCGTGCACGGCATCAACCACGCGTCGATCAGCGACGACGACAAGATCATCACCGCCGCATCCTGCACCACCAACGCCATCACCCCGGTGCTGAAGGTCCTCAACGACAAGTACGGGATTATTCACGGCCATGTGGAAACGGTGCACTCGTTCACGAATGACCAGAACCTCATCGACAACTTCCACAAGGGTGACCGCCGCGGCCGTTCCGCCGCACTGAACATGGTCATCACGGAAACGGGCGCCGCCAAGGCCGTGGCCAAGGCCCTCCCGGAGCTGGCCGGCAAGCTCAGCGGCAACGCCATCCGCGTGCCCACCCCGGATGTGTCCATGGCGATCCTGAACCTGAACTTCGAGACGTCCACCACCAAGGAAGAAATCAACGCGTTCCTGCGGGAAACGTCGCTGAATTCGGACCTGCACAAGCAGATCGACTACATCGATTCGCCGGAGGTCGTGTCCACCGACTTCGTGGGATCCAAGCGCGCCGGCATCGTGGACGGCCTGGCCACCATTTCCAACGGCAAGAACGCCGTGCTTTACGTCTGGTACGACAACGAGTTTGGCTACAGCTGCCAGGTCATCCGTGTGCTGGAGGAAATGGCGCACGTGAACCCGCCGGCCTTCCCGCGCGTCGAGGAGCTTGCCGCCTCGCTCTAAGCGGGGGCCCGCGAACAGTTCCCGTCCGCGAACTGGCAGAAGGTGCGCTTCCCAGGCCTGGGAAGCGCACCTTCTGCCAGTTCGGCGGGTGCTTTGCTAGTGGCCGAACGGATCGGGGTCCACGCCCGGCATCCAGGTCAGCCCCGGAACGTTCCAGCCGTTGGCCTTGATGGCCTTGCGGGCCTTGCGGCTCCACCGGTCGTTGAGCTTGTCCACGTACAGCTTGCCGTCCAGATGGTCGTACTCGTGCTGCAGGACCCGGGCAAACCAGCCGGTGGCCTCAAATTCCAGCGGTTTCCCGAACTCGTCACTACCGGAGATCTTGACCCACTCGGCGCGGTTCACCGGGAAATTCTCCCCGGGCACCGAGAGGCAGCCTTCGGCGTCCTCTTCCGGATCCGGGGCGGAACCGGGCACCTTGGAGGTGATGAGCACGGGATTGATGACGACGCCGCGGTCCGGTGCGTCGTCGTCGTTCTGGTAGGCAAAGGTGAACAGCCGCAGTCCCACGCCAACCTGCGTGGCTGCCAGCCCCACGCCGTTCGCCACATCCATGGTTTCGTACATGTCGGCAACCAGGGTGCGCAGTTCGTCATCGAACTTTTCCACCGGAAGGGCCCGGCGGTGCAGTACGGGTTCGCCGTGGATGACAATGGGACGGACGGTCATTGCTGGTCTTTCTCTAGGACGGATGGAAGGGGAGATCGGCTACGCGGTGATCTGCCGGCCGATGACTTCGCGCATGATCTCGGAGGTGCCGCCGAAAATGGTCAGCAGCCGGGCGGCGAGGAATGCCTGGGCCACCGGGTACTCCAGGATGTAGCCGTAGCCGCCGTGCAGCTGCAGGCAGCGGTCGGTGATGGACTTGACGCGTTCGCTGGCCCACAGCTTGGCCTTGGCCGCGGAAACGGCGTCCAGCTTGCCCTCATTGAAGGCCAGGATGGCCGAGTCCACGTAGGCTTCGGTCACCTCCACCTCGGTGAGGATGTCGGCGAGGACAAACCTGCTGTTCTGGAAGTCGGCCACACGCTCACCGAAGGCATTGCGTTCCTTCGTGTACTGCACGGTGGCTTCGTAGATCTGCCGGGCGACGGCGGAGGATGCGACGGCGATGGCCAGGCGGCCCTGCGGGAGCTGGCCGGCGGCGTACTCCAGTCCGCTGCCCACTTCGCCCACCAGGTTGCCCTCCGGGACGATGACGTTGTCGAAGAAGAGCTCGGCGGTGTCTGATGCCTTCAGGCCCATCTTGTCCAGCTGTCCGCCGGTCTTGTAGCCCTCGGTCTTTTCCACCATGAACATGCTGAAGGAGTCTTTGCCGCCGCGGCCGGTGCTGCCGTCAGTGCGGGCCAGGACCAGCGATGCGTCACCGCTGATGCCGTTGCCAATAAACGTCTTCTGGCCGCTCAGGCGCCAGCCGCCGTCGTCGGCACGCACTGCCTTGGTGCGGATCCCGCGCAGGTCGCTGCCGGCACCCGGCTCGGTCCAGGCGACCGAGGTGACTTTCTCGCCGCTGACCATGTCCGGCAGGAAACGCTGCTTCAGGTCATCGGAGCCGTAGGCCAGCAGGTGGGGGAGAACCATGTCGTCGTGCAGGTGGAAGGCCAGGCCGACGGCGAGGTGGTTGGCCCTGGCGAATTCCTCGTCCATGACGGCGCGGTAGCGGTAGTCGGGCATGCCGGCGCCGCCGAATTCCTCCGGAACCGCCAGGCCCAGCAGGCCCTGTTCGCCGGCGGCCTTCCACAGCTGCCGGGGCATGATGTGCTCGGCGTCCCACTGCGCGTACCCGGGAGCAACCTCGCGGGAGTTGAACTCCCGGGCGAGGTCGCGGAAAAGCTCATGGTCTTCTTCGAACAATCTGCGCTCCAAGGCGGCGTCTCCTCATTTGCTGGCCACACAGGGTTTAGTGGCTGAGTTGTCATAGTGGCGGTGTCTGCGCTGCGTCAGCACTGTGGCTGTCCCCGCAAGCCCGAACAGCACCGGTTACCAGTCAAACACAGCAAAGGCCGCCCCGAATTATCCGGAGCGGCCTTTGGGAAGCTGGACCTGCCAACCTCATTGGGGTGAGTAACGGGGGTTGAACCCGCGACCTCCTGGACCACAACCAGGCGCTCTGCCAACTGAGCTATACCCACCATGTGCCTCGGATAACATATTCGCAAAGTCCAGGCGAGTGGTCTTTGCGAACTCATTTATCTGAGGCAGCGGAATCAAGCTTACACGGTTTTTCGGGTGGCCCTGACCAACTTCGGTTGGAGCACCCCAAATGTGACCGAGCTAACCCTTCATGCCCTGGGCGATGTTCTTTGCCGTGGCGGAATCCGGGCCCGGAGCCGGGACAAAAATGGCCTCCCGGTAGTAGCGCAGCTCGTTGATGGAATCCACGATGTCGCCGAGCGCGCGGTGGTTTCCGGTCTTCGCCGGCGCCTGGAAGTACGCGCGGGGGTACCAGCGGCGTGCCAGTTCCTTGATGGTGGATACGTCGATGATCCGGTAATGCAGGTAATCGATCACCTCGGGCATGTCCCGGGCCAGGAACATTTTGTCGGTGCCCACGGAGTTGCCGGCCAGCTGGGCCTTCTTGGGCTCCGGGACCCATTTGGTGATGTATTCGATGACCTGCGCTTCGGCCTCCGCCATGGACATGCCGTTGGGCAGTTCGTCCAGGAGCTTGGATGTCGTGTGCATGTTCCGCACAAAGTCACCCATTTGGGCCAGGGCTGCGTCATCGGGGCGGATCACCACGTCCACCCCGTCTCCCAGGATGTTCAGCTCGGAGTCGGTCACCAGGACGGCCACTTCGATCAGGGCGTCATCCTTGATGTCCAGGCCGGTCATTTCACAGTCAATCCAGACAATGCGTTCATTAGTTATTGGCACAGAACCAATGTACCGCGCTGCTCCGGGAGGCACGGCAGCGTGGGATCGGGGCCGGGGAAACGGGTCCGGGGGAGTGGGGCCGGGAGGAAACGGTTCGGAGCGGCTCAGAGGCTGGAGTGGCTGCGCTGTTGGCGTTCCGTGCCGGAGGTGTCGACGGCGGATGCTGCGGCAACGTAGCGCTGGACCGGAAGCTGGCCGGTCTCGGGCGGCCCGAAGACCCGCGTCCACCGGCTTTCGCCGTCGCTGTTTTCGGCCGTGGCGGCAGTGTCTGTGGCGGCGTTGCCTGTGGCGGCAGTGGCTGCGGAAGCAGCGTCAGCGGCTGCCGTGGCGTCTGCTGGTGCGTCAGCTGGTACATCGCCTGGTTCATCGGGTGATGCGTCGGCCGGTGCATTGGTTGAGGGACCGGGAACGGATTGCGGACCCGCATCCGAAGCGGGCGCGGCAGGCGCGGCTCCCGCCGCGGCCTTCCCGGCGTTCTTCTTTTTGGTGGATGCGGCAGCGGCAGCAGCTGCGGCGCGTCGTGCCCGACGGCTGTCAGTGACAGCTGCACCGGTGTCGATACCCTGCAGGACAGCACCGGCCGGAGCCGCCGGAACCGCGGGATCCGCCGGGGATGAGCTGCTCCGGGCCGGTGACGTTGCGGGGCCGGAAGCCGGTTTGCGGGCGAAAACCGAGACCACCGGCATCACTCCGGTTGTGGGGTCGGCGGCGCGCATCTGCTTGCGGGTCAGCGGGGCTTCGGCGGCGGCCGCCTGGGAAGCCGCCGGGGCAGCTGCCGCCGGAACGGGCACCGGCTCCTTAGCGTTGGCAGCCTTGGCGCGGGTGGTTTCCTCAGCCGCAGCCATGGCCGACTGATGGTTCTTAGCCGGTTTCGCCACAGCTACCTTCGGCGCCGCAGTTTCCTTTGCCAGCGCAGCTTCGTCCACCGGAGCGGCGGGGGGCGCAGCCGGAGCGGCAGGGGGAGTGGAGGACACATACCAGACGGCACTGAAGGACAGCAGGAGAAGGAACCCGCAGACCGCAGTTACTTTCCAGTCAATGCCGGCCCACATCATGGCTGCGGCGGACGTGAGAGCGAGGAAAACCCCCCAACCGAGCAGGTCGTGGTTCCTCCGGACGGATTGCGGCAATGCGGTCCTGGCAGGCGATGCGGTCCTGACGGGTGCAGTCCGCGTGCTTCGGCTGGAAGTGCGGCGCGGGCGCAGCTGTGCACCGCCGTCGGCCTGTGCTCCGCCGTCGGCCGGCGACGACGCAGCGGTGCCTTGAGCCGGTTCGGCCGTGTCTTGAGCCGATGCAGCCGCCCCTTGAGCAGCCACACGGGCAATAGTGCCCTCCCCGGGCACCGGTTCGGGCGCTGGAATGCGCGGCCCGTCGTCGTGCCGTTGTCTGTCTTCACTGTCTGCCCGGTGGCGCCCCACAGCCAATACCGCCTTGCCTTGATGATCCAAACGGATTTCAGTCTATGTGACGCGCCCCGCATAGCCGTGTTCCGCTTCAGGCGCGTCACTGCCGTGCCGCGGCCGTCCCGGCCATGCAGGTCCCTCGATGCTAATATTTGGGCTAACTGACGGTCGTTGCCGCTGCGTGCCGCAGCTCGTGAAATCCGGCCTGCGCCGTGAATCCGGCCCGTGCCGCCACGCCGTTGGGCAATTTGTACGAACCCAAAGATTGGAACCACGCAGATGGCCGCCCAGGTCCCCGCGACCGAGCCTTCGCCTCCGGACACGGAAACGGCGAAAGCCCACAACCCCAACGTCGCGATTATCCAGGGGCTCGTTGGTTCCCTCATGATGCTCGCGGGTTCCCTTGGTGTCGGCTGGCTGTCGCTGGCTTCCTATGATCTTCGCCGCAACCCGGTCATCATGTGGCTGCGCTTTGAACCGGAGGGCTCCGTGCTCTCCGTCTTCCTGCTGGCGCTGGGCGGAATGCTTTTGGTTCGTTCCTGGCTGCGGCTTGGCCAGCGCATCACTTCCTGGGGACCGGAAAGCCGGCCGGTGGTGCTGAAGGCCGTCATTGCCTGGGGCGCCCCCATGTGCGTTGCCCTGCCGCTCTTCAGCCGTGACGTTTTCGCGTACATCGCGCAGGGACTGGTCATGGTCAGCGGGCTGAATCCGTATAAGGACGGCTATTCGCAGATCTCCAACTATCTGCAGATTGGCGCCGACGATCTCTGGGCGCAGAGCCCAACCCCCTACGGCCCGGTGTTCCTGTGGCTCGAGGAACTGGTCATCAGGGTCACCGACGGCCAGCCCGAATACTCCATCCTGCTCTTCCGCCTGATCTCCCTGATCGGCGTTGCACTGTGCGTCTACTACGTGCCCAAGCTCGCGGAACTGCACAACATCAACCCCAACCGTGCCCTGTGGCTCACTGCAGCCAACCCGCTGTTCCTGACCACCTTCATCGCCAGCATCCACAATGACGCGCTGATGATCGGACTGGCTTTGGCCGGCCTGTACCTGGCGGCCACCAAGCGCGCCATTCCGGGGATCCTGCTGATCACGCTCTCGGTCGGGATCAAGCCGATCACGCTGATTCTGCTGCCCTTCGTGGGCCTCCTGTGGGCCGGCAAGGGAGCATCCTGGCGGCGCAAGTTCCTCTACTGGTTCATGACGGCCGGCATTTCCCTGGGCCTGCTGTGGATCATGGGCGTCATCAACGGATTTGGCTTCGGCTGGGTGGGCGCGCTGAGCACCCCGGGCAGCGTCTGGATCTGGTACGCGCCCATCGGGTTCCTCGGTATGCTCGTCGCCACGCTGGGCAACGCCCTGGGCCTTCCCGGCTGGACGTTTGCGGACATCGTGCACACGCTGGGCCGCGTGGCCTCGATCATCATCGTGTTCTGGCAGATGTTCGTGGGCGAGTACAGCAGGCTGGTGCGCCGCCTGGCCCTGGCGTTCGCCGCCGTCGTGCTCCTGGCGCCGATGATCCAGTCCTGGTACGTGGTGTGGCTGATTCCGCTGTTTGCCGTGACCGGGATCCGCAACGACTGGCAGGTCAAGACGCTGTACCTGCTGGTGTCGTTCTTCATGGTCTACGCCATCAGTGACCAGCTCGATATCTGGCCCTACTTCGACTTCAGCCTCAGCGCCGCCCGGCAGATTGCTGCCGTGACGGCACTGGGCTTTGCGCTGTACCTGATTTTCCTGGACCCCAAAACGAAGGTCCTGTTCCGGAAAAAGCTTACGGAGCCGACTCCGGGCGAACTCCGGAAGCGGTGACCCGGCCGCTTCCGCCCGCCTTTGTCAGACGCACGATCCTCAGCAGGGACCAGCCGAACAGGACCAGGAGCAGGATATTGCGGACCGTGAGCAGCAGCGCAACAACCACGTTCAGGTCGTTGTACAGAGCTGCGTAGAACATGGGGTAAACCAGCGTGGTCAGCGAAGCAATGACCAGCATCAGGACGGCGGGGACCCGCCAGCTGCGGCCTTCCCAGGCAACGCCAACGGCCACCACCGCTCCGAGCCACAGCATGAACTGCGGCGAGCCCACCTTGTTGAAGACGATAAACGCCGCCACCAGCGCCAGCGAGCCCGCAATCAGCAGCTGGCCGGCGTCGGCGCCGCGGCGCATGGCCCAGAACAGCAGGACGACGACGGCGAGGGCCGCCAGCGCCAGCAGCGGCATCATGAGCGCGGCCACCGGTTCCCCCAGGGCGCCGCGGACCTCACGGGTGTTGATGAGCTTGTCCTCGTAAATGAAGGCATCGGACCCGCCCAGGATCGCCTGCCACAGCCCCGGAGTGGTGAACGGAGCCTCCATCTGCATTCCGCGTGCCCCCTGCGCTCCGACGAAGGACAGCAGATGGGACAGGCCGCCGCCGGCGATGACGATTCCGGCCATTACCAGGGATACCGCGGCGCCGGTCAGCACCAGAGTTCCGCGCCGGCGCCAGGTGACCAGGACCGCCAGAATAACCGCGGCCGGCCAGACCTTCATCCAGGTGGCGAACGCCAGCAGCGCCGACGCGATGACGGGACGGCTGGCCAGCAGCAGCAGGGCAATGATGACCAGCGGTGCGGTGAGTCCGTCGATCCGGCCCACGGCCACCGGACCCAGCAGCCCGGTGGCGAGCAGCCACCAGTAGGCGGACGCATAGCGCGGGGGCGTTCCCGGCTTGCTGATGACAGCCACGGCAGCGGCGTTCAGGGCCGTAAAGAGAAGGAACCAGATGAGCTGGTACGGCCCCCACCCCAGCACTGCGGCCAGAAGCATGGGAAGCAGGGCGCCGATGGGGTAGACCCAGTCAGTGCTGATGCCCTGCCAGACGCCGTCATTGATCCCCTGGAAAGCCCACTGCCGGTAGATATTGATGTCGCTGAGAACCCCGCCGGAAAAAATGAGCGACGACAACGCCGCAAAGAACACCAGATGGACCAGAGCGAAGCAAATCCATAACGATTTCCGGCGCATGAAGCGCTCCTGCAAAGGGGCCAGTTTCTGCGACATTCCGGGTGGTTCTCCTTAGGTGATGCAGGTGCCGTGCCCTGTTCGGACACAGCGATAAGGCTACCGGCGGCCGTGCCGCGGCATGCAATCCGTCGTTGGACACGGGATACTGGAGGAATGACCGACGGAACAGAACACGTAATCACGGCCGATTTTGATGTCTCGGAATGGGAACCCACGCCTTATCAGGTTGAAGGAACCAACAGTGAACTCTCCACAGTCCGGGCAGTGAAAATCTTCGAAGGGGACATTGTCGGCACCAGTGTCGCAGACCTCATCATGGCCGGAAACGCCGTCGGTGCCGGGTACGTCTGCTCCGAGGTGTTTGCCGGCTCAATCAACGGGCGTGAAGGCACCATGGTCATTCAGCACTGGGGAGTGGCCGAAGGCACCGCCACCGCCAGCTCAGGCCACATCATTCCCGGTTCCGGCACGGACGGACTGGCGGGAATCTCCGGCAAGGCGATCTTCACCCAGGAACCCGATGGCCAGCACCGGCTCGAGCTGCGTGTGACACTGCCCGAAGAGTAATCGCCGGGTCAGGTCCCCCAGGCACCGACGGCGGGGCGGGCCCACCAGAGGGCACCGGCCGCCGACAAGGCGATAACCGCGGCAAAGGCCACCAGCCAGACCGCTGACGGAACACCGGTGCGCTGGTACAGGATGTACGCGTCCGAGCTTTGCAGGGACCGCCGGCGCCGGGTGTGGACGCTGAGGACATTCAGCCAGTCCCGGACCGAGCCGGCCAGCAGCGCCATCCCCACCGCCAGCGTGATGCACGAAACGGCCAAGGGCGAAGCAAACCACACCAGCAGCACCGAGACCGCCGCGCAGCTGAAGGCGATCAGGAACCCCTGCGCATTGCGGATGAACAGCAGTGCCGCGAGCAGGACCAGCGCCCCGGCGGACAACGCGAAGCCGGCCCAGCCGGAAAAAGCAGCCCACACCAGGACAGCGCCCGTGACGGCGGGAACGGGGTAGCCCCAGAAGCCCGTCCACGCGGCGGCAAACCGGCTGTGTCCCATGCTGCGCATCTGTCCGGAATGATCGAACCTCAGCTGGATACCCTTCACCACCTGCCCGGTCATCAGGGCGGCAAAGGCATGTCCGAGCTCGTGGACAAAAGTGACAAACAGTCCGAACCACCGCCACACCGGCCGGGGAATGGTGAGCGCTGCGGCCGCCGCGGCTATCAGCAGCAGGACCTGCGGCGCCACCTCCAGGGGAGTGCCGCGCGTAAAGCCTTCCATCACCCGGTCCCACCACTGGCCTGCGACGTCCAAGAAGGAAGTGCCCAACTAGATGTCCAACTGGCCGCGCAGGATCGAATCGCCCGAGTGCGCAGGATCGCCGTCGTAGGGTTCGTCCGAAATATCCACTACCGGGTACTGGCTCAGGTCGAGGTCCGCGGGCAGCTCGAAGGAGGCCTCGGTGCCTTCCATCGTCCCGAGGCTGACCATGGATGCCGCATCCGGTGCGAGGAGCCACACCTCCCGGTAGCCCTGGGCTGAATCACTGCTGGAGGTCACCACCAGTTCACGCCGGCCGTCCGGCAGCCGGTCGATGACCGCGCTTCCGGTATCCGAATACGAGGCCAGGGGTGCCAGCTCCGCCGAAGCAACCACTTCCGGACCCGGGGCCGGGTCCACCGCGCTCACTGCGCCCCAAACACCTGCTCCGGCGACGACGACGGCGGCTGCCGCAGCGGCGAGCCAGGTTCCGGTTCTCCTCCGGCGGGCAGCAGCCAGTGACGTCACCGAAGCTCCGGCCGGGGGAGAGACCGGGGACGCGCCGTGAGCGTCGGAGGACAGCGGGTCCTGCCGAAGGTCTTCGCTGAGGTTCAGTTCACGGTGAATGCCGGCCCACACGGAGGAATCCGGGGCCTGCAGCGGCTCCCCGGGACCGCTGACGACCGCAGCTGAGCCGTCCGGCACCCCGCCGTCGTCGTTCTCCACGGTTCCGGCACGCCTTGCCGCAGTGACGACCCGGGAAAATGAACCCAGATCGGCTCGGCAGCGGGGGCAGTCCTGTAAATGGGACGCTTCTTCATCAGTGGCAGTTTCGCCTAACGCCAGGAGGGTGAGCGCGTCATCATGCAGGTGCTGCATCACTGACCTCCAATCTTTGCCTCAGGTGTACGAGGCTTCGGCGTATATGGCTCTTAACGGTTCCCAGCGGCATTTCGAGCCGGTCGGCGATTTGCTGGTGGGTCAGGTCCTCGTGGAAGGCCAGCCGGAGGATTGAACCCTGCGGCTCACCAAGCCGGTCAAGTTCAGCTTCGATGACCACCTTGTCGGCAACCCGGTCGGGGTTCCCGGCGCCGTCGTCCACCTCATCCCGGCGCTGGGAGGCCTCGGTTTCCCAGACGCTGACTTCGCGGCCCCGGGAGGTGCCCATCCCGGTGGCGACATTGCGGGTAATGCCGACCAGCCAGGACAGGAGCCCCGACTGTTCGGGGGAGTAGCTCGCCCGGTATTTCCAGGCCCGGATGAAGACTTCCTGCACCACGTCGTCTGCGGCGGCGGAGTCGAAAAGGCGCCTGAGTGCCAGTGAACGGATCAGGGGAGCAAACCGGCGGTATGCCTCGGCGAGCGCAGTTTCGCTGCCCGAAGCGAAGGCACGGTCAAGGGCCGTGTCCTGCTCCACGGAACCGGCTGGCATCGGGTGCGGTCTCCTGATCTCGGGAAGCCGGCCCTGTGTGGGGCGGCCGTCCGGCCGGCCCACCGGGTCGGCAGTTTTCCCTATGATAGCGGTGCCGCTGTCAGGACGACGTTATCTTCATAGTCATCCTGTGCCTCCAGCCATTCTCCGCCGCAGGTAACCAGTTTGAGACGCGGCTCGCCGGTGCGGTCAAAAAGGCGGTGCCCGTCCAGGCTCCTCTTCGCGATGTTTTCGACTCCCTCCGTTGCATAGCGCAGCACTGATCCGTCTTCCCGGGTCACCGTCAGGATGGTTCCCTCGGCCACGTCCTTCAACCCGGCTATTGGCAGCTGCTCGGTGCGCGAGTCCACATGGGCGGCCAGCACGCTTGAGCCTTCGTCCGCGCCGGGGGCCGGACCATAGCGGTACCAGGCGGCTTGGTAATGGTTGTCCGGCAGGGCCATGGCCCCGTTTTCCTCAACTCCTCCCGGAATCACTTCAAGGTCAATCCCTGTTCCTTCCACCTGGACCCGCACCGGCCGCGGGATGGTTACCTCCGGCTCCGGAACGGCGGGGCGGATCTGGACAGCGGCGGGACCCGGAATTTGGGCCGGGGTCTGGGCTGGTGCCGGGGTTTGGGCCCCCGGTGAGGCCTCGGCACCCTGGGCAGGCGCCGAGGGGGTGACCGTCGCCGTCGCAGTGCCGGATCCGGTGGAGGCCGGCCCGTTCCCGGCTTCCATCCCGCAGGCGGCACTACCGGCGGCCAATGCTCCCGCCAGGGCAGCACCGGTCAACAGGCGGCGGATGGAGGTGGTGCGGGGCATACGGACGGCCTTTCGTTTTGCTGCAGTTACAGGAGAAGCGGTGAAACAGATGAAGCAGTGGGGGCAGATAAAGCAGCGGGTCAGGTGAAGCAGTGGGACAGGTAAAGCGGGAAGCGGGGCCAGCCGCCGGGAAGAGTCCCGGCCGCTGGCCCCGTTACCGTCACGGATGGTTCCGGGAGAACCTGCCGCGTCGGTGCCGGAATAACCTACCGGCGGGCCGCTGCCGCACTGTTGCGGCGAACCACTACTGCGGTTCCGGCGAGAAGCAGGACCGCAAGGCCGGCACCTGCTGCGAGTACCTGCCCGTTGCCCTCGTTTGACGAGGCCAACGCACCGGGCACTGCATTCGGGGCTGATTCCATGCCCCCAATGGTCTGGGTTGCCAGGGCCAGGTTTCCGTCTTCCAGCGAGCCCCAGGCGTAAACGAAGGTGTGGGTGCCTTCCGCGAGGGTGAGGTCGGCCGGGCCAATGACAGGCTCGGTGGTTCCGGCCGCTGCCACGGAAGCTGAGATGGTGCCGGCGTCAACTGCCAGCGTCTCCTCACCCGGGTTCTCCAAACCGCTGATGACTGGGGTTCCGCCGGCCAGGACGTCGACGGCGGGGGCTGCCGCGGTGTGCCGGACCGTGAGGTGCGACTTCCCCGGAGCCACGGTTGAAAGGTCGTTCGTGTAGAAGTTTGCTGTTGGCGCGCCCGTGGCATCCAGATTGGCTACGGCGGTGTAGTTGCCTCCTGCAGCCATTTCGACCGTGACCGGCCCGATGATCGGCGCGGAAGCATCCGCGGCGTCCGGAGCGGTGATCGCGAGATCGTAACTTCCCGCGGGGAGGTCAAGCGGCCCGGCAAGCGTTCCGGGGGTGAAGTCGTCCAGGGTCAGTGCCCCGTTGACGTAAACATCCACTGTGGTGTCAGGGACTGCGTGCAGGACGGAGAGCTGGGCCGTGTCAGCGGCTGCAGCCGGAGTCAGGAACCCGATTCCGGCGGTCAGGCCTGCAGCTGCTGCGAGGGCGGTGACGGTCTTGCGCATGGTGTCTCCTTGCTGGTCGCATCTCCACCGGTTAGCGAAGATGTGGAACATGTGGTGTTGCTTACAACCCCTCTACTTCCGCGCGTCCGGGTTTGGATGCAGGCTCTGTGAAAATATTTGGAAAATTGCTGAGATAAGGGATCCGCAGCGCAAATGAAGGATCGGCAATATGTGGAGTGAGGGTCCGGCCGGCGGCGCGTCGGGGAGTGGGACCCGCTGCGTAGTATTATCGACAGGTCGCCTCCGTAGCTCAGGGGATAGAGCAGGAGCCTTCTAATCTCTTGGTCGCAGGTTCGAATCCTGCCGGGGGCACATGAATGACCGACCTCCTTGCCCGCAGCATTAATCGCTGTGGGCGGGGAGGCCGGTCTTTTTCGTTTAACTCCGGCCCTCCACAGCCCCTGAAACACAGCCGGCCGTCCACATTCTCCGCCGGCACTCTCCGCCTCCCGGCCCGGTGACACCAGACTTTCTCCTGCCGCGCAGAAATCGGCGGATACGGATAGATCACGGGAATCTCTCAAAGGCAGGCAGGGAACAACATGAGCGACACCATTACTCTCCGGGGCTATGTAGCCACGGAAGTGCGGAGCACCACGGCCGACAGCGGGCTCGCCATCGCGAATTTTCGGATGTGCACCACGGAGCGCCGCTATGACCGGGAAGCCGGCAGCTGGGTGGACGGGCAGACAAACTGGTATTCCGTCAGCCTGTTTCGGCAGCTGGCCACCAACGCCGCCTTCAGTGTGCATAAGGGGGACCGCGTCATAGTGACCGGACGGCTCAAAGTACGGCAGTGGGCCTTGGACGACGGCCGCAGCGGCACGTCCGTTGACGTAGACGCGGAGAGCATCGGACACGATCTGATGTGGGGCACTGCCAGTTACCGGCGTAACGTCCAGGACCGCGCCGGGGCCGGCGCCTCCGGCCAGGAAGAACCCGGAACTGACGATCTGCCGGCGGATTTGGATGTGGAGACCGGAGAGCTCGTGGGCACGGGGACCGGCGGGGAAACGGGTGGCGGCACTGATGACGGTCCGGACGATCCCTTTGCCGCAGCTGCCGCCGCCGAAGTATCCGGGCGGGGGCATGGCACAATGGGCGGATGATTCGCACACCGCACAGCCGCCGGCTCCCACTGCTGACCCTGACCGTTCTGGTGGCTGGAACCGCGGCGATTCTTGCCCCGGCAGCGGTTCCGGCAAGCCCGGGCATGACGTCGGAGTCCGCCGCAGCTGTCGGACTCCGCGAAGCTGCTGCTCCGGGATTGTCCGCGGCGTCGGTGCTTCCGGCCCAGCCGGCGCTTCCGCTGGCATCGGAGGTGACGGGTGACGGACTGACCGCTGCACTGACCGCGCTCGCCGCAACAAAACCGAGTCCCAACCGGGATGAGGTGCGGAAAGCCTTCGCCGATGCAGGGTTCCCGGCAGATTCCGTGGAAGTTTCCCTGGACCAAACCCCCACGGGCCTGGCCGTCGATTCGATTCGCGGCGCAGCCATGAACGGTGACACGTGCCTCTTCGGCGAGGTGCGCGAGGGACAGGTTTCGGTGACGGCCCTTCCCAAGCTGGATTCGGGCTACTGCTTCGTGGGGGACCAGCGATAGGCTTCCGGGCCATGAATTGAGCTTCGCCGCGCGGCAGGGCCGGGGTGGCGGGAGTCAGCGAATCCGGGCCAAATGGCACTTATCCCGGTTGACGCACTAGCCTTGGGAGTATGGCGGAATTTATCTACACGATGACCAAGGCCCGCAAGGCCGTTGGCGACAAAGTTATCCTCGACGACGTAAGCATGTCCTTCTACCCCGGTGCCAAGATCGGCGTGGTGGGTCCCAACGGTGCGGGTAAGTCCACCATCCTCAAGATCATGGCCGGACTGGATACCCCGTCCAACGGTGAGGCCCGGCTCAGCGCCGGCTACACCGTGGGCATCCTGCTCCAGGAACCGCCGCTGAATGAGGAAAAGACCGTACTCGGCAACGTCCAGGAGGGCGTTGGCGAGATTTATGCAAAAATTCAGCGGTTCAACGAAATTTCAGAAGCTATGGCAGAGCCTGACGCAGACTTTGACAGCCTGCTGGAGGAAATGGGCAAGCTGCAGGAAGCCATTGACGCCGCTGATGCCTGGGATATCGACTCCCAGCTCGAGCAGGCCATGGACGCACTGCGCTGCCCGCCGCCCGAGGCTGACGTAACACTGCTCTCCGGTGGTGAGCGCCGGCGTGTGGCATTGTGCAAGCTGCTGCTGCAGAAGCCTGACCTGCTGCTCCTCGATGAGCCCACCAACCACTTGGACGCCGAGAGCGTTCTGTGGCTCGAGCAGCACCTGTCCGCGTACCACGGCGCCGTTCTGGCCGTGACCCACGACCGGTACTTCCTGGACCACGTGGCCCAGTGGATCGCCGAAGTGGACCGCGGACACCTGTACCCCTACGAAGGCAACTACTCCACGTACCTGGAGAAGAAGCGTGCCCGTCTCGAGGTCCAGGGCAAGAAGGACCAGAAGCTGGCCAAGCGCCTGACGGAGGAACTGGACTGGGTCCGTTCCAACGCCAAGGGCCGCCAGACCAAGTCCAAGGCCCGTCTGGCCCGCTACGAGGAAATGGCCGCCGAGGCGGACCGCACCCGCAAGCTGGACTTCGAAGAAATCCAGATTCCGCCGGGCCCGCGCCTGGGCTCCCTAGTGCTGGAAGCCAAGGACCTGCAAAAGGGCTTCGGCGACCGCCAGCTCATCGAGGGTCTGTCCTTCTCCCTGCCGCGCAACGGCATCGTAGGCGTGATCGGTCCGAACGGTGTGGGTAAGTCCACGCTGTTCAAGACCATCGTGGGCCTGGAAGAGCTCGACGGCGGTGACCTGAAGATCGGCGATTCGGTCAAGATCTCCTACGTTGACCAGTCCCGCGGCGGCATCGATCCGGAAAAGAGCCTCTGGGAGGTTGTGTCCGACGGGCACGACTGGATCCAGGTCGGCCAGGTCGAAATGCCTTCGCGTGCCTACGTCTCGGCGTTCGGCTTCAAGGGCCCGGACCAGCAGAAGAAGGCCGGTGTGCTCTCCGGTGGTGAGCGCAACCGCCTGAACCTGGCGATGACGCTCAAACAGGGCGGAAACCTGCTCCTGCTCGATGAGCCCACTAACGACCTCGACGTGGAAACCCTCTCCAGCCTGGAGAATGCGCTGCTGGAATTCCCCGGCTGCGCCGTGGTGGTCTCTCACGACCGGTGGTTCCTGGACCGGGTGTCCACCCACATCCTGGCCTACGAGGGCACCGAAGAGAACCCGGCGAACTGGTACTGGTTCGAGGGCAACTTCGAGGCCTACGAGCAGAACAAGATCGAGCGCCTGGGCCCGGATGCGGCCAAACCGCACCGCGTGACCCACCGCCGTCTGACGCGCGACTAGGAAGTACCGCGGCTCTGGCCGCAGCAGGCATAGCATCAGACAAAAGAACCCGCTCCGTACATCGGAGCGGGTTCTTTGGTTTAAGCCCGGGAGCGTCCGGCGGGACGGGACCGGAAAATCCCGGAGGGGCCGGGAACGCTACGGCATGTCCGGAACCCGGACCATGCCTTCCTGCGCGACAGTGGCGACGAGTTCCCCCGCCTGGTTGAAAATGCGGCCGCTGGCCAGGCCGCGGGCGCCGGAGGCACTGGGGGACTCCTGCACGTACAGCAGCCATTCGTCCACCCGGAGCGGGCGGTGCCACCACATGGCATGGTCCAGGCTGGCAACGGACATCCCGGGCGCGGACCACGCCAGCCCGTGGCGCCGCAGCACCGATTCGAGCAGGGTGTAGTCGCTGGCGTAGGCGAGGGCTGCGCGCTGCAGGTTCTGGTCCCCGTGCAGCGGACCAAACGACTTCATCCAGACGGCGTTGCGGGCCACCTTGTCGGGGCCGGCTTCAAAGTAGACGGGTTTTTCGATATGACGGATATCCATCGGCCGCTGGTGTGACCACGCTTTGGCCACCGGATGGTCGATGCCCTTGAGCAGTTCCGCCGTGGTGGGCAGAGACTCCGGATCGGGAATGCCCTCGGGCATCTCCACCTGGTGATCAAGGCCCTCGCCGGGCACCTGGAAAGAGGCGATCATCGACAGGATGGGTACGCCGTTCTGATAGGCGTGGGTCCTGCGCGCCGAGAAGGAGCGGCCGTCACGCAGCCGCTGGACACCGAAGGTGATGGGAATCTCAGTGTCACCGGGACGCAGGAAATAGCCGTGCATGGAGTGCATCAGCCGGCCGGGCTCCACCGTGTTTGCGGCAGCAACGAGGGACTGTCCCAGGACCTGCCCGCCGAAGATGCGCTTCCGGGGTTCCGGCTGTGAGCCGCCCACGAAGATGTCCTCGTCCGTCTGCGCACCGTCCGCTGGGCTGAGGCTCAGCAGTTTTTGCAGTGATGTGGTGGGGTCGACGGCGTCGTCTAGGGCCATGGGGGATTAGTCTCCTCGGACAAACTTAGGGGCAGTGAAGGGGCTGGCGGCATGCCGGGCCCCTCTTCGAGATTAGACGCACCCGCGGGGAACCCCCAAGCCGGTGTTTACGCGGTTGCCCCGCAGGTTTGAGAGGATGGGCTCATGCCTATCAATCGTTTTCCGATCCAGCTGCGCTTCGGCGACGAGGATTCCAACGGGCACGTGAACAACGTGCGCTTTGTCCAGTTCCTGGAAGAGGCGCGCGTGCGGCTCGGTCTTTTGCCTTTGGGGGAGTCGCTGTGTCCCGGGGATCCGGCGATGAACTTCCGTTCCCTGACCGCGGAATCCGGGATGGCCCTCGTGGCGCGCCAGGAAATCGAGTACCGCTCACCGCTGGTGTACCGGCAAACGCCCGTCTGGGTGGAGATCTGGGTCACCGGCATCGGCAGTTCCAGCCTGACCTATGGCTTCCGCATAGCCGACGACGACGGCACCAGGGTCTACGCCTATGCAGAGGCCACGGTGGTGATGGCCGACCAGAGCGGCCGTCCCCGGCCGTTGTCCGACCTGCAGGTCCGGGTCCTGGAAAGCTGGCGGGGCGAGCCGGTTCCGTTCCGGAGCACCAACACCGGGCAGACCTCGCCGGCTGCTGCCGCCGAGCCGAGCGGAGCAAGCCGATGACCGCCTCCCACGAAGGGCTTCCCGCCGTTCCGGCCGGGCTGGTCCTGGCCGACCCTCAGGTCACCGCAGACCTGCGCACTTTCGTGATCCGCGCCCGTGCGGCGGACGACGGCGCGGTGCGGCTGCAGGCTGTCGGTTCCGTGCTCGCTGCCTATGTATGCGTGCTCCGGCCGCGTGCGCTCGGGGAGGATATACCCACGGTCCTGGGAATGCGCACCATGCCGCTGGCGCAGCCGGCACAGCTGGACACCGTGGTGTCCCTCGCCTCGATTGCTGACCGGCTGGCCCGCATGGATGGAGCGGATACCGTGCTTCCGGTGCCGCCCATGACGGTCACCGAGAGCTGGACGGGGGTCGGCGCACCCCGCAGCGGCTGGGAACGCGGAGCCGATGTTCCCTTCAAACTGCTGGAGCAGGCAGCTCACCGGGGAATCCGGGAAGTGGCAGCGCTGGTTCCGGCCAGTTCAGGCGCACCGGTGGTTAGCACCGCCCGGGGAGCAGTCTGGGGACAGCGGCTGCCGGACACCGAAGCCGCCATACCGGCCGGGGCGGCGTTCGCCGCGCTGACGCTTGGCTTCCTCCCCACCTCCGACGACAGTGAATCAGGGGCCAGCGCAGCAACCTTCCGCTGCGGACGCTGGACCCGTGTCAGCATGCCCAGAGGGCATGTGCTGGTCCGTTCGGCATCCGTCCTGGGGTTCTGACCCGGCCTCTCTCAGCAGGAGTTTCGGCTAGGCCGAGTTGACCATGGAGTGGGCCGCACGCTCCAGATAGTCCCACAGCGTTGCCTCATGCAGCGGGGACAGGCCCAGGGAATCAACGGCGTCGCGCATGTGCCCAAGCCAGGCATCACGTGCCTGGGGGGTGACGGCGAAGGGCATGTGCCGCATCCGAAGCCGCGGATGTCCACGCTGATCCGAGTACGTCCGCGGGCCGCCCCAATACTGCTCGAGGAACAGCAGCAGCCGCTGCTTGGCGTCGGTGAGGTCCTCCTCCGGATACATGGGCCGCATGAGGGGGTCCTCGGCGACGCCGCCGTAAAAGACATCGACCAGTTTCACGAATGTCTTATGCCCGCCGACTGCTTCGTAAAAGTTTTCGGTGTAGGCGGGCTGGGCAAATCCGGGCCTTCCGGACACGGGCAGCTGGGACGCCGACGGCGGCACGGGGGACACAGGCAGCGGGGGCCGGTTCTCGGAAGGTGTTGCCGGGGTGCTCACAGTGATTCTCCCTTGGTGGACGCTGCGGAGTTTGTGGAAGCTGCGGAGTTGGAAATCGGTGCAGCGGCAGGTGCGGCGGGCGCGGCAGCCGGAGCAGCAGCGGCAGCTGTCGAACCGGCGTCGGCGGCGGCTGCGGGCGCAGTCTCCGGTTCCCCCGCGGGCTCGCGGAAGTCGCCCTGGGACCGGTTTCCCACCTTGGCCAGCTCGCCGTTGCGGATGTACCAAATGACCCCGCGGTCATCGACAATGCGGGTGATCCGGATGCCAACCGACTGAACAGTTCCGATGGTGTCGCCAACCTCAATCACGTCACCGATGCCGTACTGGTCTTCAATGGTGATGAAGAATCCGGCCAGGGCGTCGCGGATGAGCTCGCGGGCGCCGAAACCGAGGGTGATGCCGACAATTCCCACACTGGCGATCAGCGGAGCGATGTCCCAGCCAACGGCTCCGAGCACCATGATGATGACCACAGTCCAGATACACAGGCTCACGGCGCTGCGCAGGAGCGCGCCGATGGTGTCGGCACGCTGGGCACGGCGCTTCTTGTCCAGGTTCCGCATGACGGGCTGTGCCCATTTCAGCTTCGATGAGCTGAAGAGGGCGTAGCCCTTCTGCGCCCGCTGGACAACGCGGTTGATCAGGAATCTTGCTGCCGTCCAGGCAAGGATGCCGACAACAATGATGATTCCGGCCTGGATCAGACCGGACCAGTCAAAGTCCTCGATCGGAATGGATGGCGTGTCAGTTTCAGCAGCGGTCAGCAACGGACGGATACCGTCCCTTTCGTTTGGGGAAGCTTGTCTGCCGTGTTGGAAAGCAAGCTGCGGGCACAGACAAGGCTACCGGGATAGGCTCCCAACATGCGCATCCTTATTCTTGGCGGAACCGTCTTTCTTTCCCGTGAGGTTGCCCGGCAGGCAGTTGCCCGGGGCCACGACGTCACGTGTTTGGCCCGGGGTGAATCCGGGCCGCCTGTCACCGGCGCGGCCTTCGTGACCGCAGACCGCGACGCCGGACCGGAGGCCTATAAGGACCTGGACGGATCCTGGGACGCAGTGATCGACGTCGCCCGCAGGCCGCAGCAGGTGTGGGAGGCGCTTCAGGCGCTGGCCGGTCGGAGCAGCTACTGGTCCTTCGTGTCCAGCGCTTCCGTGTATGCGGCGCATGACACCCCGGGTGCGGACGAAAGCGCGGGTTTGCTGGGACCGCTGGAAGCTGTCCACGGTGTTTACCCGGATCCGGCGGACAGCGAGTACGGCCAGGCGAAGGTTGCCTGCGAGGATTTGGTGAGGGAGCTTGGCCCCGCGAATGTCCTGGTGACACGTCCGGGCCTGATCGCCGGACCCGAGGATGACAGTGACCGCTTCGGGTACTGGCCGGCGCGGCTGGCCCAGGAACGCAGCCCGGTGCTGATCCCTTCCAACGCTGAAGTGATGACGCAAACCATTGATGTTCGTGACCTCGCGCTGTGGCTGGTCAGCGGTGCCGAGGATGCCAGGGCAGGGAGTTTCAACGTCATGGGCCCGTCCGTGCCCTTTGGTGAGCTGCTGACGCTTTCCGCGGACGCGGCCGGCTTCCATGGGAGCTTCCGTACTGCGGACCCGCAGTGGCTCCATGAGCAGGGCGTGGCGTACTGGGCCGGAAACGAGTCGCTGCCGCTGTGGCTGCCGGAGGAAGGCTACGACGGATTTTCCACGAGATCGAACGCAGCGGCACTGGCGGCCGGACTTAGCCTCCGCCCGGTGGAGCAGACCGTTCGCGACGTTCTGGAGGACGAGCAGGAGCGCGGACTGTTCCGTGAGCGGAAAGCCGGACTCTCAGCGGCCCGGGAAACTGTCCTCCTGCAGGCACTGGACGCACTGTAATTAAGAGGCCCGCAGTTAACCTGTAGTTATGATTTCCGGCTTGTGCAGCACCGGAAAGTTGACGCTGCGGGCAATGAAGCACATCCGGTTGGCCTCAGCGTGCAGTTCTTCCGCCGTGGTGGTGGAGTTGCCGGCCGCCACCGTCACCTGCGGACGGAGCACGACGCCGGTGAACTCGCCGCTGCCGTCCCGGTTCAGCCGAAGGGTGCCCTCGGCGTCGTCGTTGTAGGCCAGGACGGTGATGCCGTTTTTCACCGCCACGTGCAGGTAGGAGAGCATATGGCACTGGGAGAGTGCCGTCAGCAGGAGCTGTTCGGGATTCCAGCGGTCCCGGTCGCCGTGGAAAGTGGGGTCGGCGGTTCCGGCGAGGTCCGGAAGTCCGTCGGCCCGGACGATGTGGTCGCGGCCGTAGCTCCGGTAGCCGGACGTGCCGGTTCCACGGTTGCCCGTCCATTCCAGGGATACTGCATAGCTGTGCTCGGAGAGATTCACGGCGGCTGACCTTCCTTCCCGTTCCTGTGGTGCAGTTCAGCGAAGCGATATGCCCGAAGCTCCGTGGTGCTGCATTGTTCAGCACCACGGAGCTCCGGATTTGCTTGTGACTACTTATCGACCGACTGTGCCTTCAGCGCGCGGACCACGCCGTCGCGGCTTTCCAGGATGAGCCGGCGCAGCGAGGGCGCTTCGTCGCCCAGGGATGCCAGGAAGGCATCCGTGGCGTCCACAGTGGCCTGCGTCGTCAGCCGGGACGGGTACAGGCCGGTCACGATCTGCTGCGCAATTTCGTGCGTCCGGGTGCTCCACACATTGCGTACGGCGGCGAAGTACTTCTCCGCGTAGGGCTCCAGCAGCGACGTGTCATGGACCCGGCTAAAGCCCACGATGGCCGAACGCTGGGCTGCGTTGGGCATATCGGTGCGCTCCACGATCGCATCCCATGCAGCGGCCTTGGATTCGGCGGTGGGAAGAGCGGCACGGGCCATGGCAGCGGCGAGCTGGCCGGTGGCCGTGGCATCCGTCTCCAGCTCAGCGGCTATGTCCGCTTCGCCCATCCGGCCGCCGGCTACCAAGCCGGTCAGGAGCTCCCAGCGCAGGTCCGCGTCGATGTTCAGGCCCTCCAGCGTTTGGTCGCCGGACAGCAGCCCGGCCAGGGTGTCCAGATGTTCCTCCGACACGGCGTGGCCGGCGAAGGACTTGACGAACTGCAGCTGCGAATCGGATCCGGGAGCTGCCGCACTGGCCAGCTCCCACAGGCTGTCCGCCGCGGCGGCGGTCATGGGCTCCCGGTCGGCCGGTGCAACGTAGAAGGCCAGCGTGGTGGCCAGCTGGCGCAGCAGGACCTGGACCACGGAGGAATCGGACTCCGAGCCGATGTTCTGCAGCACCAGTTCCACGTAGTTGCGGGCCGGGATCTCGCCGTCGCGCGTTGCGTCCCAGGCGGAGGCCCACACCAGGGTGCGGGGCAGGGACTCGGAAATGTCGCGCAGGCGCCGGACGGCGGTGTGCTCCGACTTTTCATCGAGGCGGATCTTGGCGTACGCCAGGTCATCATCGTTGAGCAGCAGCAGGTCCGGACGCTGCCGGCCCACCAGCTCGGCGACCTCGGTCCGTTCACCGTCAATGTCCAGCTCCACGCGGTGCGTGCGGTGCAGCTTGCCGTCGTCGCCGCTGTCATAGAAGCCGATGGCGAGCCGGTGCGGCCGCAGTGTCGGATAGTCAGCCACAGCGCTCTGGAGCACGGCAAATGAGGTGATGACGCCGTCGTCGTCCAGCTCAAGCTCGGGGCGCAGGGTGTTCACGCCGGCGGTTTCCAGCCACAGCTCGGACCATTCCTTCAGGTCCCGTCCACTGGCCGTTTCCAGTTCCGAGAGCAGGTCCTTGAGCTCGGTGTTGCCCCAGGCATGCTTGCCGAAGTACTCGCGGACACCGGCCATGAACTGGTCCTGGCCCACCCAGGCAACGAGCTGCTTAAGCACCGAAGCGCCCTTGGCGTAGGTGATGCCGTCAAAGTTGACCTGCACGTCTTCCAGATCACGGATTTCGGCGACGATGGGGTGCGTGGTCGGCAGCTGGTCCTGGCGGTAGGCCCAGGCCTTTTCCATGGACGCGAAGGTGGTCCAGGACTGTTTGAATTCGGTGGCGTCCGCCGCTGCGAGCGTGGACATGAATTCGGCAAAGGACTCGTTGAGCCAGAGATCATTCCACCAGCGCATCGTGACGAGGTCGCCGAACCACATGTGGGCCAGCTCGTGCAGGATGGTGACGGCGCGGCGCTCGACGGTCGCGTCGGGTACACGGGAACGGAAGACGTAGCTCTCGAGGAACGTGACGGCTCCGGCGTTTTCCATGGCTCCGGCGTTGAATTCCGGGACAAAGAGCTGGTCGTACTTTTCGAACGGGTACGGCGTGCCGAACTGCTTTTCGTAGAACTCGAAGCCCTGCCGGGTCAGCTCGAACACGTTCTCCGCGTCCAGGTGCTGCATCAGGGACTTGCGGGCGAAAACGCCCAGCGGAATGGTTCGGCCGTCGGAGCTGGTGAGTTCGCTGCGGACGGACTGGTAGGGTCCGGCGATCAGCGCGGTGATGTAGGAAGAGATCCGGGGTGTCGGGTCAAAGGACCAGGTGGCGTGCTTTCCGCCCTCTTCCAGGGATCCGGCCGGAACCGGTTCCGGGGTGGGGGAGTTGGAAATGACGTCCCAGTGCGAGGGCGCCGTGACCGTGAACCGGAATGTTGCTTTCAGATCCGGCTGTTCGAAGACGGTGAACATGCGGCGGGAGTCCGGGACCTCGAACTGGGAGTAGAGGTAGACCTCGTTGTCCACGGGATCCACAAAACGGTGCAGGCCTTCGCCCGTGTTCATGTAATAGGCATCAGCTTCGACAACGAGCTCGTTGGACGCCGCAAGATTCGGGAGCTGGATGCGCACGCCGTCGGAGACTTCAGCTGCGTCCAGGTCCACGCCGTTGAGCGTGACGCGGTGTACGGCCGCGGTGACGGCGTCGATAAACGTGGATGCGCCCTGTTGTGCGGAGAACCGAACCACGGTGGTGCTGCCGAACACCTCATCCCCGCGTGTGAGGTCAAGATTGACGTCATAGGAATCGACACTGATCAGTTCTGCTCGTTCACGGGCTTCTGAGCGCGTGAGATTCATACCTGGCAAGGTGTTGCCTTTCCAATATGCGAAGGGGTGTCTGCCGTCCCGTGGAAATCGGCTTGACGACTTATAACAATTGCAACATTGTCTCACTGGTTGACGCTCAGGAAAGAAAGGAACGGCAAACTCGCGGGAGAAAAATGTCCGGCACTCCCGTGGTCCGGTGGGTCCGGAGGCCCGTTGACACATTATTTGTGCCCGATGATCAGCGGCTAGGCTGGAATGGCAGGATTTCCCCACCACATGAAACGGATGGAACATGCGCGTCCATATTGCAACTGACCACGCGGGCATGGAGCTCAGTGCCCACCTTCTGGCCCACCTCCGCAGCAAGGGCTATGACATGGTGGACCACGGCCCGCAGGTCTACGACGCAGAGGATGACTATCCCGCATTCTGCATCGCCGCTGCCGAGGCGGTAGTGATCGATCAGCAGAGCGGCGTGGAGGCTTTGGGCATTGTGCTGGGAGGCTCCGGCAATGGGGAGCAGATTGCCGCCAACAAGGTCCGCGGCATTCGTGCGGCGCTCGCCTGGAACCTCTCGACAGCCAAGTTGGCCCGGGAGCACAACAACGCGAACGTGATTGCCGTCGGGGGCCGCCAGCACACCGTCGAAGAAGCCACGGAAATCATTGAAGCTTTCCTGGCCGAGCCCTACAGCAACGCCGAGCGCCACAACCGCCGGATTGCCAAGATCGCCGAGTACGAAACCACCGGAGCCATCGCGGACTCCTGACAGGGAAGGGGTCCTGATGCCCGAGGGGCATTCGATCCACCGGCTGGCCCGGCAGTTTAACTCGGTGTTTGCCGGCCGGCGGCTGGAGGTGTCCAGCCCGCAGGGGCGCTTCGCCGCCGGTGCTGCTCGGCTCGACGGGCGGATCCTGGTCAACGCTGAGGCTCACGGCAAGCAGCTGTTCCTGGCTTTCGATCACGATCTGTTTCTTCGCATCCACCTCGGCTTGTACGGCGCGTTCGATTTTGGCGGCGACTCAAGCTTCCTCGGTGCATCCAGTATTGGTGCGCCGAGGAAGGTGGGGGAGCGCGAAATTGCGTCCGACGACGACGGCGCAGCGTACGCAGGTCCGCCTGCACCCAAGGGAGCTGTCCGCGTGCGGATGGTCTCGCCGAACGGGTGGGCTGACCTTCGTGGGCCCACGGCGTGCGAGGTGATCACTGATGCCGAAAGAGCCGCTGTTGTTGCCCGGCTCGGTCCTGATCCGCTGCAGCAGGATGCGGATGAATCCGAATTTGTTGGCCGGCTTCGGCGGCGCGCCTCGCCGGTGGGTTTGCTGTTGATGAATCAGGAAATCCTCGCTGGAGTTGGAAACGTTTATCGTGCCGAGGTGCTTTTCCGGCGCCGGCTCTCTCCTTGGCGTCTGGGTAAGGACGTCAGTGAGGATGAGGCGGCGGCTCTCTGGAGGGACATCGTTTCGATCATGAACGACGGCGTGGCCCAGGGCAGGATCATCACGACTCTTCCTGCTGACCGGGACAGCGACACTGAACCTGTTCCACGGGAGGACGCGCACTACGTTTACCAGCGCACCGGCCTGCCCTGCCGGAAATGCGGGACGGCGGTAGCCCTGACCGAAATGGGCGCCCGGAAGCTGTACTGGTGCCCGCGTTGCCAGGAACGCTGAAGCAAAGTCCCCCCCCGCTGCCCAGGCCCGTCCTGCTGCTAGCCCGCCAGGGCCTCAAGGAACGCCGCTGTCACGGCCACTGCGTCAGCGGAGCTGCCGGGCAGGAAGACGGCGACGGCGAGATCGGCCTGGATGGCCGCCACCCAGGCGTGGTCGGGCTTCTCGCCGGCGGTCCCCGCCGTGCCTGCCGCGGCCATGACAGGTTTGCCGGAGACGTATCCCAGGACCTCCAATTCCTCCGAGGCACGTTCGCCGGCCACATTGGCGCGCAGAATCGACTGCAGCTGTTCCGCCTCGTCGGCGAACAGGTCCGGGGTGTCGCCGGCGGACGAGGGGGGCGCAGTCTCTCCGTCCCCGGAGCCCTGCCCAGCCTCCGGGTTAGCCTCGGCGTTAAGGACCAGCACGGGAGAGACCCTGTCGCCCCTGCCCACAGAGGCCGCCACGGCTGCCACGGCGAAGGGCGAAGCGAGTACCGTTCCCGGAACATCCGCGGCCGCTGTCTGCTCGGCTCCGCCGTCCGGCACTCCGCCGTAGAACGCCGGCGTCCCCAGACCCTCGGCCGTGCCCAGCCCCAGGCTCTGCGACGCTGCCGCCAGGTCCGCGTCAGCGGGAATGTAAGGTTCTTCGGTTCCTCCCGCTGCGCCGGCACGGAGCCGGGCCAGCTCGGTAACCGGGAGGAATGAACTGCCCAGGGAGTATTCGCCCAGCAAGGCAGTCTGAGTCCCCTTGCCTCCGGATGAATTGGCGACGGCCAGGACATGGCCGGTGGAGGGCTGGACTGCCACCAGCGAAGCACCGGGTGTGTCGGAAAGGAGGGCATCTGCCTGGGACTGGATCCGCAGGTCAAGGGTGGTCTCCAGGGCCACGCCGGGTTCCGCCGGTGCTTCAAAAAGAGGCGGGGACGGAGTGTTGTCCGCGGTCAGGACACGAACCGTCACCGCGTCTGAGCCCCTGAGCTGGGAATCGTATTCACGCTGGAGTCCGGAGAGCCCGGTGAGGTCCCCCGGAGCCAGCAGGCCGCCAGCGGCCATCTCATCTGTTGCAGGGCCCACCGTCCCCAACAGGTCTGCCGCAAAGCCGGGGCTGGGACCCAGTACCCGCCTTTCCGGAAGGGCATCGGCGCCGGGAATGGTTGCGATCTCGGAATCGAAGGTCGGTGACACCTTGTCCTGGCGCACGGTAGTGACTTCAACGAACTCATCGGGCCCGGCAGCCTGGACTTTTGCCGTGAGTGCGTCAGCATCCAGGCCGAGGAAGAGAGAAAGGTAATAGACCGAAGCGGCGTACTCATTTGCGCCCAGCACTGACTTGTCCAGGATGACCCGCCAAACCGGCCAGTGGCCCATCAGCACGGACCCGCCAGCGCCCAGAATGTCCGCACGCGTGGGCGGGGATGCCTTGCGCACCAGCCTCTGCCACGGAAGAAGGTCCGGATGCACCGTGGTGGAACGGAAACGGGTTTGCCAGCCGGTGTCCCTTCCGCGCTCCAGGGTCACAGTGGTCTCGTAGGTGTAGTCCTCCGGTGACGCGTTGACGTCCCACACGTATTTCAGGGTGGCTACGGCCTCGTCGCCTGAGACTTCGTCGATTTTTGACACGGTGACGGAAGGTTTAATCTTCATGCCGGAGACCACGTACTCAAGCATGCCGTTCACGGCCTCGACGGTTGAACCGGCGAACTCATTTCCGGTGACGTCCACGCGGGAGAGCCCGTCCGCCAGTGCGGCGACGGCTTCTTCCGGTCCGGGGCGCTCTTCAGCGGAACATCCGGCCAGCGGAAGGCCCAGGAACGATAACGCAAGGATGGCGGCTGTCAGGCGGTTCTTCCCCATGCGGGAACGATAGCTGCGCGCAGGGAAAAAGGGACGGGGAAAGCTCCGATTTGCTCTTGCGGGGACCATAATTGGCCGCTCCGGCCAACCCGTCCAGGAACGCCTTCATCACCGGTCCGCCGGTGCGGCCCAGACACCCGAGAGGGCAGCAGCTCCGAAACTCACGCCTGCCTGTGGTTCGTGAAGGCCAACAAAAAAGGGCCCCGCACGTAAGTGCAGGACCCTTTCAAAGCCGGCATCTGCCGGATATATTTTGCAGAGGGGATGACGGGAATCGAACCCGCGTGATCAGTTTGGAAAACTGAGGCTCTACCATTGAGCTACATCCCCGGCGCCCTAAGGCAGGTTTTACCTTAGCACGGTAATTCAGCGGTTCGGAAATCCCATCCCGAATCGGCCTTCAGGAGGGCCGGGCCACACTCAATTGTGCACAAGGCCCTGCATGCCGGTAGGCTGTCAGGTGCACTGACGGGGTGTAGCTCAGCTTGGAAGAGCGCCTGCTTTGGGAGCAGGAAGTCGCAGGTTCAAATCCTGTCACCCCGACTCTGTAGTACACATGGTGCAGACCCAATCCCAGAACCCTCAGGAGAACTACGCTGTGAAGAGCGCTGTAGAAAACCTCACACCCACGCGGGTAAAGCTCGTTGTCGAAGTTCCGTTTGAGGAATTGAAGCCGAGCATCGAAGAGGCCTACAAGACCATCGCCACCCAGGTGCAGGTGCCTGGCTTCCGCAAGGGCAAGGTCCCCAACAGGCTCATCGACCAGCGCGTCGGCCGCGGCTACGTTCTGGAAACCGCCATCAACGACGGCCTGAACGGTTTCTACCAGGAAGCTGTATCGGAAACGGGAATCCGTCCGATGAGCCGCCCCGAGGTTGAAATCAGCGAAGTTCCGGACCCCGCCACCGACGAAGGCCAGCTGGTCTTCAATGTCGAGCTGGACATCCGCCCGGAAATCGAACTCCCCGATTACTCCGGCCTCGAGGTCACCGTCGAGCCCGCTGTTGCTTCCGACGACGACGTCACCAAGGCCCTGGACGAACTGCGCGGCCGCTTCGGCACGCTCAAGAGCGTTGACCGTCCCGCCGCCGACGGCGACTTCCTCACCATGGATCTCGTAGCCAAGGTTGGCGACGAAGAGATCGATTCCGCTGCTGACCTCTCCTACCAGGTTGGCGCCGGCACCATGCTCGAGGGCATGGACGAAGCAGTCACCGGCCTGTCCGCTGACGAATCGGCAACCTTCGAGACGAAGCTGGCCGGCGGCGAGCACGCCGGCGAGGACGCCACCGTCACCGTTACGGTCAAGGCCGTCAAGGAGCGCGAGCTTCCCGAGGCCGACGACGACTTCGCCCAGCTGGCCAGCGAATTCGACACCATCGAAGAACTGCGCGAAGACCTGACCAAGCGCGCCGCCGAGTCCAAGCTGATGGAGCAGGGCGTCGAAGCCCGCGACAAGGTCCTGGAGAAGCTGCTGGAAATGATCGAGGTTCCGGTTCCGGAGTCTGTCATCGAAGAGCAGCTCGAGCAGCACTTCAGCTCCGAGAGCGCGCAGTCCCAGGGTGAAGACCACGACACCGAAGAGCACCGTGCTGAAGTTCGCGAGAACACCGCAGCTGCCTTCAAGAACGAAATCATCCTTGACGCTGTCGCCGACAAGGAAGAGGTGGGCGTCAGCCAGAACGAGCTGATCGACTACATCGTTTCCGCCGCCGGCCAGTACGGCATGGATCCGAACCAGTTCGCCCAGCTGATCGACCAGAGCGGCCAGGTCCCGATGATGGTTGGCGAAGTCCGCCGCCGCAAGGCCCTTGCCAAGGTCCTGGAGCAGGCCAAGGTCACCGACACCGCAGGTGTCGAGATCGACCTCAGCGACTTCGTCCGCCCCGCCGGCGAAGAAGCACCCGCTGCTGAAGCCGAAGCCCCCGAGGCTGAGGTTGCCGATGAGGCCAAGAGCGACAAGGCATAATCTCCTTTTCGGAGACCGCTGAACCGCAGACGTGCGCCGCTTGCCCTGACGGGCCGGCGGCGCCGTCGTTTAAGATGCGTTGCCCGAGCGCCGTCGTTTAAGGCAAGCCGTTCATGGTGCCGCTGCTGTGATTCGCGCGTCCGCAGGCTGTGACGGGCATCGTGCGCCGTCAGCGAACAGTCCGCGAATCGGGAGCAGATCAGCGCCGCAACAGGTTAGTGTCCTAGAAGAGATAAACGGCGGGACCAGCTGACGCGGTTAGCGGTTCTGTACCCCGCCAGAGCGAGAGGTCACTCAGTATGGCAATTGCACCCAACACACCCACAATGGCAACGGTGGACCCGGCGAGCCGGGACGACTACATCTACAATCGTCTGCTGCGCGAGCGGATCATTTGGTTGGGCTCGGAAGTGCGTGATGACAACGCCAACGCCATCTGCTCTCAGCTGCTGCTGCTCTCGGCGGAGGATCCCGACAAGGACATCTTCCTGTACATCAACTCTCCCGGTGGATCCGTAACGGCCGGCATGGCGATCTACGACACGATGCAGTTCATCCCGAACGACGTCGTCACGGTGGCAACAGGTCTGGCCGCATCCATGGGACAGTTCCTGCTCTCCTCCGGCACCAAGGGCAAGCGCTACGCCACCCCGCACGCCCGCATCCTGATGCACCAGCCGTCCGGCGGCATCGGCGGCACCGCCTCCGACATCCGCATCCAGGCGGAACTGATTCTCCACATGAAGCAGGTCATGGCCGAACTGACAGCTGAGCAGACCGGGCAGACTGTCGAGACCATCCTGAAGGACAACGACCGCGACAAGTGGTTCACGGCCCAGGAAGCACTGGAGTACGGCTTCTTCGACAAGATCTCCGCGCATGCCGGCGGCGTCACCGGCGGCGGCGGAACGGACCAGGACAAGGGCGCAGCGCCGGTCGAGGACTGACGCTTCCTCCCCAGCCAGCGCACTTTCTTAGACTTCAGGAGTAATTTATGAACACCCATTTCGGAACCGCAGGCGGATCTGCGCCGCAGATGCCGTCCAGCCGTTACGTGCTGCCGCAGTTCGAGGAGCGCACGCCGTACGGCTTCAAGCGCCAGGACCCTTACACCAAGCTGTTCGAGGACCGGATCATCTTCCTGGGCGTCCAGGTTGACGATGCCTCCGCCGACGACGTCATGGCCCAGCTGCTGGTCCTTGAGTCCAACGACCCGGACCGCGACATCACCCTGTACATCAACTCTCCGGGCGGTTCGTTCACGGCCATGACGGCCATTTACGACACCATGCAGTACATCCGTCCCGAGATCCAGACGGTGTGCCTGGGTCAGGCAGCCAGCGCCGCAGCGGTACTGCTGGCCGCCGGAACGCCGGGCAAGCGCCTGGCGCTGCCCAACGCACGCGTCCTGATCCACCAGCCCGCCCTGGGCGGCGGCGAGCGTGGCCAGGCATCGGACCTCGAGATCCAGGCAGCCGAGGTCATGCGCATGCGGACCTGGCTGGAGGACACCCTGGCCCTGCACTCGAACCACACGTCCGAGGAAGTGAACCGGGACATCGAGCGCGACAAGATCCTGACCGCCGCCGGTGCTCTGGAGTACGGACTGATTGACCAGGTGCTTGACTCCCGCAAGATCAAGACCCCGGCGATCAACCGGATGTAACCGCCGTCGGGAGGCCCGTGGAGCGAAATATCGCACCACGGGCCTTTCGATTGCTGAATCGCCCGGCCAATTGTCCTAGAGTGGAACATGGCTGAATGGCATCAGTCTGTCCCGCACGGGACGGATGCCGGCGCTGTTGGAACGATGGACCATCTAAGGGGACTGAATTATGGCTCGCATTGGTGAGAGCACCGATCTGCTCAAGTGCTCTTTCTGTGGAAAAAGCCAGAAGCAGGTCCGCAAGCTCATTGCCGGCCCCGGCGTCTACATCTGTGATGAGTGCATTGACCTGTGCAACGAAATCATTGAAGAGGAGCTGTCCGAGGTAGCGGACCTCGGCACCTTTGAGCTGCCCAAGCCGCGGGAGATCTTCGATTCCCTGCAGGAGTACGTCATTGGCCAGGAACCCGCCAAGCGATCCCTCGCCGTCGCCGTCTATAACCATTACAAGCGCATCCAGGCCGGCCACGCACCCCGCAACACCGGAAACCTCTCCGACGCCGTCATGTCCGACGAGGTGGAGATCGGCAAGTCCAATATCCTGCTGATCGGTCCCACCGGCTGTGGAAAGACCTACCTCGCACAGACCTTGGCCCGTCGCCTGAACGTGCCCTTCGCCGTCGCCGACGCCACCGCGCTCACCGAGGCCGGCTACGTGGGCGAGGACGTCGAGAACATCCTGCTCAAGCTGATCCAGGCCGCTGACTATGACGTCAAGAAGGCCGAGCAGGGCATCATCTACATTGACGAGATCGACAAGATTTCTCGCAAGAGCGAAAACCCGTCCATCACCCGCGACGTATCCGGTGAAGGCGTGCAGCAGGCGCTGCTCAAGATCCTGGAAGGAACCGTTGCCTCGGTGCCGCCGCAGGGCGGCCGCAAGCACCCGCACCAGGAATTCATCCAGATCGACACCACCAACGTGCTCTTCATCGTGGCAGGCGCCTTTGCCGGCCTGGAAGAAATCATTGGATCCCGTTCCGGCCGCAAGGGCATCGGGTTCGGTGCTCCGCTGAACGAGAACGCCAAGGAAGCCGACTCCTACGCGGATGTTATGCCGGAGGATTTGCTGAAGTTTGGGCTGATCCCCGAATTCATTGGCCGGCTGCCGGTCATCACCACCGTATCCAGCCTGGACCGCACGGCACTGATCCGGATCCTCACCGAGCCGAAAAACGCCCTGGTCAAGCAGTTCCAGAAAATGTTCCAGCTCGACGGCGTGGAGCTCACCTTCGAGCCGGCCGCCCTGGACGCCATCGCCGACGCGGCACTGTCCCGGGGCACCGGGGCCCGCGGCCTGCGCGCCATCCTCGAAGAGGTGCTGCTGCCGGTCATGTTCGACCTGCCCAGCCGCGACGACGTCGCCACCGTGGTCATCACTGAGGACGTTGTGACGCAGAAGGCCGAGCCAACGCTGATCTCCCAGGCCGTGGCGGCCAAGCGCCGGAACAAATCCGCCTGAGAACCGGTTGGCTCCAGTAACTGCCGCTTGCGCCTGCAAGCCCGCGGGTCAGCCGCGGTACCGCACCTCATGAAGGAGTTAGCCTTGACCTCACCCGATGCTGCAGCGAAAGCCGATTTCTGGTTTGACCCCATGTGCCCCTTTGCCTGGGTAACATCCCGCTGGATGGGCGAGGTGGAGCAGGTCCGCGATGTGAGCACCACATGGCACGTCATGAGCCTGTCCGTTCTCAATGAAGGCCGCGACCTGCCCGAGGACTACCAGAAGGGCATGGAAGCGGGCTGGGGCCCGGTCCGCGTGATCATTGCCGCGCAGGAGCTGCACGGGGACGAATACGTCAAGAAGCTGTACGACGCCATGGGCACCCGCATCCACATCGGCGGCAACAAGGACTTCGGCGTCGTGATCCGTGAAGCCCTTGAAGAGGTGGGCCTTCCCGCCGAGCTCGCCAAGTATGCAGACACTGACGAGTACGACCCCCAGCTCCGCGCCTCGCACCAGGAGGGTATCTCCATGGTGGGCGACGACGTCGGAACCCCGGTGGTCGCGTTCAACGGCACCGCCTTCTTCGGCCCGGTGCTGACCCGCATCCCGCGCGGCGAGGAAGCGGGCAAGATGTTCGACGGCGCACTGATGCTGGCATCGAACCCCGCCTTCTTCGAAATCAAGCGCAGCCGCACCGAGAACCCGCAGTTCGACTAAGCGTTACCGCCAGGCACCAAAAAGCTAATTACCACCGGTGTTAAAAGGGAGAACTCCCGGCCGGAATCCGGCCGGGAGTTCTCCCTTTAGCTTTCGGTTATGCGTTTACTCGGCCGACGGCACCGGCTCCACCGGGGCCAGGTCCACATTCGAAACCGTCAGTTCGCCGTCGCCCGTTGCCAGGGTCAGCTCACGCACGTTTCCGGCTGCCTTCAGGTCGGCAAGGCCGGCCTGCAGCTGGGCAACCTGGGCGGCTGAGGCCGTGACAGTGGCCGTGAGGACCTCCGTGCGCTGCTTGACCTTGGCCTCGGACTTCGCCTTGCGGATGCCGCCCAGGGCTGTGGCCACCGTGGCCAGGATCCCGGCGTCGGCCTCCGCAACGGCTGCGGACAGCGCGTCGACGTTCGGCCACGGCGCGCGGTGCACCGAGCCGTGGCGCCACCAGCCCCACACCTCTTCAGTGGCGAAGGGCAGGAACGGCGCGAAGAGGCGCAGCAGGGCATCCAGCGTGGTGGCCAGAGTGGCCAGCACCGATGCCTGCTCCGCTTCGCCGGACGCGCCGTAAGCGCGGTCCTTTATCAGCTCCACGTAATCATCAGTGAAGGACCAGAAGAAGGACTCGGTCAGCTGCAGGGCCTTGGCATAGTCGTAGTTCTCGAAGGCCTTGGTGGAGGCCTTCACGACGTCTGCCAGCTGCTTGAGCAGCGCGGAGTCCAGATCATTGGTGATCACCGCGGTGTCAGCGGTGACCACGTTGGCCTCGGTGGCGCCCAGGTTCAGCACGAACTTGGAGGCGTTCAGGAGCTTGATCGCCAGGCGGCGGCCAATCTTCATCTGCGCAATCTCGTAGGCAGTGTCCGCACCCAGCTTGGCCGATGCCGCCCAGTAGCGGACGGCGTCGGAGCCGTAGTCATTGAGCACATCGGTGGGAACCACCACGTTGCCCTTGGACTTGGACATCTTCTTGCGGTCCGGGTCCAGGATCCAGCCGGAGATGGCCGCGTGCTTCCACGGAGCGGCATGGTTCAGCGCATCGGCGCGCACCACGGAGGAGAACAGCCAGGTCCGTATGATGTCGTGCCCCTGCGGGCGCAGGTCAAACGGGAACACCTTGCTGAAGAGATCCTCGTCGCGGCTCCAGCCGCCGACGATCTGCGGCGTCAGGGAGGAGGTGGCCCAGGTGTCCAGCACATCGGCGTCGCCCACAAAGCCGCCTGGCTGGTTGCGCTGGGATTCCTCGTAGCCCGGAGCCGGTTCGGCGGCGGGGTCAACGGGCAGGGACTCGGAGGCCGGGAGCACCGGGTTGTCGTAGTCCGGGTTGCCGGAGGAATCCAGCGGGTACCAGACCGGGACCGGCACGCCGAAGAAGCGCTGGCGCGACACGAGCCAGTCGCCGTTGAGCCCTTCGATCCAGTTTTCGTAGCGGGAACGCATAAACGCCGGGTGGAAATCGATCTCCTTGCCGCGGGCGATCAGGCGTCCGCGGCGGTCCTCGTCGCGTCCGCCGTTGCGGATGTACCACTGGCGGCTGGTGACAACCTCAAGCGGCTTGTCGCCCTTTTCGAAGAAGTTCACCGGGTGGGTGATCTTCTTCGGCTCGCCCTCCAGGTCTCCGCTTTCGCGCAGCAGCTCCACGACGGCTTCCTTGGCGCTGAAAACGGTCTTGGCGGCCACAGCGGCGTAGTTTTCCTTCGCCTTATCCGTGGTGATCCAGTCCGGAGTGTCAGCCAGCAGGCGGCCGTCACGGCCGACGACGGCGCGGGTGGGCAGGTTCAGTTCACGCCACCAGGTGACGTCGGTCTGGTCACCGAAGGTGCAGATCATGGCGATGCCCGAACCCTTGTCCGGCTTGGCCAGCGGATGCGCGCGGACCTCGACCTCGACGTCGAACAGCGGGGACTTCACCGTGGTGCCGAAGAGGCGCTGGTAGCGCTCGTCGTCGGGGTGCGCCACCAGCGCCACGCAGGCAGGCAGCAGTTCGGGACGGGTGGTCTCGATGAAGATCTTCTCGCCGTCGGGGGCGTGGAAGCTGATCCGGTGGTAGGCGCCGGCCTGCTCGCGGTCCTCGACCTCGGCCTGGGCCACGGCGGTGCGGAAGGTGACGTCCCACAGCGTGGGAGCCTCCGACATGTAGGCGTCGCCGGCCTTGAGGTTCTCCAGGAAGGCGCGCTGGCTGACGGCGCGCGAGTTGTCATCGATGGTGCGGTAGGTGCGGGTCCAATCGACGGACAGGCCGAGCGTGGAGAAGAGGTCCTCGAAGACCTTCTCGTCCTCCACCGCCAGCTCTTCGCACAGCTCGATGAAGTTCCGGCGGGAAATGACATCGAAGTCGCGCTGGTTCTTGGGGGCGGTGGCCGGTGGACGGTAATCCGGATCGTACGGCTTGGTGGGATCGCAGCGTACGCCGTAGTAGTTCTGCACCCGGCGTTCGGTGGGCAGGCCGTTGTCGTCCCAGCCCATCGGGTAGAACACGTTCTTGCCGGTCATGCGCTGGTAGCGGGCCATGACGTCGGTCTGGGTGTAGGAGAACATGTGTCCCACGTGCAGGGAGCCGGAGGCCGTGGGCGGGGGAGTGTCGATCGAGTAGACGTCCCCGCGGACCGTGTCTTCGTTGAACGCGTACGTTCCCTCTTCGCGCCAGCGGCGGCTCAGGGTTGCTTCAAGGCCCTCGAGGGCGGGCTTGTCGGGGACGGATACGGTCTTGGGTGCGTTGTCGGGCGTGTCTGTGCCCGGAAAGTTTTCAGCCATGGTTCCATTCTTCCACGCGGGAGGTATGGCCTGCGGCACGTGTCTGTCCTTTCACTGCACAGCCGCCGTAGCATCCGGAGATGGCGACAGATAAGGAACAGCCGGGGAGAAGCCAGGAGAAGATCCCGGGAAGCACCCGGGGCCGGATCCGCACCCGGCGCATCTACGAGGAGCCCGACGGCGGCTACCGGGTCCTGGTGGATCGGCTGTGGCCGCGCGGGGTCTCCAGAGAGAAGGCGGATCTGGACGAGTGGCTCAAAGACCTGGCGCCAAGCACCGAGCTGCGGAAGTGGTTTGCGCACCGGGAGGACCGCTGGGCCGGATTCCAGGAGCGGTACCGGCAGGAGTTGGCGGAGAATCCCGCCGTCCCGGACTTTTCCCGCGCCTGCGCATCACGTCCGGACACGGTCCTGCTCTACGGGGCGCGCAGCGAAACGCAGAACGAGGCCGTAGTGCTGAGGGACTACCTGGTGGAGGGCAGCTCCTAACCCGGACGCACTGGTTCCCACTCTTTGATACCTGCTGGGGCTGCTGGTGTCACATGGGTAACACCAGCCACGCAGGGTGGGAACCCGTGTTCAGGTGGGGCCAGCATCAGCGGTCCTTTTGTCCCGCACAGCCCCCCAGCTCGTCTTTATATCCACATTTAATGGCCTTGCCCTGATGCGGGCGCCTCCGCGGAACCACTCTCGGGCTATGCAGAGCATTGAAGTCTTCTTGAGGTTTCACCACGGCGCCGCTCGGTTCAGCACCTTAACCGCCAACGGCTTCAGCCGGGGGCACATCGATCGGGCAGTGAAGGACGGAGCAGTGCAGCGGCCCTCCCCGGGAACCTATGCCCTGCACGATGCTCCTGCCGAGCTGCTGTTTGCGGCGGAGCGGGGAGTGTCACTCACCTGCATCAGCGCGGCGCGGGTGCTGGGCTGGTGGGCGCTTCAGGAGCCCCCGCTGGTGCATGTGACGGCAGACCGGGCAATGAGCCTGCCGGGTGCGGTTGTCCATCGAGGCCCACGGACAGCGAAACGGCTGATCGCAACACCGCTGCAAATTATCGATTCGGCGTTCCGTTGTCTGCCGCCACTCTCGGCTCTGGTGCTCGCTGAGTGTGCGGTGAGCAGGCACTACATAGGAGTTCCAGCCCTGGAGCGACACTTTTCCGGTCCCAAGGACTGGAAGGTCAGGCAACTCATTCGGGATATCCCGCTCAGGACGGCGTCGCCACTGGAAGTCTGTGCGCGCTTCCACCTCCGGGCGGCAGGGCTGGCGGTGGAGACCGAGGTCCACATACCGGAAGTTGGCAGAGTGGACCTGGTCATCGAAGGGCGGCTGCTGGTGGAAATCGACGGCTACGAGTTTCACAACAGCAGAGAGCACTACCGGAAGGACAGGAACCGGTGGAATGCGGCGACGGCAGCAGGATGGAAAACCCTGCGCATCACTGCAGAAATGGTGCTTCACGACCCCGAAGGGTTCGTGCTGCTTGTCCGGGCTGCTCTGGCCCGCTGAATCTGCTCTGCCACAGCCGTCGATGAGGCAGCTGCACCCGGCGTTGCGCACTGGTTCCCACCCTTTGATGCCTGCTGAGGCCTGTGGTGCCACAAGCGCCACACCAGTAACGAAGAGTGGGAAGGAGTGCGGGAGGCCATGCGGCAGCACAGCACCGAAGTACGCGCCGCAGCGCAGCATCGAAGTAACAGAGTGCCGGAAGCTGTGGCGCCGGCATGCCCAATGACTACAGTTGGCTGCATGACTTCTCCCCTGGCCACAGAGTCCACGTCCAGCCCGTCTAACCGGCCCCAGCGCGCGGTCGTCACCGGGGCAAGCTCGGGAATCGGAGCGGCTGCCGTGCGGGCGCTGCGTGCTTCCGGCTGGGACGTCGTCGCCGTCGCGCGCCGGGAAGAGAAACTGAAGGCGCTCGCTGAGGAGACCGGAGCCCAGCCCGTCACCGCAGACGTTACTGACGGGGAGTCCGTTGAGCGGATGGCGGCTGAAGTGCTGGCAACCGGGGGAGTGGACGCCCTGGTCAACAATGCCGGCGGCGCCTGGGGCGTGGATTCGGTGGGTGAGGGCAAGCTCAGCGACTGGGAAGCGATGTACAACGTCAACGTCCTGGGCGCCCTGCGGGTGACGCAGGCCTTCCTGCCCGCCCTCCGGAACTCCGGCCGGGGATCCATCCTGATGCTGACCTCAACGGCGGCGCTGGCACCGTACGAAGGTGGTGCGGGCTACTGCGCGGCCAAGTCCGCCGAGCAGGCGCTCGCCGGCACCCTGCGCCTGGAAGAGGCCGAGAATAACGTCCGTGTCATCGAGATCCTGCCAGGCATGGTGAAAACCGAGGAGTTCTCGCTGAACCGCCTCGGCGACAAGGACGCCGCGGAAAAGGTGTACGCCGGAGTCGAAAAAACCGCTCACCGCCGAGGACGTGGCCGATGTGATGGCGTACTCGCTGAACCTTCCGCACCACGTGAACCTGGACCGGGTGGTGCTGCGGCCTGTGGCCCAGGCTGCCACCCACAAGGTCATCCGCCGCCCGCTGGGCTAGTCCGGCCGGAGAACTTCGACATCGCCCCGGCCGTGGCCTAAACTGGCGGAAGCAGCTTTGACCCGGCCATCACCGGTGAGCTTCCGGAAGAACGGCCTCGGATTTATCAGCAAGGGCCCAGTAGAACCGGACGGGTAAGCCCGTCACAGCAGTCAACGAGCGGCAGCCCGACTCGGCGGCGCAGTGCACTGCGGTTTTGTGCAGCACGGCGCGGACGACGACGGCGGCAAGCGAGGTGGTACCGCGGATCACCGCAGGCTTTGTGCCGGCAGCGATTCCGCCCTCGCATCCTGTACTTCACCAGAACTACTTGCCGCTATCAGGATGACGAATATGCCCTCTATCTATCCCAAGGCCACTACGGCCGCCGCTCCGGCAGAAAACGCCGCCCCTTCTTCACCTAAGTTTCCGGAACTCGAAGAACTTGTTCTGAAGTACTGGGATGAAGACGGCACCTTCCAGGCGTCCATCGACGCACGCCCCGCCGGCGAAAACGGAGCCAACGAATTTGTCTTCTATGACGGCCCGCCCTTCGCCAACGGCCTGCCCCACTACGGTCACCTGCTGACCGGCTACGCCAAGGACCTGGTGGCCCGCTACCAGACCCAGCGCGGCCGCCGCGTGGAGCGCCGGTTCGGCTGGGACACCCACGGACTGCCCGCCGAACTCGAGGCGATGAAGCAGCTGGGCATGTCCGACAAGGTCCAGATCGAGAAGATGGGCATCGATAAGTTCAACGATGCCTGCCGTGCCTCCGTCATGGAGTACGCCGGCGAGTGGCGGGACTACGTCACCCGCCAGGCCCGCTGGGTGGACTTCGAGAACGACTACAAAACGCTCAACGTCGACTACATGGAATCGGTCATCTGGGCGTTCAAGACCCTGCATGAAAAGGGCCTGACCTATAGCGGTTTCCGGGTGCTCCCGTACTGCTGGAAGGACGAGACGCCGCTGTCCAACCATGAGCTGCGCATGGACGACGACGTGTACAAGGACCGCCAGGACCAGACCGTCACGGTCACCTTCCCGATCACCGGCGGCGACAACTCGCTGTCCGCGGAGCTCGACGGCGTGAACGCCATTGCCTGGACCACCACGCCGTGGACCCTGCCCACCAACATGGCCCTCGCCGTGGGACCCTCCGTCCACTACGCCGTCGTTCCCGCAGGTCCCAACGGCACGCCCCAGGAAAACCCGGAGGCGCGCTACCTGCTGGCCGAGGACCTGGTCGGTTCCTACGCCAAGGACCTGGGATACGACAACGCCGACGCCGCCCGCGCCGCCGTCACATCCGTCCACCTGGGCAAGGACCTCGCCGGACTGCGTTATGCGCCGCTGTGGAACTACTACACGGACACCGAAAAGTGGGGCACTGCCAACGCCTGGCAGATCGTCACTGCCGATTACGTGACCACCACGGACGGCACCGGAATCGTCCACCAGGCACCCGCCTACGGTGAAGACGACCAGAAGGTCTGCGAGCAGCACGGCATCCCCGTCATCCTCTCCGTGGATGAGGGCGGCAAGTTCCTGCCCATGTTCGGCGAGGGCGAGCTGTCCGAAATCGCCGGCCTGCAGGTCTTTGACGCCAACAAGCCCATCACCAAGGTGCTGCGCGCCGATGGCCGCCTGCTGCGCCAGGCCAGCTACGAGCACAGCTACCCGCACTGCTGGCGCTGCCGGAACCCACTGATCTACAAGGCTGTCTCCTCGTGGTTCGTTGAGGTCACCAAGATCAAGGACCGCATGGTCGAGCTGAATCAGCAGATCAACTGGATCCCGGAGAACGTCAAGGACGGGCAGTTCGGCAAGTGGCTGGAAAACGCCCGCGACTGGTCGATCAGCCGCAACCGTTACTGGGGAAGCCCCATTCCGGTCTGGGTCTCCGATGATCCCAACTACCCGCGCACCGACGTGTACGGTTCGCTGGAGGAAATGAAGGCCGACTTCGGCCGGCTGCCGGTGAACAAGGCCGGCGAGCCGGACCTGCACCGCCCCTTCATCGACGAGCTGACCCGGCCGAACCCGGACGATCCGCGCACCCCCGAAGAGGGCCAGTCCACCATGCGCCGCGTCGAGGACGTCCTGGACGTCTGGTTCGACTCCGGGTCCATGCCCTATGCCCAGGTGCATTACCCGCACGAGAACGCCGAGTGGTTCGAGAACCACAACCCGGGCGACTTCATCGTGGAGTACATCGGCCAGACCCGCGGCTGGTTCTACACGCTGCACGTCCTGGCGACGGCACTGTTTGACCGTCCGGCCTTCCGCAACGTGATCAGCCACGGCATCGTGCTCGGTTCGGACGGACAGAAGATGTCCAAGTCCCTGCGCAACTACCCGGACGTCTCCGAGGTGCTGGACCGCGACGGTTCCGACGCCATGCGCTGGTTCCTGATGGCATCACCGATCCTGCGCGGCGGAAACCTGGTGGTCACCGAACAGGCGATCCGCGAGGCCGTGCGCCAGGTCATCCTGCCGCTGTGGAACGTGTGGCACTTCTTCACGCTCTACACCAACGCCGCGAACGGCGGCAACGGCTACGAGGCGAAGCCGCGCTACGAGTCCACCGAACCGCTGGACAACTACATGCTGGCCGCCACGGGTGACCTGGTCCGGACCATGACGGAGCAGCTGGACAACTATGACGTGTCCGAGGCCTGCGAAACCCTGCGCCAGTACATGGACACGCTGACCAACTGGTACATCCGCCGCAGCCGCAACCGGTTCTTCGACGAAGACACACAGGCCTTCGACGTGCTCTACACGTGCCTGGAAACGGTGTGCCGGGTGGCCGCTCCGCTGCTGCCGCTGATCTCCGAGGAGATCTGGCGCGGCCTCACCGGCGGGCGCTCCGTGCACCTGACGGACTGGCCGGATGCTGAACTGTTCCCGCAGGACGAGGCGCTCGTGGACCGCATGGACCGCACGCGCCGCATCGCGTCCGTGGGTTCATCGCTGCGCAAGGCTGCGAATCTGCGGGTGCGCCTGCCGCTGTCCGAAATGACCGTTGTCGCCCCCAACGCGGAGGCGCTGCAGGGCCAGTTTGCCGCCATTATCGCTGACGAGCTGAACCTGAAGTCAGTCCGCCTGATGGAGGCCGCCGACGCCGACCCGGCTGAGTTCGGCATCACTCAGAAGCTCGTGGTGAATGCCCGTGCCGCGGGTCCGCGCCTGGGCAAGAACGTCCAGACCGCCATCAAGGCCTCCAAGTCGGGCGACTGGTCGGTGGACGACGCCGGCACGGTCACCGCAGGCGGCCTGGAACTGCAGCCGCAGGAATACACGCTGGAAACGGTCGTGGAAACCGGCGACGGCGAATCCGCCAAGGCTGTTTCCGTGCTTCCCGGCGGCGGCTTCCTGGTGCTGAACACCGAAGTTACGCCGGAACTCGCCGCCGAGGGCACCGCCCGCGACGGCATCCGCGCCATCCAGCAGGCCCGCCGCGACGCGGACCTGCACATCAGCGACCACATCCGCACCGAGGTGGCCACCTCGGCGTCCTCCGTGGCCGCGCTTGAGGCGAATGCCGAACTGATCAAGTCCGAAACCCTGACCGACGAGCTGGTTCTCACGGCAGTTACCCTTGCCGACGACGCTGAAGAATTCACCGTCACACTGGAGAAAATCTAAATGAGCATGTCTGACGGACCCTCCGGCGCAATCGACGGTTTTTCCGTGGAAAGCGTTTATGCCGAGCTGCTGAGCCGCGCACCGGAAAACAAAATGGAGCCGCGGATGGCGCCGCTGTTCCGGGCGATGGAGGTGCTCGGGGAGCCGAACAAGGCGTTCCCGATCATCCACATCACCGGAACCAACGGCAAGACGTCCACGGCGCGCATGATCGAAGCCGGACTGCGGGCCTATGGGCTGCGCACGGGCCGGTACACCAGCCCGCACCTGAGCAAGGTGACCGAGCGGATCAGCATTGACGGAGAACCGGTCTCCGATGAAACGTTTGTGCGGATCTGGGACGAAATCCACCCGTACCTGGACATCGTCGACGGCGAACTCACCGCCGCCGGGGAACCGCGCCTGACCTACTTCGAGGCGGTGACCATCCTGGCGTTCGCCGTTTTTGCCGACGAGCCCGTGGATGTTGCCGTTATTGAAGTGGGACTGGGCGGCATCACCGACGCCACCAATGTGGGTGACGGTTCGGTGTCCGTGGTCACGCCCATATCGCTGGACCACACCGAGCTGCTGGGCGACGACGTTGCCGACATCGCGCTGGAAAAGGCCGGCATTATCAAGGAACACGGCTTCCTGATCAGTGCGGCGCAGCCGATGGAAGCGGCGCAGGTGCTGCTGGAGAAAGCCCGCGAAGTGGGCATTCCGTACCGTTTCGAGGGCGTGGAGTTCGGCGTCGAATCCCGGGTCATGGCAGTGGGCGGGCAGATGCTGACCATTGCCGGGCTGGCCGGACGCTACGAGGAGCTGCTGCTTCCGCTGCACGGCAAGCACCAGGCGGAGAATGCCGCCGTAGCCGTTGCCGCGCTGGAGGCCTTCATTGGCGGCGGCACGAAGGAACTGGACGTGGAACTGCTGCGCACCGGTTTCTCCACCGTGAGTTCCCCGGGCCGCCTGGAGGTGGTGCGCACCGCGCCCACCATCGTGGTGGATGCCGCGCACAACCCCGCCGGAGCCAAGGCCGCCGCTGAGGCCGTGCTGGAAGCGTTCAGCTTCACGTCGCTGGTCCTGGTGGTCGGAATCCTGGCCGAGAAGGACGCCGTCGGCATCCTCACCGAACTGCGCGAGACGCTCGGCGACCAGATCACCGGAGTCTGCCTCACGCAGTCCAGTTCGCCGCGGGCGCTGTCCGCTGAGGATCTGGTGCAGGACGCCGTTGACGCCGGATTCGCCGACGAAGACCTGCAGGTTGAGCCGGGCCTGGACAACGCCATTGAATGGGCTGTGGCCAAGGCCGAGGAGAACAATGACCTGGCCGGTGGCGTGCTCATCATCGGTTCCATCACCCTGGTGGCCGAAGCGCGCACCCTCCTCGGAAAGTAAGGGACATGGCAAAGCTGACCAAAGCCCAGCGCGAGTGGCGCCCGGGCATGCCCAAAAAGCGGCGGTCCATCCGCATCATGTTTGCGTCGGTGGTCCTGACGCTGGAAGCGTTCCTGGTGCTCTTCGCAACGCTCGCCGTCTTTGGCCTGCAGCGCGACGAGCTGTCACCGGCGATCATCTTTGGCGGCGGCCTGGTGCTCTTTGCAGCGCTGATCGGCACCTGTGCCTTCCTGTCCAAGCCGGCCGGCCCGGTGATCGGCTGGATCCTGCAGCTGGCCATCATCGCCACCGGTTTTGTGCAGCCGGAGATGTTCCTGGTGGGAGCAATTTTTGCCGCCACCTGGTGGTACGCGCTGAAAACCGGCATGCGCCTGGACCGGGAGAACCGGCAGCGGGACCGTGAGCAGGCGGAATGGGAAAAGGCGCATCCGGAGGGTTCAGAGGGTTCCGGGGCTCCCGGCACTGCCGGCGAAGCCGCCACAGACTAGGCTTGGACCGGAAACCGCAACTTGGCAAGGAGATTTACCGTGAGCACCGAGCGCACACTAGTACTGATCAAACCCGACGGCGTGGAGCGCAATCTCTCCGGCGCCATCTTGGCGCGCGTTGAAGCCAAGGGCTACAAACTGGCCGAGCTGAAGAAGGTGGACGCCACCCGCGCGGTGCTTGAGGAGCACTACGCCGAGCATGAGGGCAAGCCGTTCTACGAACCGCTGGTGGAGTTCATGCTCAGCGGCCCGGTTGTTGCCGCAATCTTCGAGGGCGAACGCGTCATCGAAGGTTTCCGGTCCCTGGCCGGAACCACGGACCCCACCAAGGCTGCCCCGGGCACCATCCGCGGCGATTTTGGCCGCGACTGGGGCACGGCAGTGCAGCAGAACCTGGTGCACGGGTCGGATTCCCCGGAGTCCGCCGCCCGTGAAATCGGCATCTGGTTCAGCTAACAGCGCCTGAACGCAGCAAAGACGCGGGGGCCCCGGCACGGTGATAAACCGGCCGGGGCCCCCGCGTCTTTTGCTACAGCCCCAGGACAGCCGAGGCGATCAGGAAGTAGATGATCAGCCCCGTGGCATCAACAAACGTGGAAATGAAGGGATTGGAAAAGACTGCCGGATCCGCTTTGAGGGCCTTGCCCAGCAACGGCATCAGGGCGCCGACGCTGGCTGCCATGGTGCAGACGCCCAGCAGGGTCAGGCCGATCACCACGCCCAGCGGCACGGTGAAAATGACGGCGGCTACGGCAAACCCCAGGCTGCCCAGCAGCACGCCCAGCCAGGCACCAACCCGTGCCTCCCGGGCAAAGACCTTGAGGACGTCCCGCGGCCGCACATCGCCCAGGGCCAGGGCGCGGGTAATGGTGGTCGCGGCCTGGTTGCCGGTGTTGCCGCCGGTGCCAATGAGCAGGGGAATGAAAAGGGACAGCACCACCTGCTCGGCCAGGGTCGCCTCGAAGGCGCCCATGACCTTGACCGTCAGCGTGGCGCCCAGGGCGAGCACCAGCAGCCACACGACGCGGGCGCGCACGATGGTGCGCACAGGTGTGGCCAGATAGGGCCGGCGCAGCGGTTCAGCGCCGCCGGACCGTGCAGCGTCCTCGCTTTCGGCGTCCTCAAGGATTCTGAGGGCATCGTCCACGGTCAGGATGCCCACCAGCCGGCCTTCGGCGTCGACGATCGGCAGCACCAGGACCTTGGCGTCAGCGCAGTACCGTGCAGCTTCCTCGGCATCCAAGGTGGCCGGAGCGGAGAGCGGGTCCTTCATCAGGGCCGAAACGGGATCCGTTTCCTCCGCGCGCAGCACATCCCGCAGCGACACCACGCCCACCAGATGATGGGTCTCATCAACAACGGGAATGGTGTAAACGCTCTCGGCGTCGTCCAGCCTGGCCCGTACCCTGGCCAGGGCCTGGGCTGCGGTGAACCAGGGGTGCGCCGTGACGAACTGTGGGCTCATGTAGCGGCCGACGGCGCCCTGCGGGTAGCCGAGGACCGTGTTGGTGAGTGCGCGCTCCTTGGCATCCAGGCCCAGGAGCAGCCGGTTGGCCACCGAGGCCGGCAGCTCATCAAGCAGGGCCACCCGGTCATCGGGACTCAGCCCGGCAAAGACCTCAGCCACCTGCGCATCCTGCAGCCCGGCCACCAGATCCGCCTGGAGCAGGGCATCGAGGCGTTCGAAGACCTCCAGGGCCCGGCCCTTGGGCAGCGTGCGGAAGGCCAGGGCCCGGTCGATGGTGTTCAGCCGTTCAAGCTGCTCCATGGTTTCGGCTACGGTCAGCGGCTCCAGGGCACGGGCAACCCCGGGCAGGCTGTTCTGATCCAGTGCATCGGCGAGCAGCTCGGCCCGGGCATCAAACGTCAGGGTGGGGGACTTGATCATGATCCGGTTTCCTCCGGTGGGCGCACACAAATGGCCAGCGGGCGCGCGGCCGTGGTGTGTGCGGAAAATGAGCGGGAATGCGGAAATACCGCTGCCGCACAAGCTCAGGCCCTAAAGGGAGGTCCGAATAATACTCGAGGGGACCTGGGGTGGAAGGCGAGGCTCACGCGGGGCGGTATATCGACTATGTCCGTCGTCCATGCGTGCGGTTCACCTCCTGCCGTTCTCAAGTCTTACGGCCGGGCGCGCCAAAGCGGCGTGCCGGGCCCGGATGATGCTTCGATCGTACTTCACTCAGAGTGTTGCCGTGTGCCGGTGGTGTGCGGGAGCACGTCACATCACCACCGGTCCGGCTCCTTCCCGCCTCAGGGAATGAGGCGCTCGGCCCGCAGAAGGGCAAAGAGCCCGGTGAAGGCGTCCTCAGTGCGGCGGTAGCCCGTGAACCCGGCGAGCCGGCTCTTGCTCATATCGGTGAGCACCTCCATTTTCCGGCCAAGATCCGCATCGGTGTGCCACCACGAGGCCAGCCGGCCGAGGTCCCGCTCCACCAAACCGTGATCCGCAGCGAGCTTCTCCCAGGCTGCGTCCATTCCGGCCATCTGCTCCTCCAGCGGCCGGGGTGCGGTGTCAAAACCGGCGGGTTCGACGCCGAACCACTCGGCCAGCCGCGGCCAGAGGGAGCGCCAGCGGAACACATCGCCGTTGACCACGTTGTAGGCCTCATTGGCGGTGCGCGGATCCGTTGCCGCCCACACCATGTGCTCGGCCAGCAGGCCGGCGTCCGTCATGTCGGTGACGGAATTCCACTGTGTTTCGGAGCCCGGGAAGATGAAGGGCAGGCCAAGCTCCCGGCACAGGGTGGCCTGCGCGGCCAGTGTCTGTCCCATGTTCATGGCGTTGCCGACGGCGAATCCGATTACCGTGTGCGCCCGGTGCACGGACCAGGCAAAGCCCTGCCGCTCGGCGGCGGCCATCAGCACGTCTTCCTGGGCGTAGTAGAAGTTGTCCACCGGAAGCCGGGGCTCGTCTTCGGAGAACGGAGTGTCAGGCATGGCACCTTCGCCGTACGCCTCAAAGGGACCCATGTAGTGCTTGAGGCCGGTCATCAGGGCCACATGTTCCAGCGGCGCATGCTCCAGCGCTTCCAGCAGATTGGCAACCATGGCCGAGTTGACGGCTATGTTCTCCGCCTCGGTCTCCTGCCGGGACCAGGACGTGAAGAAGACGTGCGTCGGGTGCAGGTTTTTTAACGCGGCCGTGAGGTTCTCCGGCGACGTCAGGTCGGCGGCGACGGAGACCACCCGGGCACCTGCCCCGGAGCCGGGAGAGCCGGCGGCTTCGGCTGAATCGGGTGTTTCAGGGGCGGGCATTCCCTTCCGGGACAGGGCAAGAACGGTCCAGCCCTCCCGGACCAGCAGGTCCACGAGTGCGGCGCCGGCAATTCCGGTGGCGCCGGCAACGAGGGCGGTGCGCGCTGTGGCTGCGGGCTGGTGTGCGGGGGGAGTGCGAAGCATGGTTCTCCTGGAACGGTTGAAGCGGGGGACCGGATGCGGACTGGCGCATGCCGGTGAAGGCGATAACGGGACACTGCACCGGGAAATTCCTGACGCTCCGGGCAGCTGCGCTTAGGCTGGGCGCATGGCACACATTTACCAAGCAGATCTGAACCCCGGCAAAATGGAACTTATCTCCGCCTGGCTGCCCTCCGCCTCATGGTTTCCCGGCACAGCCGAGCTGGCCATTGAACGCGTGGGTTCCTTCCGGTTCGATGACCCTGAAGGAGACGTGGGCCTTGAAACACATCTTGTGGCAGCCGGCGCCAACGTCCTGCAGGTGCCGCTGAGCTACCGGGGTGCGCCGCTGGAAGGCGCGGAGGACCACTTCATCGGGACCATGGAGCACTCGGTGCTGGGGCGCCGGTGGGTTTATGACGCCTGCGGGGACCCGGTGTACGCCCAGGCGCTCGCGGCGTCAATCCTCTCCGGTGAAGGACAGGCGGACCAGTACTTCGAGAACAACGGCGTTCGGGAAGAGATACCGCCCACCCTTGATGTCCTGGCCAGCGGCCTGCCCGACGGCGGGGAACTGGTGGAGGGCCCCCAACCGGGTCCGGCCGACCTGACGGTGGAGCGGATCAGCACCGGGGACTGGGAGCTTTCAGTGGTGCGGGTCCTGGACCTCGGGGGAGAGGCAACCGCCGATCCTGCGCTGACGGCACAGTGGAACGGCCAGGATGTTCCGGTTCTTCTCGCCTGGGCGCTCCCGGCCAGTTAGCTGCCTCCCGGCGGGCGGCGGGGCCGCCTAGCCGAGGAAGGAGTTGATGAACCTGAAGAAGATGGAGGCGGCGGTGGCCACCCAGAACAGGGCGACAATGACCCACGCCCACTCGGACGTGAACTTCACCAGCCCTGCCGGCGCCGGCAGGACGCCGTGTGCCATGTTGCGGATGGTCGTGAAGACAAACATCGGAATCATGGCAGTCCACACCACAATGCAGTAGATGCACAGGACGTAGATGTCGAAGAGCGCCTGGCTCCACAGCCAGACAACAAACACCATTCCCAGGGTGACTCCGGCCTGCAGCCCCAGCCAGTACCAGCGCTTGAAGGAGGCGCCGGCCAGCATGGCGACGGCGGTGGTGATGACGACGGCGAACGCCACGATCCCGATCAGCGGGTTGGGGAAGCCGAAGATCGAGGCCTGCCATGTTTGGAAGACCGTGCCGCAGGACACCCAGGGATTGATGTCGCAGCTGGTGATGTAGTTGGCATCGGCGTAGACCCGCAGCCGTTCCAAAACGAGGACGGCGGAGGCTGCCCAGCCGATGACGCCCGTGATAAGCAGGATCCAGGCGAAGCCGCGTTCCTGGACATGCGGTTCGGCGGCCCGGCGGGTGGCTTGCTGACTGGCGGCGCTGGACGGCACGAAAATCTCCTTTGGCGGGTGTGTCTATACGTGTCGAGTGTATGCGCTGCTGGAGGCCAAAAAGACGGGTGTGTGAGATAATGACTGTGGCTGACGGCGGAACCACATTCCGCTGACGGTCCAGCGACAGGCTTCCGGTTCTGTCGGTGACGCTTCCCATGCAGTTTGCCCATCAACCCGGATGGGAACCAGGGAATCCGCCGATTAGACCTACCCGTAACGGCAACGTCGTGAACGTGCCGACAGGTAGCAGGAAAAGCGCCGCTGGTCTTCGAGTGATACCGCGCCCTACAGCTGGCACGACCTCGGATGACATCCAGACGACTTCCGGCTGGCGGCAGGCAATTGATGCCCCCCGTACAGCCGACACATTGCCCGCTGGGCATTGGAATGTGGCCAGTGCCGCAGGGGCCGGAGCGTAGCCTTTTATGAGTGATGCACTGAATAATGACCTAGCAGCCAACGGCGGTCTAACTGCCGGGGAAAAGACTGCGGATTCCGCACAGGGCGAATCCGCACCGACAGATTCCACACCGGTCAAAGAGCCGGTAAAGAGGGCCACTCGCAGCCGCCGCAAGTCGGTGGCTGCTTCTGCACCGGCAGCGTCTTCCGACGCCGCTGAGAAGACTGCAGCCGATGCCAAGGCTCCCGCTGACGTGTCCGCAGAAGTTCCCGCAGAAGCTGCGCCGGCGGAAAAGCCGAAGCGCGTGCGGGCAACACGGCGCAAGACGGTTCCGGCCGCCGAAGCCGCAACCGAGGCTTCCCCCGAAGCCGTGCCGGAAGCTGCAACCGCAGCTTCCCCCGAGGCCGCTGAAGTAACAGCCGCTGAAGCGACAGCCGCTGAAGCGGCAGCCGCACCCGAGACAGCGGCACCCGCGAAGGCCGTGCGCCGTCGTCGTGCCCCTGCCAAGAAGGCAGCGGACGCAACCGACACAACAACGGTTCCCGAGTCTGCAGCCGCCCCGGCCGCTTCGCCTGAAGCCGCCGCTTCGGAACCTGCCCAGCCCGAAACCGCAGAGGCTCCGGCAGCTGAGGCCAAGGCTGCACCGAAGACACGCACCCGCCGCCGCCCCGCCAAGGCCGCCGAGAAGGCTCCGGACGCAGCCGCTGAACTCCCCGGCACTGAAGCGGCAGCGGAGGCCGCGGCAGATGACACCGCGGCCGCCCCCGGTTCCGCCGCCGCAGAAGAAGCCCTTCCGGCGCAGACCGGACCGGCGCAGGAGGAAACCGCGGAAGCTGATGCATCCTCCAGCCGCAATCCCTTTGCAGTGCCGGCGCTGCCGCTCTTCCATGCACCGGATCTGACCGCCGTTCGCGCCGTCCCCGTGCATGACGAAGCGGATGATGCCGATGACGATGACGATTCAGCCGACGGGAACCGCAGCCGCCGCCGCAGCCGCCGGGGACGTAACCGTGCGCGCAGCGAATCCCCCGCACGCGGTGAAGGTTCCGGTTCCGAGGCTGCGGAGTCCGACGATGCTGCTCCCGCAGACGGTGCAGCCGGTCCGGACAGCAGCGAAGGAGTCACCTCCCGCCGCCGCCGTCGCCGCCGCCGCGGTGACGCGGACCTGGAGCTGACCGGCGGAGCGGACGATGATCCGCCCAACACGGTGACCCGGGTCCGTGCCCCGCGCGCCCACGCCGACGCACCCGTTTCGGACCGCGTCACCAGCGTTAAGGGCTCCACGCGCCTTGAAGCCAAGAAGCAGCGCCGCCGGGAGTCCCGCGAGTCCGGACGCCGCCGCCACGTCATCACCGAGGCCGAGTTCCTCGCCCGCCGCGAGTCGGTTGACCGGCAGATGATCGTCCGCCAGCGTGACGAGCGGATCCAGATTGGCGTGCTGGAGGATGGCGTCCTCGCCGAGCACTTTGTCTCCAACACCCAGCAGGATTCACTGATCGGCAATGTCTACGTCGGCAAGGTCCAGAATGTGCTGCCGAGCATGGAAGCTGCCTTCGTGGACATCGGACGCGGCCGCAACGCCGTCCTGTACGCCGGCGAAGTCAACTGGGACGCCGCCGGCCTCGACGGCCAGCCGCGCCGCATTGAGCTGGCGCTGAAGTCCGGGGACTCGGTCCTGGTGCAGGTCACCAAGGATCCCGTGGGCCACAAGGGCGCCCGCCTGACGAGCCAGATCTCGCTGCCGGGCCGCTACCTGGTGTACGTCCCGGGCGGCTCCATGACGGGCATTTCCCGCAAGCTGCCCGACGTCGAGCGTAACCGGCTCAAGAAGATCCTCAAGGACCACCTTCCGCAGGATGCCGGCGTCATTGTGCGCACCGCAGCCGAGGGCGCATCCGAAGAGGAGCTGATGAATGACATCAACCGCCTCCGCGCCCAGTGGGAAACCATCGAAGCCAAAGCCAAGTCCACCAAGACGCTGGCTCCCGAGCTGCTGTACGGCGAGCCGGACCTGACCATCAAGGTGGTCCGCGACGTCTTCAACGAGGACTTCTCCAAGCTGATCGTCTCCGGCGATGAAGCATGGGACACCATCGAGGCCTATGTCACCTACGTGGCACCGGACCTGGTGGGCCGCCTGGAAAAGTGGACCAAGGACGAAGACATCTTTGCCGCCAGCCGCATTGACGAGCAGATCGCCAAGGCGCTGGACCGCAAGGTCTTCCTGCCCTCCGGCGGCTCGCTGGTGATTGACCGCACCGAAGCCATGACCGTGGTGGACGTGAACACAGGCAAGTTCACCGGCAGCGGCGGAAACCTCGAAGAGACCGTCACCAAGAACAACCTCGAAGCGGCTGAGGAAGTGGTCCGCCAGCTGCGGCTGCGCGACATCGGCGGCATCATTGTCATCGACTTCATCGACATGGTCCTTGAAGCTAACCGTGACCTGGTGCTGCGCCGCCTCGTTGAGTGCCTGGGCCGTGACCGGACCAAGCACCAGGTTGCCGAGGTAACGTCCCTGGGCCTGGTCCAGATGACGCGCAAGCGCATGGGAACCGGCCTGCTCGAGGTCTTCGGTGAGGAGTGCGAGGCCTGTGCCGGCCGCGGCGTCATCACGCATGAGGTCCCGGTGGAGCACCGCCGCAGCACCAGTCACAACAGCGCCGGAAACGGTGCGGCTGCCCATGCCGTGTCCGAAGACAACCACCAGCAGCACCTGCGGCAGGAAAAGCAGTCACGCGGAGACCGGAAGCGCAACCGCAGCCGCGGCCAGGGCACCCCGCAGCAGGCTGCGGCAGCGGCAGCCGCCGCCGACGAGCCGGTCAAGACCGAGGAGGCAACCAACGGAGAAGCGGAGCGGCAGGCCAAAGCCAAGGCTGAGGCAGCCCGTGCGGCACTGGCGACCATAGCGGCCGCAACTGCCGCCGCAACGGCTGCGTCGCACGACGCCGTCGAGCCGGGGGACCGCGCCGCGGCTCAGCAGGCGGAAGCACCGAAGGTTTCTCCGGAGGACCCAACAGGTTCGGAAGCCGGCGACGAGACCGGTACCGTCCTGAAGATCCAGGGCGAGACCGTTGTGGTGCCGCGCCGGGAACGGCGCCAGCCGGTGCAGGAGGAGTCCCGCTTCACCCTGGAAAGCCTGACCGAGGCCTTCAACGAAGTTGCGGCCGCTGCTGCTCCGGAAGGACGATCAGCTGAAGGCCGCCGGGAGCCGGACACCGCCGATGCCGGCCGGGGACAGCCCGCTGCCCGGGCCCCCCGCCGGTCACGGCGCAGCAGTGCCGCGGCCCGCAACGTCCAGGCTCCGGCGCAGAGCGATCCGGCGCCGGCCTGGGAAACCCCCGCGCCGGTTCAGCCTGCTGCTGCCCAGCCTGTTGCAGCCCAGCCTGTTGCAGCTCAGCCGGTAGCCGCTGCCGCAGCGCCTGTCCGGACTCCGCGCCGCCGCCGTGCAGCGGGAAGTCCGCAGGGTGCCTCGGGTGCCGAAGCCATCCAGACCGGTGGCACCGAGCCCGCTGCGGCCCCGGTGGCTGTCCGCCATGCCGCGGCCCCGGCTGCCGCGCAGAAGCAGGAGAAGCGGCGTGAGCCCGCCGGCGGCGCTCCCGTGATCCTCGGCGTCGGCGTTCCGGCTTCGGAGCTCTAAGGGCCGTCCAGCGCTCCCGCAACATCCGCAGCGCGGCCTGAACAGGCGTTGCCAGAGGAGGCGGTAAACCCCAAATCAGGGGTTTACCGCCTCCTCTTCTGTCTACAGGCGGCAGGACCTCCTGAAATGCTATAAAGTAGAGCGAGAGCAGTGACGTCCGGATGAGGGCGGTACGCGCGGAAGCCCAGCATTTGCGGGTTATCGGTTGCGTAGCGTAACCTTGAACTTCGGTGCGAACGCCTTCCAACCGTTTATCGGATACAGGGCGTGACTGCATGGCGCAAGGCGGGCCCATTTTCGGCCCAGCTAAATGCGCATCCAAGTATTAAACGTCGAGAGAAGTGAGTTCCCAAGTGGTGTACGCGATTGTCCGCGCTGGCGGCCGCCAAGAAAAGGTTTCCGTCGGAGACCTCGTAACCCTGGACCGCGTCCCCGGTGGAGCCGGCAGCACCTTTGAGCTGCCCGCCCTGCTATTGGTTGATGGCGACCAGGTCACCTCTTCCGCACAGGACCTGGCCAAGGTCACCGTGACGGCAGAGATCGTTGAGAATTTTCGGGGTCCGAAGATTGTCATCCAGAAGTTCAAGAACAAGACCGGCTACAAGAAGCGTCAGGGCTACCGCTCCTCGCTGACCAAGGTCAAGGTTACGTCCATCAACTCCTGATTCTCGTGCCGGCTCCACCAGGAGCCGGGAACGCGGGAAGCATCCCGCCCTGAGTTTCATAATCAGTAAAGCAAAGGCAGGCAGTAGAAAATGGCACATAAGAAAGGTGCGAGTTCCACTCGCAACGGTCGCGACTCCAACGCCCAGTACCTCGGCGTAAAGCGTTTCGGCGGCCAGGTTGTCAAGGCAGGCGAAATCATCGTTCGCCAGCGCGGCACCCACTTCCACCCGGGCGAGGGCGTTGGCCGCGGAGGCGACGACACCCTGTTCGCGCTCGAAGCCGGTGCAGTCGAATTCGGCAGCCGCCGCGGCCGCCGCGTCGTGAACATCGTGGCTGCTGCAGTAGCCGAGTAGTCACCGCATTTTAGCTTTTCCGACGGGGCGGGCCTTGATGGCCCGCCCCGTCGTCTTTTAAGCCGAGTAGAATTGGCATGATCAAAAAATTCCTTGAAGGAGAACCATGGCCAGCTTTGTAGACCGCGTAGTACTGCATGTTTCAGGCGGTACAGGCGGCCATGGTTGCGTGTCCGTAAAGCGTGAAAAGTTCAAGCCCCTGGGTGGGCCCGACGGCGGCAACGGCGGCGACGGCGGCGACGTCATCCTGCGTGTTGACTCCAGTGCCACCACCCTGCTCGATTACCACCACCTTCCGCACCGCCACGCCACCAACGGCGGCAACGGCATGGGCGACTGGCGCAACGGCAAGACCGGCGAAACGCTGATCCTGCCGGTGCCGGACGGCACCGTCGTCAAGAACAAAGACGGCGAAGTCCTCGCGGACCTCGTTGGCGAAGGCTCCGAGTACATTGCCGCGGCAGGCGGCCAGGGCGGCCTGGGTAACTCCTCGCTGTCCTCGCAGAAGCGCAAGGCCCCCGGCTTTGCCCTGCTGGGCGTGCCCGGAGACGAGCGGGACATCGTCCTGGAGCTCAAGTCCATCGCGGACATTGCCCTGGTGGGCTTCCCGTCCGCCGGAAAATCATCGCTGATTGCCGCCATGTCGGCGGCCCGGCCGAAGATTGCTGACTACCCCTTCACTACGCTGGTCCCGAACCTGGGCGTCGTTGAAGCCGGCGATGTCCGCTTCACGGTTGCCGACGTCCCGGGCCTCATCGAAGGCGCCTCCGAAGGCAAGGGGCTGGGACATAACTTCCTGCGCCATGTGGAGCGCTGCGCCGCCCTGGTGCATGTGCTGGACTGCGCGGCTCTGGAAACGGACCGCGATCCGCTGGGCGACCTGGACATCATTGAGCAGGAGCTCGACAAGTACACCGTGGATATGAGCTTCGCGGGCACCGACGGCGACGTCGTCCCGCTGAACCAGCGCCCGCGCCTGGTCGCGCTCAACAAGGTGGACGTCCCTGACGGCCGCGACATGGCCGAATTTGTCCGCCCGGAACTGGAGAAGCGCGGCTACCGCGTCTTCGAAGTTTCAGCGTCCAGCCACGAAGGCCTGAAGGCACTGGGTTACGCCATGGCCGAGATTGTCCGTGACGCACGCTCCGCCGTGCAGGCAGCCCCGCCGCGGGTGAAGACCCCCACGCTGCGCGTGCGCAACGCCGACGGCAAGGGCGGGTTCAGCATCCGCAGGGAAGAGCGCAACCTGGAGCCGCTGTTCCGTGTCCTCGGTGACAAGCCGGTTCGCTGGGTGGCGCAGACCGACTTCACCAACGACGAGGCTGTGGGCTACCTTGCCGACCGCCTGGCCAAGCTCGGCGTTGAGGACAAGCTCTTCAAGGCCGGCGCCAAGCCCGGCGACGCCGTGGTGATCGGTGAGGGCGACGGCGTTGTCTTCGACTGGGAGCCGACCATGATTGGCGGTGCGGAGCTTCTGGCTGCATCACCGCGCGGCTCGGATATCCGCATCGAGGAGTTCTCCCGGCCGACGCGCGAAGAAAAGCGCGAAGACCACCAGCAGCGCCGTGACGCACGTGCCGCTGCACGCGCGGAGCTGGAAACCGAGCGCCGTGCAGGCATCTGGACGGAATCCGTGAACTACAAGCACAACAAGCCCGCGGCGCCCGCAGAAGGCGAATAACGGCTTAACACAACCCGCCCGGGTGCGGGGAAACGCATAGGGTGGTGGGGACATGACTGATAACACATCATCCCACCACCCTGTCCCTGCACCCCGCCGGGCCCTCCGCTCGCGCTCCGGGCTCGCCCGTGCCCAGCGGATTGTCGTCAAAGTGGGTTCCTCCTCGCTGACATCAGTGGCCGGAGGAATTTCCGACGAAGCGCTGACCGGTCTCGCGGATGTCCTCGCCGCCCGCCGGGCACAGGGCACCGAGATCATCCTGGTGTCCTCCGGCGCCATTTCGGCCGGCCTGGCACCCCTGGGGCTGACCAAGCGCCCCACCCAGCTTTCCTCGCAGCAGGCGGCAGCCTCCGTGGGCCAGGGCCTGCTGATGGCCCGGTACACCGAGGCCTTCGGCAAACACGGAGTGACAGTCAGCCAGGTCCTGCTCACCATCGAAGACCTGATGCGCCGCACACACCACGCCAACGCGCACCGCGCCATGGAGCGGCTGCTGAACTTCGGCGTCGTGCCCATCGTCAATGAAAATGACACCGTGGCCAGCCACGAAATCCGCTTTGGCGACAATGACCGGCTGGCGGCACTGGTGGCGCACCTGGTCAAGGCCGACGCGCTGATCCTGCTGTCCGACGTCGACGCGCTGTACGACGGTCCGCCATCCGAAGGCGCCGTTCGCATCCCCGAGGTGACCGGGCAGAAGGACCTCGAGGACGTCCGGATTGGCAAGGTGGGCCGGGCCGGCGTCGGGACCGGCGGCATGGCCACCAAAGTCGAGGCAGCCACGATCGCCGCGGAGTCCGGGATTCCCGCCCTGGTGACATCCACCGCCAACGCCGCCGCGGCGCTGGCGGGGGAGGACGTCGGAACGTGGTTCACCGGGCGTGGCCGCCGCCAGTCCATGCGCCTGCTGTGGCTGGCCCATGTCGCCCGGCTCCAGGGCACGCTTGTAGTGGACGACGGCGCCGCCAAGGCGGTTGCCGACCGGCGCCGGTCGCTGCTTCCCGCGGGCATCGTCTCCGTTGAGGGACATTTCGAGCCCGGCGACCCGGTGGCCGTGGCCGGCCAGGACGGCACCGTGATTGCCCACGGACTGAGCAACTACGGATCCGACGAGCTGCCGCAGATGCTCGGCCGGTCCACCCGCGAACTGTCCAAGGAACTGGGACGCGCCTACGAACGCGCGGTGGTGCACGTCAATGACCTGGTGGTCCTGCAGGACGGCAGGCACCTGGCCGACCCCGGATTCCCTGCGGCATCGGGTTCCTCCGTTGCACGCCCTGAGACCCTCAATACACTGGGAGCATGAGCGCCTTGAAGACATCAGTGACGAACGCATCAGAAACGTCGGTGACCGGGGCGGGCACCGCCGCGGACGAGGCGGTGGCCGGGATTCATGCGGCCGCCGACCGCGCCCGCATTGCCTCCCGCCGCTTGGCCCGGGCCAACCGGGCCTGGAAGGACTTGGGCCTGCGGGAAATCGGCAAGAACCTCGTCGCCAAGCGTGAACTGATCCTGGCCGCCAACGCCGGCGATGTCGCCACCGGCCGGTCCAAGGGAACATCGGCGGCAATGCTGGACCGCCTCACCCTGACCCCGGAACGGATCGAAGGCCTGGCGCAGGCACTGGAAAAGCTGGCCGGCCTGCCGGATCCCGTCGGTTCGGTGGCCCGCGGCCAGACGCTGCCCAACGGGCTTCGCCTGCGCCAGGTGCACGTTCCGCTGGGCGTGGTGGCAGCCATTTACGAAGCACGGCCCAACGTCACAGTGGATATTGCCGGGCTCGCACTAAAGAGCGGCAACTCCGTGATCCTGCGCGGCGGCAGTGCCGCGGCGCAGACCAATGCCGTGCTCGTGGACATTATCCGGGACTCCCTCGAGGCCGTGGGGCTGCCGGCCGACGCGGTACAGGGCGTGGATGCCTACGGCCGCGCCGGCGCCAACGCGCTCATGAAGGCCCGCGGCAAGGTGGATGTCCTGATTCCCCGGGGTGGACGGGACCTGATCCAGACAGTGGTCGCCAATGCCGCCGTTCCCGTGATCGAAACCGGCGAAGGAAACGTCCACATTTACCTGGACCGCAGCGCTCCGGTGGAAATGGCAGTGGATATCCTGCTGAACGCCAAGACCCAGCGGCCCAGCGTCTGCAATACCGTCGAAACCCTCCTGGTGCACCGTGACGCCGAGGCGGCCTCCGATGTGCTTGCCGCCCTGGCTGCTGCCGGAGTGCGGCTGCACGCCGACGACCGGGTTCGGGCCGCCCTTCCGGCGGGCATCGAGTCGCAGGCGGCGGGGGAGGACGACTGGGGCCGGGAATACATGGACCTGGACCTGGCCGTGGCCATGGTCGATGACATGGACGAGGCGCTTGACCACATTCGCCGCTGGAGCACCGGGCACACTGAAGCGATCATCACCAACGACCTGGCCAATGCGGAACGCTTCATCGCGGAGATTGACTCGGCCGCGGTCATCGTGAATGCTTCCACCCGGTTTACCGACGGCGGAGAGCTGGGGCTGGGAGCCGAGGTGGGTATTTCCACCCAGAAACTGCATGCGCGCGGACCGATGGGGCTGCGGGAGCTGACAACCACCAAATGGATTGTCCAGGGTGACGGCCACATCCGCATCTAAGAGGCGAAGCCGGTCGATCACCGGGTGCGCGGCGCGCGCGGGTGCAGCCCGTCTGCGCTTACGCGTAGACTTGAAGGAAACCACTACGCCGCCGGCCGGGCCGGCGGGTTATTTACTCATAGCTTTCTGAGGGAGATCCATGCTGATCCAGCTTTCCAGTGCTGTACTTGCTGCCAGTGAGACGGCCGAAGCACACGTGTCTATTCCGATGCCCCCGGTGATGTATGCCGTGATCATCATGGGCGCACTGCTGGCGCTGATGTTTGCCACTGTCTCCTTCACCAGCCTGGGCCACCGCCACGAGGTTACGCCGGAACACATCGACCCGCAGCGCCAGTTCCCGAACAAGCACGACCACGGCCAGGGCATCGAGGGCTGATTCCTCCGTGGAATCAGTGGGAACCTTAGTGACGGCCGCACAGCCTGAGCCTGCGCAGCGGCCGCTGCGCCTGGGCGTGATGGGCGGAACCTTCGATCCGATTCATCACGGGCACCTTGTCGCCGCCAGCGAGGTGGCATCTGTCTTCGACTTGGACGAAGTGGTTTTTGTGCCTACGGGAGAACCGTGGCACAAGTCAGCCAGAGAGGTCAGCCCGGCGGAGCACCGGTACCTCATGACGGTCATTGCGACGGCGTCGAACCCCCGGTTCACCGTCAGCCGCGTAGACATTGACCGGCCGGGACCGACCTACACCATTGACACTCTCCGCGACCTTCGGGAAGCGCGGCCCGAAGCTGAACTCTTCTTCATCACCGGCGCTGACGCCATGGCACAGATCCTGTCCTGGAAGGACATCCAGGAACTGTGGTCGCTGGCTCATTTTGTGGGGGTCACCCGCCCGGGCCATGTGCTCGAAAACATGGGGCGCGACGACGTCAGCCTGCTGGAGGTGCCGGCAATGGCCATCTCCTCCACGGACTGCCGGGAGCGGGTGGCCGATGGTGACCCGGTGTGGTATCTCGTACCGGACGGAGTGGTCCAGTACATCGCCAAGCACGGGCTGTACGAAGCCGAACCCCAGCACGTCCGGCAGCCCTCAGCAGCCACCACAGAACCCGTAGCATAACCAAACGAAACCGGATGGGTAGGAAATGACAAACGGTCCAGAGTCCGCAGACGCACCGCGGCGCAGCCGCCGAGCGGCTGACGTACCGGTGGACGCCCCTGCCGGGCCCCGCGAAAGGGAGTCTCAGCAGCGGGCCAGGGACCGCGAGGCCCTGCGTGCGTATAAGGCGCTGGCAGACAAGCAGGCGCGTTCCGAGGATTCCGCGAATCCGCCAACCCGCCGCCAGCTGAGGCTGCAGCAACAGCAGCAGCGCGCGGCGGCCGCCGGCGTGACCGGTGAAGGAGCCGCGCCGGCTGCCGAGCCGGCCGCTGCTCAGGCACCCGCGGACAAGCCTGCTGCTGCCAAGGCACCCGCTGCTCAGGCACCCGCGGACAAGCCTGCTGCCAAGGCACCCGCGGATAAGCCCGCTTCCAAGGCACCCGCGGATAAGCCCGCTTCCAAGGCACCCGCGGATAAGCCCGCTTCCAAGGCACCCGCGGATAAGCCCGCTGCCAAGAAACCTGCGGCCAAGCCGGCTGCTGGTGCGGCTGCCAAGACGCCGGCCGCGAAGCCTGATGCCGCGTCAAACCCCGCGGAGAAGGGCTCCACCAACGCCGGAGCCATGGCCGTCGTGGATGCCGTTCCCGCTGCTCTGCCCCCGGTACGGGAAGGCGGACGCCGGGACCGGCGCCGCCGTGCTGAGAAAGCCCCGGAGCAGAGCATCCCCGCAACTCAGGCCGCACCCGGCTCCGGGACCCCTGCGGATCCAAATTCCGACGTCGCCGGTATGACCGTGGAACAGGCGCTCGTCGCCCGCGAGGCGCTGCATGCCCAGGCACGCAACCAGGTCGCAGCGATGGAGGCCCTTCAGGCCGAGGACCCGCACGCTGTTGATCTGGAGCTGCTGGCCCAGCAAAAGGCACTGGCCGAGCGCGCAGCGGTGCTGAACCGCCGGACACAGAGCATGCAGCGGCTGTCCCAGGAAAACGAGCAGCGCAAGCCGTCATCCAGTGACCCGTCCACAGCCCACAACCTGGCGATGGTGACACCGCTCGAGTTTGTCCGGGTACCCGGAGTGGACCGGCCCGTCATGCGGCGGCCGCCGACATCCCACGTCCCGGTCGTTACGCCGAAGACAAAGCAAGCCGGCCGCGAGGTCCCCGCACCGCCGCAGGGCAGCCCCCGCGCCGGAGACAAGCGCTTTGAAGTTCGCCGGACGTCGGGTGCCACCGACGTGCGGCACTCACGCATCCTGGCCCGGGCAGACGCCCTGGTCAATGCCCCCCTGGATCCTGCCGAGGGCGCCAAGCCCGTAGGCGCACGAAGTGCTTTCGGGCTTGACCCGTTGGACGTAAAAACGGCCGGACTCGGCCGTACCCGGCGACTGCGTTTTGTATCGCTGGGAATTGGTGGTCTCGGCATACTTGCCCTGATCATCTCAGTAGCAATGATCGTCGGCGGCTTTGGCAGCTGATGTTAAACAAGGAGACACTTTGAGCGCCACCGAATCATCCATCGATATTGCGCGGGTGGCAGCCCAGGCAGCCTCCGGCAAGCTGGCTAACGACATCGTCGCCATTGATGTCAGCGAACGCCTCGCCATCACCGACGTTTTCCTGATTGCCTCGGCATCCAACGAGCGCCAGGTCAACGCCATCGTCGACGGCATCGAAGAAGAACTGGCGAAGAAGGATCTGAAGCCGGTTCGGCGCGAGGGCCGCAGCGAAGGACGGTGGGTCCTGCTCGACTACGCCAACGTCGTAGTGCACGTCCAGCACGAAGAGGACCGGGTCTTCTACGCTCTGGAACGCCTGTGGAAGGACTGCCCGGCAGTTGACCTGCAGATCGAAAACGCAGCACCCGCAGCACCCGCCGTTCCGGACGCCGAGTAGCACCGCAGCCCGTGACTGCCTCCGCCTCCTGGGATCCGGCCCGTACCGGCAAGCGTGTCATTTTCTGGCGTCACGGGCGAACGGAATGGAACCGTGCCGGAAGGTTCCAGGGCCAGCAGGACATTGCCTTGGACCCCTCGGGGGTTCACCAGGCGGTGGAGGCGGCGGCTGTCCTGCGGCACCTGCACCCGGACGTGATTGTGTCCTCGGACCTCAGCCGCGCCCTCGCAACGGGCCAGGCACTGGCGGAGGCCAGCGGGAAACCCATCAGCACCGACCCCCGGCTGCGCGAAACCTACGCGGGAACGTGGGAAGGGCTGTTCTTTGCCGACATCGCAGCTCGGTTTCCGCAGGAGCAGGCAGGCTGGGCTGCTGGCAACGGTGATGTGCGCGCAGGGGGCGGTGAAAGCCGTGTTGATGTCGGCCGGCGGGTGGCCGAGGCAGTTACTGAAGCCGCGGATGCGCTGAAGCCCGGTGGAACACTCGTGGCGGTCAGCCACGGCGGTGCCATCCGGGCGGGGATCTGTGCCCTGCTGGGGCTGCCCACCGAATCGTGGACGGTCATCAGCGGCGTATCGAATTCCCACTGGTCCATTCTCGAGGAACGCGATGCGACCGCCGGTGGTGTCCGGTGGAACCTGGCCCAGCACAATGTTGGCCTCGATGCCCTGCCGTCCGGACCGCTCGAAGGGTAAGTCCGGACGCGGGCCACGGTTCGGCGCACCCGAATTCCACCCGTGTAGTTCGATTTTGCACTCCGTTATTTCTGTACTAAAGTAGAGGAGTTGCTTCGGCCCGGGGGATACAAAAACCGCGGTGTGAGGCATAGTGGAAACAGTTTATTGGGGCTGTGGCGCAGCTGGTAGCGCACCTGCATGGCATGCAGGGGGTCAGGGGTTCGAATCCCCTCAGCTCCACCAATAAGCAACTGCGCAGGCAGTGTTTATGGGTCATTTTTCTCCCATGGAATTCTTCCGGGATATTGATGATGGAATCAACAACTGAATTTGGGGCTGTGGCGCAGCTGGTAGCGCACCTGCATGGCATGCAGGGGGTCAGGGGTTCGAATCCCCTCAGCTCCACCAAAAACAGAAGGCCCGGGTCCTTTCCAACAAGAACTGTTGGAAAGGACCCGGACCTTTTTGTGTTGCTGCGTCTTTTTGTGTTGCTGCGGAGTGCCGTTTGGGCCGGCCTCAACCCGCCCCTAGCCAGCGCAGCGGAAACTGCACCAGAATGCAGGGATGGCCGAAATGCTGCGTCCCTGCCCGGAAACACCGTTCCCGCTGTCACCGTTGCTGTCACTGTGTCCCGGCCTGTCACCGCGTCCCGGTGCCCGTTGACATGGAAAAGACCTCAGCCGGGCTTTTGCTGGCCTTCACCATGCTCGCACTTCTGTGGGCAAACCTCCCGTTCGGAGCAAGCTACGGAGAATTCTGGGACACCGCCGTCGATCTGCGGGTCGGTGACCTTGAACTGGAGATGAGCTTCCATGACATCGTGAACGACGCGCTGATGGCGTTCTTTTTCTTCACCGTTGGACTTGAGGTCAAGCGTGAATTCACCGTGGGCGAGCTGACGGACCGCTCCCGCGCCGTCGTGCCGGTGGCGGCGGCTGTGGCCGGCCTGCTGGTGCCGGCCGGAATTTTCCTGCTCCTCAATCCAACAGGTGAAAATGCGACAGTGTGGGGTGCTGTGATCTCCACGGACACGGCCTTCCTGGTGGGCGCGCTGGCCGTCGTCGGGCCGAAGTTCCCGGGCAGGCTTCGGGTGTTCCTGCTGACATTGGCAGTGGTGGATGACATTGGCGCCCTGGCAGCCATCGCTGTTTTCTACACGTCGGACTTGGAGCTGCTTCCGCTGCTGGCGGCGGTCGTCCTCCTGGTGCTCGTGGCGCTGGTGCGTTTCCTGCCCACCGGCCGCGGCCCGGCCTACACAGTCCTCAGCCTCCTGACCTGGGGAGCAACGTATGCATCCGGCGTCCATGCAACGCTGGCCGGGGTTGCCATTGCCCTGATGATCCCGGTGTTCACGCCGCGCCGCCCGCACGTGGAACGGACGGAGGAACTGGCCCGGGCGTTCCGGCAGTCACCCACTCCCGAGTACGCGGCGGCGACGGCGCGGAGCCTGAAGGAATCCATCTCCGTCAACGAACGGCTTCAGGGTACGTACGCACCGTACGTATCGCTGCTCATCCTGCCGCTTTTCGCCCTGGCGAATGCCGGAGTGCGGCTGGATGGCGGCACCCTCGCGGCAGCGGTGCAGTCCCGGCTGACCTGGGGAATCATCATTGCGCTGGTGGTCGGCAAAACCGTGGGCATTACCGTCGCCACCGCCATCATGCGCCGGACCGGCGCGGGTCAGCTGGCGCCCGGCCTGACCCTGGCCAGGGTCGGTGGCGGAGCGGCGCTGTGCGGCATCGGATTTACCATTTCCCTGTTTATCGTGGATCTCGCCGTGGAGGATGAGCTGCTGCAGGCCGAAGCCCGGGTGGGTGTCCTGGCAGCGTCGGTGCTGGCCTTCCTGCTGGGCTGGGGCTGGTTTAGGCTCGTGGACCGCTTCCAGCCGGCGTCCACCGTGGGGCGGTTCCTGGTGCGGGACTTTGACCCGGAGCGTGACCACTACCGCGGGAATCCGGAGGCGCCGCTTCAGCTGGTGGAGTATGGGGACTTTGAATGTCCGTTCTGTTCCCGGGCCACCGGCTCCATCGACGAGGTGCTGGAGCACTTCGGTCCGCGGCTGGTTTACGTGTGGCGGCATCTGCCCCTGACCCGGGTGCATCCGCATGCGGTCCAGGCGGCGCGGGCCAGCGAGGCCGCTGACCGGCAGGGTGCCTTCCGGGAGTACGGCCGGCTGCTGTTCGAGCGCCATGACCGTCTGGAAGCTGATGATCTCCTGGAATACGCCCAGGAACTGGGGCTCGACGTCGAGGAGTTCGGCAACGATCTGCAGTCAGGATCCGTGGCCAACCGGGTGGACGATGATGCGCTGGACGCCGAGTTCATGGACCTGCATTCCACGCCCACGTTTTTTATCGGTTCGGTGCGCCACCGCGGGCCCTACGACGCCCCGTCCCTGATCCGTGCGCTGGAGGAATCCGGATCTTAGGCGGCCGGACGGCGCACTGCCCCTGCCTGGAGCACGCCGGCCACGATAAGGCCCTGACCCGCGCAGTAGGTCAGCATCACGAGTGGATTGGTCCACTCCGGCATGGCGTCAGGCATAAAGATGCGCAGCGCCAGCACGGTGTCGGAAGCCAGGAACAGCAAGCCGCCGACGGCCACAGTCCGGCTGCACCGGGCCGCTGTTGCTGCGGTCCCGGCGAGCACAATTCCATAGGCTGCCACGGCGAAGGCCAGGCTTCCGAGGTTCGGCCACAGCACCAGCAGCATGAGCACCCACCATGCGGCAAAGACCAGGGCCCAGCGTGGGAATGGGCCGGCAGCGGTGTAGCGGGTGAGCATCCAGATGTAACAAAGATGGGCCAGTCCAAACGCTCCGAGCATCACCGGCAGCTCCGGGGCGAACGGAAAGAAAGCTGCGGCGCCGTCGCCCAGCCACGAAAACAGGAGCGCTCCGAGCAGAAGGGCCATCGGCAGACCCGTGCTGAAACCACGGCCGCCCCACAGGGCGGCAACGGCGAGCAGCGGCATCAGTGCGAGCTTTGTCGGTTCCGCAATTTCGGCAGCCCCCACGGCCCGGGCTCCGATGTGCACGGCCGAAACCACCGCGAACGGCAGGAAGCCCCACCACCAGGAGCGGGGCAGTGCTGCGGTGTGAATTTGGGCGGGCGCGGCGGTCACGGGACATCCTTCGGGTTGGCTGGAGCCCATCGTACGGTGCCCCGGCGTTTTCCGCCGCAGCCCGGCTTTCCCCTGCGCGTACTGACCGGAGAGGCATACCGGGGAAATCACCCGCCGCGGCCGTGCACCGGTCTGGCGTTGGCCGGGGGTTCTCCCACCTCGTGGACCGTGTGGCCGGCGCAGGCCGCCTTGGTGACGCTCGCCCGCTCGATGCGCGGCACGGCGAACCATCGGATTGCGCTGCGCAGCCGGCACCACCCCACCAGATACCACCGGCCGTTTGTGGAAGCGAAAAGCACGGGTTCGACGTCGCGCGTGGTGGTGGTTCCCTCTGCCGAGGTGTAGCGGATGCGGACCACGCGTTGTTCGGCCATCGCCGCCTCCAGCGCCGACCTGATGGTGCGCGAAGAGGAGGGCACCGCGTTGACCCAGACGCGGCCGGCCAGCTCGTCCGCTCCTGCCCGGGTTCGGGGATCGAGGACGTCCAGGATCTTCTGGATTCCGGCTGCCGCCAGATCGGCGTAGGGAGCATCGGGTGCCGCGGACACAGCCGCCATGAGCGCCACTGCCTGTGCGGGGGACAGGCTGACAGGCGGCAAAGACGCGCCTGCGGCCAGTCCGTAGCCACCGCCGGGACCCGGGCGCGACCAAACCGGCGCGCCGCTGCTCTCGAGCGCCGCGAGGTCCCGCTTGACGGTGCGCACCGACACGCCGAATTCTCCCGCCAGCCGCTCGGCGGAGCAGCCCCGCGATCCGTTGCGGCGCAGCATCTCGGACAGGGCATGCAGCCTTTCCGCCCGTTTCACTGGTGGACCCCCAATAAATTCATGACACAAATAGTGACATACACCTGTCTGCCGCACCTATGAAGCTGGTGATATGACAACTACTGCCAACACTCCGCCCATCCTTCTCATCCCCGGCCACTGGCTGGGCGCCTGGGCGTGGAACGAAGTCCTTGAACACCTGGACACCGGCGTCTCCGGTGCAACCGCGATGACCCTGCCCGGCCTCGACGGGGACGATCCCGACCGTGCGTCGAAGACCCTCGAGGATCAGGCCGCAGCCGTCCTGGACGTTTTCGCCGGCCTCGGGGTATCCACTGATCAGCCTGCGGTTATCGTCGCTCACAGTGGGGCGAACTTCCCGGTCAGTCTTGTCCTTGACCGGCACCCCGATCTTGTACAGCGGGTGATATGGGTCGATTCCGGTCCGGTTGCGTCGGGAAGCGTCTTCGCCCCGGACCTTCCGGCAGGTTTGGAGGAGTTTCCCTTGCCGCCCTTCGACGTCCTGGGACAGCAGGCAAGCCTGGAAGGCCTGAGCGCGGAGGTCCTTGAGCGTTTTCGGCTCCGGGCCGTCCCCGAACCCGGCCCCGTGCTTCGTCAGCCGGTCGAGCTCACGAACGAGGCCCGCCGCGAAGTCCGGACCACCCTGGTGTGCTGCTCGATCCCGGGCGCTCAGATGCTGGAGCTGGCCCGCGCCGGCCATGCCATGTTTGCCGAAGTTGCGGACCTTGAGCACCTTGACGTCGTCGACCTGCCGACCGGGCACTGGCCAATGTGGAGCCGTCCCCGAGACCTCGCCAACGTCATCACCTCAGCGGCTTCCCGAACCGACTGAACCGCCCTAGGGGCCCAGCACCTGGTCCAGGTAGTCGTTGGCGAAAACCCGGCCGGGGTCCATCCGGTTTCGGAGATCCAGGAAATCCGCAAACCTCGGATACCGGGGCGCCAGGGCCGCGGCGTCCAGGGTGTGCAGCTTCCCCCAGTGCGGACGCCCTTCGTGGGCCAGCATGATCTCTTCCACGGCTTCGAAGTACTCCGCCGGATCTTCCCGGTAATACCGGTGCACCGCCACATAGGCGGTGGCCCGGCCGTGCGCCGTGGAAAGCCAGCGGTCATCCGCAGCTGCCCACCGGACCTCCACCGGAAACGAGATACGCCAATTTCGCTCGTCGATCAGCCGGCGGAGGGCATCGAACGCGGACGTCAGCCGGTCCGCTGGAATGCCGTACTCCTGCTCCGTAAAACGGACTGCCCGGCGCTGCGTGAATACTCCGGGGGAGGAGTCCGTGTAATCCCGCCCGCCCAGCAGGCGGGCGGCCACGCGGTTGACGGCCGGAACGACGGCGGGAACAGCGGTGCCCGCAGCGCAGGTTGCCCGGAACACGGTGTTGGACAGGAAGCTTTCATCCACCCAGCGGCTGACGGGCGGCAGCGGTTTCAGCGGCGCCGCTGAAGGCAGCCGCGTGTTGAACTTCGTGGCGGCGCGGTTGGTGTGGGGAAACCAGTAGAACTCGAAGTGATCCGACTGCTCCACCCGCCGGGTCATGGACGCCAGCACGGAGGGCAGGGGCTCCGAAGCTTCCACGGCCCGCAGGGCGAAGGCCGGCACGCACTGCAGCGTGACGTCAGCGATGATGCCCAGCGCACCGAGGCCCAGGGCGGCGGCCGGCAGCAGGGGATCATCCCCGTCCAGTGTCAGCAGGCCGCCGTCGGGCTGGATGAGAGTAAGGCCCACCACCTGTGTGGACAGCCCGCCGAAACGGGCTCCCGTGCCATGAGTGCCCGTGGATATGGCCCCGGCGATCGACTGCCGGTCTATGTCGCCGAGATTTTGCATCGCCAGTCGATACTTGGCGAGCAGGTCCGGGATCCGGTGCAGGCGGGTGCCCGCCAGGAGCCGGACCTGCAGGCGTTCGGGATCGGCTTCGAGGATTCCCTGCAGCCGGCCCAGGTCCAGCAGCACGCCGGGGGCGGCGGCGATCCCGGTAAAGCTGTGGCCGGCTCCCACGGCTTTGACCCGCAGTCCCGCCGCGGCCGCCCGTTTGACGCATTGCTGGAGTTCATGGATGCTGCCAGGGCGTTCAATGCGCTGGGGAGCCACGTTCACCGTGCGCGCCCAGTTCCGCCAGGTGCCGCCGGCGCCGCTCATAGGAAGGACTTCCCTTCGCCGCGGTAGGTGGGCAGGACCGCGGTGACGCTGCCGCCGTCGACCAGTGCGAACTCATTAACCCGTTCGGAAAGCTCGCCGCTCTTGGCGTGCCGAAACCATACGCGGTCGCCTACAGTGAGGCCGGCGGCGCTCCTGCCGGACAAGGGGGTCTGGACTTCGCCGGCGCCCTCGCGTGGCAGCAGCCGGAGCCCGGGCGGCCACACGGGCTGCGGCACCCGGGAGGGGCCGGGCGGACCGGAGGCAATCCAGCCGCCGCCCAGGATCGTCGCAACATCAGGGGACGGCCGGCGCACGACGTCGAACGCAACCGCGGCAGCGGGAGCCGGGCTGAAGGCCCGGTAGCCATCAAAGAGATGCCCGGCAAACAGGCCCGACCCGGCCGTGATTTCGGTGACCGCCGGATCCGCGGCGGTGGCTTCAATCGAGCCGGTGCCGCCGCCGTTGACGAATTCCAGGTCTGCCAGCTCCCGGATCCTGCCGGTGATCGCGCCGCGGCGCTGTCTCAGTTCGGCCATGGAACGGGACTGGACCCAGCGCATGACCGTGTTCATCGGTGCCGCCCCCTGAACGGCATCACCGACGCCGGCCACCTGCCCCTCGTACATCATGAGGCCCACCAGGGTGAACCCGGGACGGGCGGCGATGTGCCGGGCGAGGGCGACGGCGTCGTCCGGGCTGTGCAGGGGAGACCGGCGGGTGCCGATAAATCCCAGGACCGGGGCCTGCCAGGAGGCATCGGCGTCGAGGCAGACCCGGACCGGGGGCCGCCGGTCGGCCGGGGAGAGGGAGTCGATTAGATCCAGCTGGGACTCGTCGTCGATCATCAGCGTCACCCGGGCGGCGAGCCGTTCATCGGCCAGCAGGTGTCCCAGCGCCGTCCGGTCGGCGCTGGGATAGCCGACGACGACGTCGTCACAGTCCGCGGCGAGCCACAGCGCCTCGGGGAGAGTGAACGCGAAAATGCCGCGGAACCCGGGAAGGGTGAGCAGGGCGTCCATGATGCCGCGCACCCGGATGGATTTGCTGGCCACGCGGAGCGGGGTTCCGCCGGCCCGCCGGAGGAGGTCCTGTGCATTCCAGCGGAGCGCATCAAGGCTCAGCACGGCCACGGGCGCGCTCAGGTGCGCCACCGCGGCGCCGAGCCCTGCCCAGAACGTTTCGGGCTGATGCCAGGGTTCGGAAACGGCTGGGCGGCCCAGGTCCAGGGGCCGGCCCGCGGGCCGAACATCGCCGGGAACTGTCATCTGTGGTTCATCCTCCGTTTTCGGCCGCAGGCGAGGGCCGCGGGGCTTGCCCGGATTGTAGCCTTTCGGACCGCGGAACCCGCGGAACCACCCCGCGGCAGTGCCGGTTGGGGGACTTGGGAGGCCGGTCACATGGTTTTGCCAGACATAGGGGTTAGGCTGAGGTATCTACAGAGCAGAGTTTGCTCGCTACGCCGGCTGGGAAGTCGAAGAAACCCAGAGGGCCGCATGAGCACAACTGCACAACCAGCTGCACCGAAGACCCGCACCAACTCCGTCGTCAGCAGCTATTCAGGGCTGCTGAAGGCCGTTCGTGAAGAAGGGCTGCTCAAACGCCGCCGCTCCTTCTACATCACGACCTTCATTTTTCTCTGCGCGGGCCTTCTGGCCGCCGGAACCGGGTTCTTCCTGATCGGCGAAAGCTGGTTCCAGCTGTTGATCGCCGCCGCGCTGGGCGTGCTGCTCACGCAAATGGCGTTCATTGCCCATGAGGCAGCGCACCGCCAGGTCTTCGAGTCCGGTCCCGCGAACGACCGCGCCGGACGCTTCGTGGCCAATGCCGTCGTCGGCATCAGCTACCAGTGGTGGATGAACAAGCACAGCCGCCACCACGCCAACCCCAACACGGTGGGCAAGGATCCGGACATTGACATGGACACCATCTCCTTCCTGCCGGAACAGGCCGCGCGCCAAAAGGGCTTCATGGCCTGGTTCGCCCGCCGCCAGGGTTGGCTGTTCTTCCCGCTGCTGACGCTCGAGGGGATCAACCTGCACGCCACCTCGATCAAGCACCTCTTTGCCAACAAGCAGGTCAAGGGACGCGTAACCGAACTGTCCATGGTGTTCCTGCGCCTGGGCCTGTACCTGGCTGCCGTGTTCTTCTTCCTGCCGGTCGGGATGGCCTTTGCCTTCATCGGCGTGCAGCTCGCGGTCTTCGGCGTCTACATGGGAGCGTCCTTCGCCCCGAACCACAAGGGCATGCCGATCATCCCCAAGGACTCCAAGGTGGACTTCCTGTCCCGTCAGGTCCTCACCTCGCGGAACATCAAGGGCACGGGCATGAACACCCTCATGGGCGGTCTCAATTACCAGATTGAGCATCACCTGTTCCCGAACATGCCGCGCCCGCACCTGGCGCGCGCCTCAGAAATCGTCAAGGAGTACTGTGCCGAGCACAAGATTCCCTACACGGAAACCACGCTGACCCAGTCCTACGGGATCGTTGTCCGGTACTTGAACGAGGTGGGCCTGGCGGCCCGCGATCCGTTCGACTGCCCGATGACGGCCCAGCGGCGCCGTTAGCCGCTTCTGCCGAAGCCGGTGAAGCCGGCAGTACCGTCCTTGACGGTACTGCCGGCTTTTTTGCTTCCGGGGGTGATGCGTCTGACAGACTGGAGTCATGTCGCAGACACCTTCGGACTCACCGTCCTCCCAAGCCCGGCCCGCCGTCAAGGAAGTTAAGGAGCAGGCCAGCCACATTGGCATGCGCCTTGAAGACTCCCTGCACAGTTACCGGGAGGGCCGCGCCCGCAAGCGCGGGGAGGTCCAAACGGTCCTTCCCTTTACCGGCTATGGCACCACGGAATGGGTCCGGGTACTGGGCCGGGTCATCCTTGCCAAGCCAGGTTACGCGGCCTCGGGGGAGAACTCAGCGGGAGCCAAGGTCATCCGTGACGGCATCCGCGGCTGGCGGAACTTCATGAGCCCGCCGATCAACAAGGCCGAAGTCACGGTGGAGATTGGGGGGGAACGCCATTCGGTGACCGCGGACCGCGGCGGCGTCGTCGACGTGGTCCTTCCGGTGCAGCTGGCGCCGGGCTGGACTTCCGTCATACTCCGCTCCGAAGACTCCGAAGCCGCCGTTGCGCCCATCTACATCGTGGATCCCGCCGCGGCCGTTGGCGTTGTTTCCGACATTGACGACACCGTCATGGTGACAGCGCTGCCCAGGCCCTTCCTGGCCGCCTGGAACACCTTCGTGCTGGATGAGCACGCGCGCACGCCCACGCCGGGCATGGCCGTGATGATGGACCGGCTGGCACGGGAGAACCCGGGCAGTCCCGTCCTCTATTTGTCCACCGGCGCCTGGAACGTTGCCGCAACGCTGACCCGGTTCATTACCCGCAACCTGTATCCGGCCGGGCCGCTGCTGCTGACCGACTGGGGACCCACCCGGGACCGCTGGTTCCGCAGCGGGCCGGAGCACAAGAAGACGCAGCTGGAACGCCTGGCCAAGGAATTCCCGCACATCAAGTGGCTGCTCATCGGAGACAACGGGCAGCATGACGAAGCCATTTATGCGGCCTTTGCCCAGCAGTATCCGCAGAACGTGCGGGCCATTGCCATCCGGCAGCTGTCCGCCGGCGAGGCGGTGCTGGCCGGTGGCCGGTCCGCGTCGCGGGCCGCGGAAACGCCGTCGGACATTCCGTGGATCTATGCGCCCGACGGCGCCGGGATGGCGGCGCAGCTGGCCGACCTGGGGCTCCTGCCCGACGCCGGCTAGCTTAGGGCTGGTCCTCTTCGGTCCGCACCGTGCGCAGGATCCTGCGCATGCTCATCGCCAGGGATGCCGTGACGTCCACCGGGCTGTCGGGGGACGCAGCCGAATTCATGTCGATCTGGAGGCGCCGGACAGCGTCTTTGGCTTCGGAGAATTCGTCGGTTCCGGCATCCCAGGTTTCCACTGCCTCGCCGCACGCGAGCATGGCCTCGGAGAGCTGATCGGCGAGCTCGGCGGGAACCGGCATGTCCTCGGGGCTGGTCCAGATAGCGGTGGCCAGGACTTCGGTCATGTCCTCCACGTACAGGGTTACCCGTTCCATTGCCCGCAGCGCGCGGTAGTCCGCAGAGAGGTCACGCTGGTGGCGGCGGCTCCGCAGATTGCCGTAACGGCTGCTGTCAGCCAGCTGTACCGATTCACGCACTTCCCTGCTGAAAGCCACCAGTTCCGTCCGGCGCTTGGACCAGTCCTCGTGCTCGGGGGGCCAGGATTCTGAGATCGCCGTACCCATTTCCTTGAGCTGCCTCGCCAGGGACAGCCGCAGGGAAGCCAGGCCGTCCACGGCGCCGCTAAGGTGCAGCGGAGGGAAAACAATGGCGTTGACGGTGAGTCCCACGGCCACGCCCACCAGCATCTGCACCGCGTAGCCCAGGGAGTAGCCATCGGGGTCGTCTCCGCCCAGCACCAGCACAAACAGGGCCGCCATGGGCAGGTAGTCCTTCCCCGCGCCAAGCCGGGGAATACCGGCCAGAAGTACCCCCAGCCCCACGATCAGGGCAATGGTCCACACTGACGGTCCACCGAACACCAGGGCTATGAGCGCCAGCGCCATGCCCGTGACCAGTCCGATCAGTGTTTGCAGCCCGGCTTTGGCGGAGCCGGACACGGTGGGATACATGCTCACCAGCGCGCCCAGCGGCGCGTAATAGGGGTAGTGCGAGGCGATGCCGGGGACCAGCGGCGCCACCGTCCAAGCGATACCCACCGCAAGTGCCGCCTTTATCGCAAGCTGGATGCGGGTGTAGCGCAGCATGCCGGTGAGGCGGTTGGAGACTTTGGCGACGGAGGCGCCCCGCAGGAGACTACCCGTCCGGCGGAAGAGGTTCTCGGTAGTGGGCATCATGCCAGTATTACCCGGGGCCGCTGCCAGACGCGAGTCCAGTATCGCGGGTCACAGCGTTGCTCCAGGCGCCATGGCGCGGCTGGCCGGCCTGCCTAACTGTCAGCGGCGGTCCGGGGTGCGATGCTCTGCGTCCTCAGGATCTCGGCCAGCTGGTCGAGGAAGAGGCGGACCTGCGGGTTTTCGCGCTCGTTGATGACCAGCGCGAAAATGCTGCGCGCAAGCCGGATCTCGGGCACATCCAGGAGGATCACGCCGTCGTGCCGGTTAAGCATGGCCAGCTCCGGGACAAGGGCGGCGCCGAGCCCGGCTGCGGCCATTTCCAAACTCGCATTAAAATCGTCGCAGTAGGCGGCGACGTGGGGATGGAGGTTGCAGCCGGCAAACAGGCGTTCAATGACCAGCGCATCCGGGGTGCCGGGATGGTGCATGATCCACGGCATGTCGGAGAGCTGCTCAGCGGAAATGCGGGCCCCTTCTCGGATGCCCCAGGACCGGGGCAGGACAACCCGGAAGTCGTCGTCGCCCAGCCACTGGCGGCTGATCGTCGAGGGCCAGGCCAGCCCGCCCTGACCCACCTGGTAAATGAGGGCCACATCAAGTTCTCCGCCGGCGCGCAGTCCCTGGATGGTCTGGCCCGGTTCCGCGACATGGATTTTCAGGTTGATGCCCAAATCCTTCCAGCCGGGGGAGCCCACCAGCAGGGGAAGGGCGAAGGTCGCCAGGCTGGGAAAAATGCCCAGGCGCAGTTCGTGTTGGGTGCCGGCTTCAACCCTGGCCGTGGCGGCCATCAGCGCATCCATGTCGGTGAGGACCTTGGCAGCGTGTCGGGCCATGACGACGGCGGCTTCCGTGGGCACCGCGGTGCGGGCCGAGCGTTCAAACAGGTGCGTTCCGGTGGCCCGTTCCAGGGCGGACATCTGCTGGGAGACCGCCGACGCCGTGTAACCCAGCCGCAGGGCCGCCGCAGCGAATGACCCCACCCGGATGACTTCCAGGAGGGTCTTGAGGTGAATCGGGTTTAGCACTGGTACCGCCTTCCATGGCGTCATGCTCCCTGCCGCCGTCGACCACTGTATCCGGTTGCCCCGCAGCCCCGGCTGCCCCGAAGCCCGGGCCGGAACCGCGACACGCCCGCGTTTTGCGACACGCGCCTAAATTGTGGCCTTGGCAACCCTCCCGGGGGTGTGTGTTCGTTCTGCACAGCCTGTGGAGAACCTTGGCCGGACCTGCGGGAATCCACGGAATTTTCCGCCCCGCCCTGTGCATTAACTGTGGACGACGGGACCGGCGAATGACATACTTGTAATACATCATCTTGGGGTTCCCGTTGCAGCTGCGCACTAGATGTAGTGTCTGGATGTAGTATCAATGGACAGACTTCAAGGCTTCACAAGGGGAGACCAACCATGACCGTTACGGTTTACACCAAGCCCTCCTGCGTTCAGTGCAACGCTACATACCGGGCGCTGGACAAGAAGGGCATCACGTACCAGATCGTGGATATGTCCCAGGACGCCGAGGCCCTGGAACGGGTCCGCGCACTGGGTTACATGCAGGCTCCCGTCGTCGTTACCGAGCAGGATTCCTGGTCAGGTTTCCGCCCGGACAAGATTGACGCGCTGGCTCAGGCATCGGTTTCATCTGTCGCTTAAGCTTCGCTTCCGCAGCACCGGCACCACCACACGTTGTACCCGCACCGTCAGGAGCGCAGGAACCATGACACTGGGGATAGCACACCGCTCCGGGATGACCCCGGCTCCGGAATCCGCAGCAGACGCGCAGCCCGTCACTGACGCACCCCTGATTTACTTTTCATCGGCGTCCGGATACACGGCCCGCTTTGTCGGGAAGCTTGACACGGCCGCAGGAAAAATCCCGCTCCACACCTCCGAACCCACACTGCTGGCCCAGCGCCCGTACGTCCTGCTGCTGCCCACCTACGGCGGCACCGCGGAACAGCCCGGAGCTGCGGCGCGGGGCGCAGTACCCAAGCAGGTCATCAAATTTCTCAACAACGAGCACAACCGTTCCCTGATCAGGGGAGTGATTGGTGCCGGCAACACCAACTTTGGGGACACCTATTGCCTCGCGGCGGACATCATCTCCGTGAAGTGCAAAGTCCCCGTCTTATATCGATTTGAACTCATGGGCACGTCCGAGGACGTTGCCAAAGTTAACGAAGGATTGGAAGAGTTTTGGACGCATCAGTCGCAGAAGCCGGCATGACGGACTCCAAGGAGATGCCGGAGGCCTACAAGGACCTGGGCTACCACGAGCTCAACGCCATGCTGAACCTGTACGGCAAGAACGGCGAGATCCAGTTCGACGCCGACCGCGCTGCTGCGCGCCAGTACTTCCTTGAGCACGTCAACAACAACACCGTGTTCTTCCACGACCTGGAAGAGAAGCTGGAATACCTGGTCAAGAACGAGTACTACGAGAGCGAAACCCTCGACCAGTACTCCATGGACTTCATCCGCGAGCTGTACCAGCGCGCCTACAAGAAGAAGTTCCGCTTCGAGACCTTCCTGGGCGCCTTCAAGTTCTACACCTCCTACACGCTGAAGACCTTTGACGGCAAGCGTTACCTGGAGCGTTATGAAGACCGCGTCTGCATGGTGGCCCTGCACCTGGCCCGCGGCGACGAGAAGCTGGCCATGCAGATGGTCGACGAAATCATCGGCGGCCGCTTCCAGCCCGCCACGCCCACCTTCCTGAACGCCGGCAAGGCCCAGCGCGGCGAGCTCGTGTCCTGCTTCCTGCTGCGCATCGAAGACAACATGGAGTCGATCGGCCGTTCCATCAACTCCGCCCTGCAGCTGTCCAAGCGCGGCGGTGGCGTGGCCTTCGCACTGACCAACATCCGCGAGGTTGGTGCGCCGATCAAGCAGATCGAGAACCAGTCCTCCGGCGTCATCCCCGTGATGAAGCTCCTCGAGGATTCCTTCTCCTACGCCAACCAGCTCGGTGCCCGCCAGGGCGCCGGAGCGGTGTACCTGCACGCCCACCACCCGGACATCAACCGGTTCCTGGACACCAAGCGGGAAAACGCCGACGAGAAGATCCGCATCAAGACCCTCTCCCTCGGCGTCGTCGTTCCCGACATCACCTTTGAACTGGCCAAGCGCGACGAGGACATGTACCTGTTCTCCCCGTACGACGTCGAAAAGGTCTACGGCATGCCGTTCTCGGACATCTCGGTCACCGAGAAGTACTACGAGATGGTGGACGACGCACGGATCAAGAAGACCAAGATCAAGGCCCGCGAGTTCTTCCAGACCCTCGCCGAGATCCAGTTCGAGTCCGGCTACCCGTACATCATGTTTGAAGACACGGTGAACAAGGCGAACCCGATTGACGGCAAGATCATCATGTCCAACCTGTGCTCCGAGATCCTTCAGGTTTCCGAGCCCACCACGTACAACGATGACCTTTCCTATGCCGAGACCGGCAAGGACATTTCCTGCAACCTGGGTTCGCTGAACATTGCCAAGACGATGGATTCCCCGGACTTCGGCCGGACCATCGAAACCTCCATCCGCGCCCTGACCGCCGTGTCGGACATGAGCCACATCGGTTCCGTGCCGTCCATTGCCAAGGGCAACGACGCTTCCCATGCCATTGGCCTGGGCCAGATGAACCTGCACGGTTACCTGGCACGTGAGCGCGTGCACTATGGGTCCGAAGAGGGCATCGACTTCACGAACATCTACTTCTACTCCGTGGTTTACCACGCAGTGCGGGCGTCAAACCTGCTGTCGATCGAAACCGGACGCAAGTTCGCCGGCTTCGACAAGTCCAAGTACGCCACCGGCGAGTTCTTCGACAAGTACGTGAACGAGGAATGGGTTCCGAAGACACAGCGCGTCCGTGAGCTGTTCGAAGGCATCCACATCCCCACTCAGGCTGACTGGGCAGCGCTGAAGGCTTCGGTCATGGAGCACGGCATCTACAACCAGAACCTGCAGGCTGTGCCGCCCACCGGCTCGATCTCCTACATCAACAACTCCACCTCCTCGATTCACCCGGTGGCTGCGAAGATCGAGATCCGCAAGGAAGGCAAGCTCGGCCGCGTGTACTACCCGGCTCCGTACCTGACGAACGACAACCTGGAGTACTACCAGGATGCCTACGAAATCGGCTACGAGAAGATCATCGACACCTACGCCGCTGCCACGCAGCACGTGGACCAGGGCCTGTCCCTGACACTGTTCTTCAAGGACACCGCCACCACGCGCGACATCAACAAGGCGCAGATCTACGCGTGGCGCAAGGGCATCAAGACCATTTACTACATCCGCCTGCGCCAGCTCGCGCTCGAGGGTACTGAGGTGGAAAATTGCGTCAGCTGCATGCTGTAACGGTTAGCTAACCGGTATGGAAACGACGACAACGGCGCCGGTGGGGTTTGTTTATGGCATCCGCCTCCGCGGAGAGCGGGAATACCGCTATGTGGGCTTGACCACCAAGACCGTCGCTCGTCGTTTCGCTCAGCATCTGAAAGCCGCTCGGGGCGGCCGCAGGACCCCCTTCTATGACTGGCTTCGTAAGCAGGACCAACATGGGGTCCGTGCGGATGAACTGCAGGAAGTGTGGGACCTGGCCGACCTCGGCCAGTCAGAGATCAATTGGATTGCCTACCTGAAACGGGATGGAGACCGCCTTTTGAATCTTTCGCGGGGTGGTCTTGGCCCCGCAGGCGTTCCTTGGACAGCCGAGCAGCGTGAAGCTGCTCGGCTCAGGTCCACCGGACGAAAAGGGCTCAGCCGCTTCGGCGAAGACAACCCGTTCTACGGGCGGTCGCATACTCCGGAGCAACGCCTCAAATGGGCGGAGGAGCGGAAGGGCCAGTACGCTGGTCAGGAGAACCCAAACTTCGGCAAGTTCGGCGCCGAGCATCCCGGATTCGGACATTCCATGACGGCAGTAGCCCGCCAGGAACTGTCGGAAGCCAGGACCGGTGCAGGCAATCCAAACTTTGGTAAGCAGGCCAGCGCGGAAACCAGGGCAAAAATGTCTGCGGCTCGATTAGGACGTCCCAAGCCCTCAAGTCGCCGCAGCGCCCACACCAGACATCACACCAATAAAGGCATTGAGAAAGCCGGATGCAGGTATTGCGTCGAGAACTCAGCCACACCAAGTCTCTCTTCAGAAAGCGAATCGGAGTCATGACAGAGAAAATTAAGCTGCTCAGCCACGTTGAGGCGATCAACTGGAACAAGATCCAGGACGACAAGGACGTAGAAGTCTGGAACCGTCTGGTCAACAACTTCTGGCTGCCGGAGAAGATTCCGCTGTCCAACGACGTCCAGTCCTGGAACACGCTCACTCCGGAGGAGCAGCAGCTGACCATGCGCGTGTTCACCGGCCTGACCCTGCTGGACACCGTGCAGGCCACGGTTGGCGCAGTCTCGCTGATCCCCGACGCCATCACCCCGCACGAGGAAGCCGTCTACACGAACATTGCGTTCATGGAATCGGTCCACGCCAAGAGCTATTCCTCGATCTTCTCCACGCTGGCCTCCACCAAGGAGATCGACGAGGCGTTCCGCTGGTCCACCGAGAACGAGAACCTGCAGAAGAAAGCCCACATCGTCACCGATTACTACCGCGGCGATGATCCCCTGAAGCGCAAGGTTGCCTCCACCCTGCTGGAGTCCTTCCTCTTCTACTCGGGCTTCTACCTGCCGATGTACTGGTCCTCGCGGGCCAAGCTGACAAACACGGCCGACCTGATCCGCCTCATCATCCGCGACGAAGCTGTTCACGGCTACTACATCGGCTACAAGTTCCAGAAGGGCCTGGAAGGCGCCTCCGAGGAACGCAAGCAGGAGATGAAGGACTACACGTTCGAGCTGCTCTTTGAGCTGTACGAAAATGAGGTCCAGTACACGCACGACCTGTACGACGGCGTCGGCCTGGCCGAGGACGTCAAGAAGTTCCTGCACTACAACGCCAACAAGGCGCTAATGAACCTGGGCTACGAAGCCATGTTCCCGTCCGCGCTGACGGACGTGAACCCGGCGATTCTGTCCGCGCTCTCCCCGAATGCGGATGAGAACCACGACTTCTTCTCCGGATCCGGTTCCTCCTACGTGATCGGCAAGGCCGTAAACACGGAAGACGACGACTGGGACTTCTAGTTTCGTAGTTCCCCAAAGGTCCCGCACATTCACTGTGCGGGACCTTTTTCGTTGCAGTCGATCGCCGTAAGGTGACACCGAAGAAGACTCATCAGGAGCTGACATGTCCCTTGTACGCGTGCACAACTTCTCGGTATCCCTCGACGGCTTCGGCACCGGAGCCGGCCAGCAGCTCAACGCTCCCTTCGGCCACGCGGGAACACGGCTGGTGGAGTGGGCCTTCGAAACGCGCACCTTCCGGGCCATGGGCATCCATGGAGAGTCCGAGGGGTCCTTCGGGGTGGACGAAGCGTTTGCCGGCACCTGGGGGCCCGGGATCGGCGTGGAAATCATGGGCCGCAATAAGTTCGGTCCTCACCGCGGCCCCTGGGAGAACGAGGAATGGAAGGGATGGTGGGGCAGCAACCCCGTCTTCCATACCCCGGTCCTGGTCCTGACGCATCACCCCCGGCCGGTCCTGGAGATGGAAGGCGGAACGACCTTTCATTTCGTTGATGCGGACCCGGTGTCAGCGCTCCGGCAGGCCCGCGCCCTCGCCGGTAACCAAGACGTGCGGATCGGCGGCGGCGTCAGCACGGTGCGGCAGTTCCTCGAAGCTGACCTGATCGATCACCTGCATGTTGTCGTCGTGCCAATCGTCCTGGGCCGGGGTGAACGGCTCTGGGACGGACTTGAAGGACTCGAAGAGCGCTTTGACATCGAAGCGACCCCTTCTCCGTTCGGGGTTGTCCATTTGGTCTTTACCCGTCGGCGGCGCGGTTAGTCCTCGATCACCGTGGACGGCCGCTGCCGCGTCCGCCTAGTCTTCGCGTCATGACTGAAGAAAAGAGCGCCAACAAAATCGAACCGCCGCTGGCCGGAAGCGAGTTGGAGACTCTGGTGGGGTCTCTCGACCGGCAGCGTGCCACCTTCGCCTGGAAAACCGCCGGCCTCGATGCCGAGGCTCTCGCCGCCACGGTTGGCGCCTCCGCCATCACCCTGGGCGGCCTGCTCAAACATCTCGCCAGTGTGGAGGACATTTACTTCGCCTGGCGGCTGAAGGGGCAGGACCCGGGTATCGCCGTGGAATACCGTGGACTGGGACAATGATCCGGACTGGCCGTGGCGGACAGCCGCCGAGGACAGCCCCGACGAGCTGCTTGATCTGTGGAATGGTGCGGTGGAGCGGTCCCGGCAGCGGCTTGCGGACGCGCTCGACGGCGGCGGGCCGGGAATGCTGCTGCCGCCGGTTAACGGCGATGTTGGCAGCCTGCGCCGCATGCTGATTGACCTGGTGGAGGAGTACGCCAGGCACGTGGGGCATGCTGACCTGATCCGGGAATCAGTGGATGGCCTGGTGGGGGAGGACCCTCCGGCTGGCTTCCCCAGCCCCGGTGCAGGGGTTCGCTGAACCCGGCCAGCACAGGGGGCGCTCCGGACCTCCCGCGTCGAAGGAGGTGATCCACCCGTGGTTATGGGAAAGTTGCGGTGGAGGAAAAATGCCGCGCCAGCACGTCAACACTCATATCGCGATGATCGCGTCCGTGTGCCTTTGTCTTCTCGCGTACCTCTCCTGGTCCGGTCAACCGCAGGAAGCGGACTCAGATGCTGCCGCAGTAACCGCCGGCGCTGACTTCGATTCGCCGGACAGCATCAGCGTTGTCATTAACAAGGACCGGCCTCTGGCGGCGGAATATGCACCGCAGGACCTGACGGACGCCGGGGGAGTGCTGATGCGGGCTGAGGTGGGAGAAGCTTTCCTCAAGATGCGCGCTGATGCAGCCGCCGCCGGAGTAGCCATATCAGCCGTCAGCGGGTTCCGCCCGGCCAGCCAGCAGGCGGATCTGCATTCTTCCTATACCGACCGTTACGGCGGCGCCGCAGCTGAGTCGCTGTCAGCCCGCCCCGGATACAGCGAACACCAAACAGGACTTGCCGTGGATATTGCCAACCCCGACGGCGCCTGTTCGCTCCAGGCCTGCTTTGAAGAAACCCCAGCGGGCTCCTGGGCCGCCGCCAACGCCCACCTCTATGGATTTGTCATCCGCTACCCGGCAGGAGCTGAAGCCGTCACCGGGTATTCCTACGAGCCATGGCACCTGCGTTATGTGGGGGTGGATTCCGCTCACCGCATTGTTGATGCCGGAATCACGCTGGAAGAATTTGCCGACCTGCCTGCCGCACCCGGGTACTGAATCATGCTGAGTCATTTAAGCTGCGGAAGAGGAGGACATTTGTGCGCTTATTTAGGTAGGTTGATGTTTGAACCTGTTAAGAGAAGTTTTCAGTTTCCGAATCGGGACGAAGACTTCGTCGCACAGCCATAGTTGGGGGAACTAATGTCTGAGAATCTGGTCTTTTGGTTGACGATTGCAGCAGGAGTCATGCTCGTCCTCCTGCTCGCTTTAACCATCAAATCCAAGATGGTTCCGGGGACGGAAGCCTCAGGGACGAAAGCAGGAAGACGCCCGAAGATCAAGAAGCCGCTTCTCACCGCTGAAGACGTTGTGGCCCAAAGATTCATGCCGACGAAATTCAGGGAGGGCTATGCCCAAAAGCCTGTGGATGAGCTACTTGAAGGAATAGTTCTGGAACTTCGGCGGCTGCAGGAAGAGAACGAACGTCTTCAGCTAAGAATGGCTAACCCCCGAAGTGAACCTGTTTCAGTCACTGATCCGATTCTTTCTCCGGAGCAGGTGGTGAATCAGAAGTTTACGCCGACAAAATTCCGCGAAGGGTATGCCCAGGACGAGGTGGACGATTTTCTGGATAAGGTCGTCCTGGACCTCCGGCTGTGGGCGTCGGAAAACGACCGGCTTCGGGAGCAGATTACGGGGAACGTGAGCTTGTAGGATCCACGCCGATCAATCCTGAAACAGATTCCAAAGTTTCTGGGTCGTATTCCAGCTGCGGATGGTCATGGATTTGTACAGGGGAGAGGCTGCAATGGCGCTCAACCGGCTCTTGGTCCGCTCAGAACTGAGCCGCTGGGAGTAGATGACGCCCTCGCCGGGCCAGACAGCGTCCACTCCCTCCCTGGGGTTGAACACGTCCATCGCCTCAGCGGGGTCGATGCCCATGAGGAAGATCGCGTCGGAATGGTATTTGCCCGGCTGTTCGCCGAATCCCTCGGGCTTGTGGGCAACCACGTCCTGCAGCTGTCCGCGGTCGAGGACCAGCACTCTGACAATCTCATCGTCAAGCTTGAAGTTCTCAGTCAGGGCTGCTTCGATCCGCGGCCCAATGACCTCGGCGGGTTCAGTGGATTCGAGCAGCACGTTGCCGCTTGCAATGTAGGTGAGCACCTGTTCGTAGCCCAGGCCTTCCAAATGTCCCTTGAGCGTTTTCATCGGGACCTTGTTTCTTCCGCCGACATTTATGCCCCGCAGAAGAACCAGATAGGGGGTCGGTTCCATCAGCTCTCCATCCAGTAGCGGCCACCCGCCGCGGGTCTGGGCGTCTTCCAGCGAATTTACCCCGGGACGGGCAGAAGACCTAGGGTTCCGGCGCCATTCTCCAGCCGCCGGAGTCCACCTCGACGATTACCGGCGGCTGCGCCACGATGCCGCGCCGGTGCAGGGCTTCTGCCAGATCCGCCGCGGGCGCGGTCACTGCAAAGGTCTCACCCCGGTACAGATCGGCAGTTTCATTCACCAGGAAGATAACGTGAGCCCAGCCGCTCGCCGCGAACCGCCCGGCCACCGGGAGGCGGACCAGCCAGGCCGGTGCGGGATCGCCAAGCGGGAGGAGGACAACCGTTGCCGGGCACTGCAGGTCGCTCACTCATCCACCGGAGGATTCTGTCCCTGAAACAGCCGGCCGGTCGGCAGCGGGACCTCGATCGTCTTCGTCATGTCCGCAGACTTGGCTATTGGCTCCTGCCACCGTCGGCGCGACCAGCACCCGGTCCCGCCGCACTTCCTGGATGAGGACCTGTTGGTGCTGGCCATCGACAGACAGCCACCACTCATCCATGAACATCCGCAGACCCAGATCGTCGAGCAGGCTCTCGGCCGATTCCAGATCCGTTGCCGCTGACCGGCGCCGGTGGAGCAGGTCAAACGGAACGAACCCGCCGTCGTCGGTCATATGGATATAGCCCACATGTTCACCGTCCAGCTTCCGCAGATGGTCAAAGGTGTTCTCCGGCGGCATTGGCAGAGACATGGCGGATCAGCCGGCCACTTGTTGGCGCTGCCCGGTATCGAGGCCGGCCACGGCACCGCCGTCGACCAGCAGATCCACCCCCGTGATGAAGCTGGCATCGGAGCCGAGGAGGAAGGCAACTGCGTTGGCGATGTCGCCCGGAGTGCCCACACGTCCGGTGCCCGATGCCTCGATCATGGCGCGCATGTGGGCACCGGATTCGCCGGCGAGCTCCTGCTGGCCCATGGGCGTGGAGATGATGCCGGGGCTGATGCTGTTCACGCGCGCCCCGCGCGCACCCCAGCGAATGCTGGCCGCCTGGACGCGGACCTGGTTGGCGCGCTTTGCGACCAGGTAGGCGTACCCGGGGTTGTCGATTCCGCCGATGAACGGAATCAGGTGCAGGTCATCCACCGGCACGGTGGCCAGGCTGGCCAGGACATCGGCGGGGATGCTGCCGCCGGACATATAGGCGGACATGCTGGAAATGACGACGCCGGCACCGCCAGGAGCGATGACCTTCTCGAATTCCTCCAGCACCAGGGCCGCGCCGATCAGATCGACCTTCCAGATGGCTTCGACCGGAGCTTGGACAGGGGAGAGCCCGGCAGTGTGGACAACCTGGGTCACCGCGCCCAGTTCGGCGGCAGACGCAGCCAGCGCCGCCACCGAATCGCGCGATGACACGTCCACACGCTGGGTGACGACGTCGTATCCGTCGCCCAGAGCGCCCGCTGCCACCGTCTCGAGGAGCTCTTCGTTAAAATCGGCCAGCAGCACCTTTCGGCCTGCCCCGGAGCGGCGCATGACTGCCTGCCCCATGCCGCCTAAACCAACAATGACCAGTACTTCAGCTGCCATGACGCTCCAATATCGCAGGGTCCGGGCAGGAAAAGCCCCGGTACTCTTCGAGGATAGACGCCTGCGCCACTGCCGTCCTGTGGAGACCGCCGGGGGACGGCTGCAACTGCGGCTACTCCTTCAGCGGGACGCCCCGGGCATCGGCGCGGAACATTTGTGCACCGCAAAGGATCATGATGCCTTCGATGAAGCCCCAAAGCGACGCGATGCCGAAAGTGACCAGCGAAAGCACCAGCTGGACGACGCCCAGCCCAATGTGTCCGAGGTAGAAGCGGTGGATTCCCAAGCCGCCCAGGAAGATGCCCAGCAACCCCGCCACCAGCCGGGACTTTTGTTCGATATAAGGCTGGCCATAGGGGCCCTGTGCGTACGGGCCCGGTCCGTACCCCGGCTGGGGGTACGCCTGTCCCGGTGCCGGGTATCCGGGCTGCTGGTAGGGCTGGCCCTGCTGCGGATATCCCTGCTGGGGATAGGGCTGGCCGGGCGCCGCGGGGTATCCCTGCTGCGGGTAGCCCTGCCCCTGCTGCGGTAAACCGGTCTCGGGCTGTCCCTGATGTCCCTGGTCCGTGCCTTCATGTTCCACGGAAGGCGGGGGTGTTGGAGCAGGCATCTCCTGCTGATCTTCGCTGGAGGCCGGGCCCGGCTTGTTCTCTGACATTGGTTCCTCTCACTGCGTTCCCCCAAAGGACCGCTACATCTGAACGGCAGTCGGATGTTTCGCCTGGTGAAGCGGAATTCCGAACCTACGGAACTCTAACAGTTCCCCTGGCTGTGCCCCGGCTGCGTAACGACGACGCCTTACCCAATGCCGCCTCAGGAGGATCCGTATGCCCGTGGGCGGCAACCGGGACTACTCGGTGCCGCCGTCGCCATTGTCGATGCTGTGTTCTATTGCTGGTCTCTTGCTGTGCTGACGGAAACGGCTTCTTCCGTTTCGGTGTTCCCTATTTTGCCCGGGAAACGTGCTCTTTCTGCACCCGACGAGGCCCTGGACGCCGAAAGTGAGTATGTAACAATTTACCTGCAAAGTACTCGAATCGGCTGAGCCAGCCTGATTCGTGGAAATGTGGTGGCATACGGTATAGGTAGCGCGCGGGAACCCGATCCTGCCGCCGTGAAAAGAGTTCAGCAAAATGTCCCGCAGCCAATTCATGGCGGTGGGGGAAGCGCTATCGGGGCCCAGCCGCAGCTCTCTATGCGGCAAGGACAAGGGCATAAGGAACCGTGGGGGTTCCTGACTTCCTGCGGAAACGCGCGGGGATATCAACCACATCATCCAGGACATAAATGAAAACCACGACGCTTTCCACTGGTCTCACATCAGTTGCACTGACCGCTCTGCTGGCCGTCTCCTGCCTTGCAGGTCCCGCGGCGGCTGCGGTCCCCGCAACAGGGACCGACACTGCTCCGATCGGTATCAGCGAGGCTGAACAGGCCAGGATCATCGGCGAAAACGGCGCTTCCATGGGACAGGGCCTGAACCGCCTCGGCGTCACGGGCGATGCCCAGCTGCCGGCGCCCGATGAATCCGCAGCTCCGGCACCGCAGGCCGAGTCGGACGCTCCCGCCCCGCAGGCTGAATCCGAAGGCACCGCTGCGCCGGATGCGGGTGTCAGTGAGCCCGAAGAAGGAACCGCCGCCCCCGAAGAGGGAACCGCCGCCCCCGAAGCGGCTGAACCGCTGGCAGGGAACTGGCGGCCAGCAGGCATCCAGGGGATGGACGTGTCCAGCCACCAGGGCAACGTGGATTGGAAGCATGCCTGGGGGCTGGGCTCGCGGTTTGCCTATGCCAAGGCCACCGAGGGAACGGGATACAAAAACCCCAACTTCAACCAGCAGTACAACGGCTCGTACAACGTTGGCATGATCCGCGGTGCCTACCACTTTGCCCTGCCCAGCGTGTCTTCGGGTGTCGCCCAGGCCAACTACTTCGTGAACAATGGAGGCGGCTGGTCCGCGGACGGACGTACCCTGCCGCCGCTCCTGGACATTGAGTACAACCCCTACGCGTCCCTGGGGAACACTTGCTACAACATGAGCGCCGGGCAGATGGTGAACTGGATCCGGGACTTCTCGAACCAGGTCAAGGCACGCACCGGCCGCGCCCCCATGATCTATACGACCACTGACTGGTGGATCACCTGCACCGGCAACAGCGCCGCGTTTCGGGACAACCCGCTGCACATCGCCAACTACAACCAGGTCGGAGCCGGCCGGCTGCCCGCGAGCTGGAGCGTCTACAGCTTGTGGCAGTACAGCAGCACCGGACCGTTTGTCGGGGACTCCAACGTCTGGAACGGAAACGCAGCCGGACTAACGGCGTTTGCCCGCGGCGCGGCGCCTGCTCCGGCTCCTCCCGCCCCCGCACCCGTTCCGGGGCCCTTCCCCGATGTGCCGGCCAAGAGCCAGTTCGCCAAGGAAATCTCGTGGTTCAAGGCCCAGGGCATCACCACCGGGTATCCCAACGGCACCTACCAGCCCCTCGCGCCGGTCAACCGCGACGCCATGGCAGCCTTCCTGTACCGCATCAAGGGCAAGCCCGCCTACACGGCACCCAAGGCCTCGCGCTTCCGGGACGTGGCAACCAACAACATGTTCTACCGGGAAATCCACTGGCTGGCGGCCAGTGGGGTAGCCACGGGATGGAACGGAAATACTTACCAGCCCGGCAGCGCCATCAACCGTGACGCCATGGCGGCGTTCCTGTACCGCCTGGCCGGCAGCCCGCGCTACAACCCTCCGGCGGTTTCTCCCTTCCGGGACGTGGCAACCGACAACATGTACTACAAGGAAATCAGCTGGCTGGCGGCCCAGGGCATCTCGACCGGCTGGGGTGACAAGACCTTCCGCCCGTACCAGCCCATTGCCCGGGACGCGATGGCCGCTTTCCTCTACCGGTACGACGCCAAGTTCTAGGCAGTCTGGATTCCCGCACAGCCGAAGCCGGATACCCGGTTCCGGCACCACAGCCGGCAGCACTCACCTGGTGTGCTGCCGGCTGTGGACTGCCAGGGAGGTGACGTAACGAACTCCCGGACGGTCTGGTCCGGCCGCAGACGCCGATACGATTTAACGCATGAACATTGAACTGCGGATTCCACCGAAGCTGGGACGGGAATTGGAGGAGCTCGCCAAGGAACAGGGGGTTTCGGTTGAAGTTCTCGTGGTTAATGGAGCACGCCTGCTCCTTGAACACCGAAACCGCCGCACCCACTTGGCATGAGCATTTCCCCGGTGAACGGGATACAACTGCGTTAAAGAAATTCAGCGGTACATTGCTGAAATACCACAGATAAGCAGCCTAGCCGTAACTTTTTGCGGTCTCGGCTTTGGTTTTGAACGAATCTTCGTTCCCGGGCAGTTACGATACTTCCAATCATGAAGAACAACACCATATTTCGGGCCGCCGTTGCCGTCCCCGTTTCCTGCGCCCTTATTCTTGCCTCGCTCGTCTTTCCCTCTGCGGCGGCAGCTGATTCGAGAGCAATGCTCCCGGCAGTTTCCACTGTCGAGGACATTGTCGAAGACATTGCCGAGGACAGCACCGGGGGCTTTCCGGTAATGCCTGAAACCCCTCGGCCCGATCCGGAATCCCTTTCCCCCGAAGCAGCGGAGGCCTCAGTGGCAGCCGCTGCCGCGGATGCTGCCCAGGGGGTGGATCCGGCAACCCTTCCGGAGGGAATGAGCGCGGGAGCGGCAGCCGCGCCGGACGCATCCACTGACGCGGTGCGCAGCGACCGTTTCGCCGGACAGGTTTTTGACCTGATGAACGCAAAGCGCAAGGCAAACGGCGTTCCGGCCCTCGTTTGGAACCAGCGCATTGCCGACGTGTCCCAGGGCTGGGCCAACCATCTTCGGGTGACCACCGCCGACCCCAACTTTGACTGGGCCGGAATTCACCGGGCGGATGCGGGCGGATCACTGATTCCCCCGGGGGCGAATTGGTACGGCGAGATCATTGCCTTCAACTTCTCAGCCACCCAGGTGGTGGACTGGTGGATGAACTCCCCGGCACACCGGGACGCCATGCTTGATCCGCGGGAAACCCATGCAGGAGTCGGGTATGTGGTGCCCACCAGCGGCCCGTACAAGGGCTGGCACCTGGTGGTCTCCAACCTGGCCGGCTATCCGAAATCCACCAAACCCCCAGCGGTGTCCCCGTTCAGTGACCTCACCGGCGGGCAGCAGTTCCTCGCCGAAATGAACTGGATGCACAAGCAGGGAATTTCCACCGGCTGGGCGGAAAAGAACGGCACGCGGACGTACCGTCCGCTGCAGTCCGTGAGCCGTGAGGCCATGGCCGCCTTTATGTACCGATTGAAGGGTTCCCCCAAATTTACGGCGCCGGCCAAATCGCCCTTTACCGATGTTTCGGTATCCAACCCGTACTATAAGGAAATTTCCTGGCTGGCATCCCAGAAGATATCCACGGGCTGGGTCCAGAAGAATAAGACAAAGGTATTCCGTCCGCAGGCTCCAGTGGACCGGGATGCCATGGCTGCTTTCCTTTACCGGTTGTCCGGTTCACCAAAGTACACACCGGCAAAGAAGTCCCCCTTTGTGGATGTTGCCGTTTCGCACCAGTTCTATAAGGAGATTTCGTGGCTGTCGGCCAAGGGAATATCCACCGGCTGGCCGGCGGCCCAGGGCAAGGCGGCATACAAGCCGACTCAAACAGTTGCCCGGGATGCCATGGCCGCCTTCATGAAGCGCTGGGCGTCATAGGAAGCCGAGGCCGCCTGCCGGTCAGCGGCCGGCGGCCAGG